>JAHHSS010000014.1 GCA_020025095.1 Peptostreptococcus sp.
ATGAAAGGGAGTTTTATGGAGTTATTAAAGAATAAGATTTTAACTGATGGAATAGTGAATGACGAAGAGGTTTTAAAAGTAGATAACTTTCTTAATCATCAAGTAGATGTTCCTCTTTTAAATGAGATAGGTAGAGAGTTTAAAAGAAGATATTCTGATGAAAAAGTAGATAAGATTCTTACAGTTGAATCTTCAGGTATTGCAATAGCAGTAATTGCTGCACAATACTTTGATAATGTACCTGTTGTATTTGCTAAGAAGCAAGAATCAAGAAACCTTGATCCTGATATATATAGGTCAAAGGTTTATTCTTTTACAAAGAATAAAGAGTATGATATCATGGTGTCAAAAAGATACCTATCGGAGGGAGAAAATGTACTTGTAATAGATGATTTTCTTGCTAAAGGTGGAGCGGCATTAGGCATGATAGATGTTATAGAACAGGCAAAAGCTAACCTTGTTGGGGTTGGAATAGTAATAGAAAAATCTTACCAAGATGGAAGTGCTATTTTAGGAGAAAAAGGTGTGAGAGTAGAATCTCTTGCCCGTATTGCATCTTTGAAGGACAAGATGATAAGATTTTTATAATAAACTGAAGATTTTAAATTATAATTTTAAATTGGGGGTATATTCATGAGATTTTTTATTGATACAGCTAATATTGAAGAAATAAAAGAGGCAAATGAGCTAGGTGTTATTTGTGGTGTTACAACGAATCCTTCTCTTATTGCTAAAGAAGGAAGAGATTTTACAGAGGTTGTAAATGAAATTGTAGAGATAGTTGATGGTCCAATAAGTGCAGAAGTTTTAAGTATGGAACATAAAGGTATGATTGAGGAAGCTGAAAAACTTGCCAAAATACATGAAAATATAGTTATAAAAATACCTATGTGCCAAGAAGGTTTAAAAGCAGTTAAAGTGTTATCTAATAAGGGAATAAAGACTAATGTTACTTTAATATTTTCAGCAAGTCAAGCTTTACTAGCTGCTAGAGCTGGCGCTTCATATGTAAGCCCATTTGTAGGAAGACTTGATGATATATCATTTGATGGCCTTTCTTTGATTGCGGAAATAACTGAAATATTTGCTGCAAACTATATACCAACAGAAATTATAGTTGCAAGTGTTAGAAATCCACTACATGTTATTGAAGCTGCCAAAATGGGAGCCGATATAGCAACAGTACCATACAAGGTAATTATGCAAATGATAAAACATCCTTTAACTGATAAGGGGATAGAAGCCTTTAACAGAGATGCAGAAAAAGCATCACTTAATATCAAATAGAAAAATATAATAAGGGTAACTTATGCAAAAAATATATAGTTTATGCATAAATTATAGAAAATATAAATTTAAGAAGGAAAGAGAATGAGACAATTACATAAATTACAAAATGGAACAGATGTAAGAGGTGTTGCTTATAAAGATGAAAATAGCAATCTTGATATTACATTATCTACAGAAGATGTTAGAATAATAGCCAAAGGTTTTGCCACATGGCTTACTGATAAACTAAAGAAAGATAAAATAAAAATTGCGATAGGTATGGATTCAAGAGTTACAGGCCCAGTATTTAGAGAAGCATGTAAAGAAGAATTGATTAATATAGGAATAGATGTATTTGACTGCGGTTTGGCAACTACTCCAGCTATGTTTATGTCTACTATAATGGACGAATATGATTGTGATGGAGCTATTATGTTTACTGCTAGTCATATGCCATACATATATAATGGCATGAAGATTTTCACAAAAGATGGTTGCTTAGAAAAATCAGATTTAAAAGATGTTTTAGATGTAAGCATGTCTGGAAATTTTATTTCGTCTGAAAATAAAGGTAAAGTAGAAGAAAAAAATCTAATAGAAGACTATTCAAAAGTTTTAGTAAACAAGATAAAAAAAGGTGTTTCATCAAAAGAAAATTACGATAAACCATTATTAGGAATGAAGATAGTAGTAGATGCTGGAAATGGTTCTGGTGGTTTTTTTGCAGAAAAAGTCTTAGGGAAATTAGGTGCAGATACAAATGGTAGTCAGTTTTTAGAACCAAATGGAATGTTTCCTAATCACATACCAAATCCGGAAAATAAAGAGGCTATGAAAAGTATATCAGAGGCTACTATAAAAAATAATGCAGATTTAGGTATAATATTTGATACAGATGTAGATAGAGCTGCAATAGTGGCTTCAACTGGGAAAGCGATTAATAAAAATGCTTTAATAGCTGTAATATCTAAAATCGTTTTGGAAGAAAATCCAGGCAGTACAATAGTAACTGATTCTGTAACGTCTAATGGCTTAGCTGATTTTATTGAAAAAAATGGTGGTGTACATCATAGATTTAAAAGAGGTTATAAAAATGTAATAAATGAATCTATAAGACTAAATGAAGAAGGAAAAGACTCTTACCTTGCCATAGAAACATCTGGCCATGCAGCGCTTAAAGAAAATTATTTCTTAGATGACGGTGCTTATTTAGTTTCTAAGATATTAATAAAAGCTGCTAAACTTCATTCAGAAGGGAAAAATATTGTAGATAGCATTTCTAGTTTGAAGGAAGCTGTTGAAGGTGCTGAATATAGAATAAAAATAAATAAAAAAGATTTCAAGCCGTATGCAAATAGTATAATAGAAGCCTTAAAAGAATATGCAAATGGAGTACAAAATTGGAGTGAAGTTGAAAAGAACTATGAAGGAGTAAGATTTAATTGTGATGGTGATAGTGAAAAAGGATGGTTCCTTTTAAGAGTATCTCTTCATGAGCCATTGCTAGTTTTAAATATTGAATCTGATTTAGAAGGCGGTTGTAATCAAATATATACTTTACTTCATAAATTTCTTTCAAATTATGAATTATCAATATAAGAACATATTATTAATCAAATAAATTTTAAAAACACTGGAGCATTTTTGTTTCGGTGTTTTTTTAGTTATAAATTTAGATTATAAAGCAAGTTTTCAATTAAAGAGTAGAGGGAATTATAGAAAAGTTAATAATTATATTATAAACAGGCTTAATCTTACAGAGAGTTTAGTTAGGAAGAGGGGAAAAACGTGATAATTTTTGAAGAATAATTAATAAGTAACATTTAGTCACAAGTTTAGTAGATTCCTGTAACAACTTTGTAAACATATTAACGGCCTTGTAATCACAAAGTTCTAGAATATATGTTATGATATAAATATAGAAGTAAATAGCTAAACATAAAGATAAATTAGATAGATATTTTTGTGAAAAGGAAGTGATGTTATGAAGAAGAATTTGTTTGCTATGATGATAGTACTTGCGGGAGCTTTAACTATAAGCCCTTTAAGTATTGCACTTGAAAATTCAGCAAGAGAAGATAATTTACCGGATGTGATGTATGTGTCTAAGCAGAGTGAAAAAACTGATAGCCTAGCTGATAACGAAAAAGTTAGCGAGCAGGAAGAAAAGAGTTCTGATTCTAATAGCGCTGATAATAGTTTTGTTAAATTCGAAAAAAATAAATCAAAAAACTTGGATAAAGTTGTAAAAAAAGAAAATACTATTAAAAGTCAAAAATCCAATATAAATGATTCGTATGAAGTGAAAAGAGTAACTTCTGAATCTAGTAATAAGAAAGCAGTATCATATGAAATAAAAAATAAAGATTTTAATAAAAAAATTAATTATATTGAAAAGAGTGGTGAAGAAGCAACAAAAAAGGAAAAAATGCAAGAAAAGTCTATAAACAGAGAAGAGGCTCTTAAGATTCTAGAAGAAAAGAATGGTAATTTAAAGTATGATTATATGGGCGATGAAAACACATTTAACGTTTTGAAAGAAAAAGGACAAGAAGGATATGTATTTATTCCAGACGTTCCGACTGATTTAGGGATGTTTGTAAATAAAAATACAAAGGAAGTGTATACTTTCCATCCATCAGGAAGTTTAGATATTTACTAAAAACATATAAATATATAAAATAAATAGGGGAATAGCTGTATAAATATCCATTTGACAAAAAAGCACCTAGGCTTAGATTTAGCTCAAGGTGCTTTTTATAATAGTGTTGTTGAATGGACGATAATTTTATGATATTATAAAATGTGAGTAAAAATATTTATAATTATGTAAATTAATTAAAGTATTACTAATATAAAGATAAAAAAGGAAGGAAAAGAATATGTGCGGATTTGTTGGATTTTTTGACAATAACGAAAATAAAGATGTCATTTTAGAAAAAATGATGAATAGAATCATACATAGAGGACCAGATATGGGAGGAAAATTCTATGATGATGATGCGGCTTTAGGTTTTAGAAGACTAAGCATTTTAGACTTATCTGAAGCGGGAGCACAACCACTTTACAGCGAAGATGGAAGTAAAGTAATGGTTTTTAATGGAGAAATATATAATTATCAGGATATAAAAGATGATTTGATTTCAAAGGGTTATAAATTTAGAAGTAATACAGATAGTGAAGTTTTGATTCATGGATATACAGAGTATGGAGAAGATTTAGTTAATAAACTTAGAGGAATGTTTGCTTTTTGCATATGGGATAAAAATGAAAAGAAGGCATTTGGAGCAAGAGATCATTTTGGTATAAAGCCATATTATTTTTATAAATATGAGCAAAATGGAAAAGCGGGCTTAATGATTGCTTCAGAGATAAAAAGCTTTTTAGAGCATCCAGATTTTAAAAAGGAAGTAAATGAAAAGGCATTAAAACCATTTTTAACTTTCCAGTATTCATCTCAAAAAGATGAAACTTTCTTTAAAGGCGTGCAAAGATTACAACCAGGACATTATTTTATATTTAAAGATGGTAAAATGGAGATAAAAAAATATTGGGATGTAAATTTCAATGATCAACACAATAGTGTTGAAGAAAATATAAAAAAGATAGAAGATATTGTAGAAGAATCTGTTAAACTTCACAATCATGCAGATGTTCCAATAGGATCATTTTTATCTGGGGGTATAGACTCAAGTTACATTACAGCATGCTTGATGCCAGACAAGACTTTTTCGATAGGATTTGAACAAGAAAAGTTTGATGAGTCAAATCTAGCAGCAGAACTTTCTAAGATACTGGGAATTGAAAATGTAAGAAAAACAATAGACGGAGATGATTGTTTAGGAATGCTTCCAGAGATACAGTATCATATGGATGAACCTCAGGCAAATCCATCTACTTTACCACTTTATTTCTTATCTAAACTTGCACACGATAATGGGGTTACAGTAATATTATCAGGAGAAGGTGCCGACGAAATATTTGGTGGATATGAGTGGTATGATATAGATGAAGGTCAAAGAAAGTTAAAAAAATTGCCTGGTTTTATAGTTAAAGGAGCAGCTGCTATATCTAAGCATCTTCCTAACTTCCATGGGAAAACAACACTTTTAAGAGCTGGTAGACCTGTAGAAGAAACATTTATAGGTGAAGCTATGATATTTGAAGAAAATGAAGCTAAGAGTATATTAAAACCTAAGTTCCATAATTCTAGAACAGTAAGAGAAATTACTCAACCTGTATATGATATGGTTAAAGGTAAAGATGATGTTACTAAAAAACAACTTATAGATATTAAATTATTCATGGAGGGGGATATACTTCAGAAAGCTGATAAAATGAGTATGGCGCATTCGCTTGAACTTAGGGTTCCTTTCCTTGATAAGGAAGTTATGAAGGTCGGAGAAGGTATCGGCTCAGAACAAAAAATATGCAATGGAACTACAAAGTATATATTAAGAAAGGCCGCAGAAAGAAAGCTACCTGAAGATTGGTCAAAGAGAAAAAAGAAAGGATTCCCAGTGCCAATTAAGTTATGGTTTAAAGAAGAAAAATTCTATAAGATGGTAAAAGAATATTTTAATTCAGATTTTGCTGGCGAATTTTTTGATGTAGATAAAATAAACTTACTTTTAGATGATCACTATAATAATGTTACAAATAATGCAAGAAAGATATACACTATTTTAGTATTCCTTGTTTGGTACAAGAGATATTTCATAGATGAAAAAAATTGTGCTAAATAAAAATATATAAGTAAGTTCACCTAAAATGGAGTGAGTATTATGAATAAAAGAAAAATAATTGCTATAATAGCAATTCCACTGCTTTTAGGGACTTTGTATTCTGGTCTTAAATACGGATTTATTAGTCCAATGGTAAAAGGGTTAGATATTCAAATATTAGGTGGAACTTTTATTACAAATATTAATAAATATGTTATAAAAGTGGGAGATAAAGTCGGACTTTCGGCAGGGGATTATGTCGTTGTTCCGGCTTTCTCCAAAAAGCCTAATCTAAAATTTGCAATATTAGATAATAACGGAGTGCTTAGTATAAAGGGGAATAGTTTAATAGCTGAAAAAGAAGGAATTTCTTCTATAGGAATTTTAAATAAAAATAGAGTTCTTAGAAAAGTAACTATAATGGTTGTAAATCCTAAAATAAATAATATGGATATAAAACTTAGCAATCCAATAAAATATTATGGTGATACTGCAAAAATAGAAAGTACAGTAAATATAGATGACTTTAAGAAATTAGAAAAAGGGTATAAACTCAACTATTCTACAACGAATCCAAAGATACTAAAGATAGATGGTAATGAAGTAGAAGCTGTTGGAATAGGAGAAGCGAAGCTAATCAGCAGATATGATAGAAAAGAAATTCAGACTAGCTTTAATGTCCTTCCGAAAGTTGATAGCATTGATATAAGAAAAAAGTATGAATTAGAAGAGGGACAATCGCTTGAAATAGATCCTAAAATTAAAACAAGTCCAAAGAATTCTCACATAGACGTTAGATATAGGGTTCTTGACAAAAGCAACTACAAAAAATTTAATGAAAATTTATTTGATAAGAATAAAGTCAAAAAATTTGGAGATAGTGGCTTAGAGGAAAGTAAGGGGATTGATATTAGTAAAGAAGGTCAAGTAAAAGCTTATAGAAAAGGAAATTATCTTGTAGAAGTATCTTCTGGAGATATCAAAAAAAGAGCTATTATTGAAGTAAAAGAAAGATCCTTTAAAAATATTGAAGTAGAAAACCTTCAATATATGTTTAGCAAAGAAAAGAACTTTCTTGATGTTGAACTGGGATGGGATTACAATGATAGAGTAGAAAAATATAGAGTATATGTAAAACCAAAAGATAAAGAATTTTTTATATTTACGACATTTTTTACTGGAAAAAACACTATAACAAATGGAAATAGAATTTCTGAAATTATCAAGTTAGATATGAGTAAAAATAAAGATTATGACTATCAGATTTATGTAGTTGGATTTAATGGTAGAGAAGAAACTAAACGAAGTAATATTATCAGAATTAACAATAACAGCACAATGGACTTTCAAAATAAAAAGGTTGAAAAAATGAAGTATAAAGTTGATAGAGAAAATAATACAGTATCATTTTTCTGGCTTCCAATTGAAGGTGAAAAAAATTGTACATACAGAATATATTCAAAAGATAATGATTATAAAGATTCTAAGTATAAATTGATTGCTAAAAATATAAAAAATACTTCGACTATTATAAAAGTTAGAGAAAGCGCTATTGACAAAAATTATTATATTGTAGCAATTAATTCTGATGGGCAGATATCAGGTTTTAGTGAAGCTGTGAAAATAAAAGAGAACTTTTCAGATTAAATAATGTGGAGATGATAAAATGAGTATCATAGGGAATATCAATAGGCCTAAGTTTAGACCAACAAAATCAGATAAATTGATAATGAAATATGTATTGGAAAATATAGATGAAATTCCATATATGCAAATATCAACAATGGCAAAAAAAATTGGAACTGGAGAAGCTACAATCACAAGATGCGTAAAAAAATTAGGTTGTGATGGCTTTCAAGAATTTAAGTTAGGATTAGCCAAAGAAATAACTATAAGAGAACAAAATAATATTTTAGATAGTAGTATAAAACAAAATGAATCAGCTACAGAAACCGCATCAAAGCTTGCTTCTGCAGACATTAGAGCTTTGGAAGAAACTATGAAAATATTAAAGAACGAAGATATAGAGAAAGCGGCAAGTATGATTCTAGATGCAGATAAAACTTGTTTTATTGGGATAGGTTTTTCTGGTATTGTCTCTGTTGAGTCAAGTTTTAAATTTATGAGGATAGGAATTGACTGCGCAAGTTATGATAATAATCATATGATGCTTATGATGGCATCAATAATAAGAGAAGGTGATCTAGTTGTAGCTATATCTAATTCTGGTGAAACTTCCGAAATAATAAACACTGTGAACATTGCAAAAAAAAATAATGCAAAAATAATTGCTATTACAGGAAACCATCAATCAACACTTTGTAAATTAGCAGATTTATGCATTCATCATTATTCCGATGAGAGTATTCTTGAAACTGGTTCTATGCCTACAAAATTGGGGCAGCTATTTGCAGTAGAACTTATTTACACAGAGGTAGTAAAGTATAATATTATTGAATCAACAAACAATAAAATTAAAACCACAGATGCAATTAAAAAACTAGATACAAAGAGTTATAAATAAATTTATTATATTGACAAAAAGTTATAAAGTTGATATACTCACATATATATTAATTTAAAGACTAAGAAGAGAAGAGTAGTTATTTATCACTTATTAAGCGAGCCGAAGTTGGTGTGAGTTCGGTATAAAATAGATAATGAAGAACATCTCGGAGTTTCTGCCCGAACGATTTTATTTAGTAGGCTCAGACGGTTGGAACCGTTAAAATCCTCTAAGAGACCATTATTGGTAATTAGGGTGGTACCGCGATTATTTACACACATCGTCCCTTTATTTGGGACAATGTGTGTTTTTTATTTATAAAAATGAATATTTTATTTTTAGGAGGAATTATGCAAAAAAAATTTTTAGAAGTAAAAACGCTATATAGAAATAGCGAAGAATTTATAGGGAAAACAGTTCAAGTAGCTGGATGGATAAGAACATCAAGAATATCTAAAAAATTTGGTTTTATAGAGTTAAATGATGGTTCTTTTTTTAAGAATATACAGATTGTGCTTGATGAAGAAAAACTGGAAAACTTTAAAGAATTATCTAAGCTTCCAATTTCATCATCATTGCTGATAGAAGGAGAATTAGTTAAAGTTGACAATCCAAAGAATCCAATAGAGATACAAGCAAGAAAAATTGAAATAGAAGGAAAATCAGATTCTTCTTATCCTCTACAGAAGAAAAGACATACTTTAGAATATTTAAGAACTATAGCTCATTTAAGACCAAGAAGTAATACTTTTTCAGCAGTATTTAGAGTAAGATCTGTTGTGGCATATGCTATACATAAGTTTTTCCAGGAAAGAAACTTTGTCTATGCACATACGCCTTTAATAACTGGTAGTGATGCAGAAGGTGCAGGAGAAATGTTTAGAATAACTACTTTAGATATGAAAAATCCTCCTCTTACAGAAGATGGTAAAATAGATTATTCTCAAGATTTCTTTGGAAAAGAAACAAATCTTACTGTATCAGGGCAGTTAAACGGTGAGATTATGGCACTTGCATTTAGAAATATATATACATTTGGTCCTACATTTAGAGCTGAAAATTCATATACGGCAAGACATGCTTCAGAATTTTGGATGGTAGAGCCTGAAATAGCATTTGCTGACCTTGAGGATAATATGGAATTAGCTGAAGACATGATAAAGTATATAATCAACTATGTTCTTGAAAATTGTCCTGAAGAGATGGAGTTCTTCAATAAGTTTATGGATAAGGGATTACTTGAAAGATTGAATAAGCTGGTAAATTCTGAATTTGTAAGAATCACATATACCAAAGCAATAGAACTGTTACAAAATTCAGGGCATAAATTCGAATACCCAGTAGAATGGGGATGTGATCTTCAGACTGAGCATGAAAGGTATATCACTGAGGAAATATATAATGCTCCAGTTTTTGTAACTGACTATCCAAAGGATATAAAAGCATTCTATATGAGAATGAATGATGATGGAAAAACAGTAAGAGCAATGGACCTATTAGTACCAGGAGTAGGAGAAATCATTGGTGGATCTCAGAGAGAAGAGAGATACGATGTACTTATGAATAAAATAAAAGAAATGGGACTAAAAGAAGAGGATTACTGGTGGTATCTTGAACTTAGAAAATTCGGAACTGCCACTCATTCAGGATTCGGTTTAGGTTTTGAAAGAATAATTATGTATCTAACAGGAGTATCTAATATAAGAGACGTTATACCTTTCCCAAGAACACCAAAGAACGCAGAATTTTAATTATAAAAGAAAATAAATTTTTTAATACAGCATCTAAGAGAGATATCTTTAGATGCTGTAACTTTTTAATTTTATAGTAAGGCTTCAAAATAAAGAATATTCAAAAGGCATTTATCTAGATTTATAATGTCAGATATCGTATAATGGATGTATGAGAATAAGTTTAGGTGGTGATATATTTGAAAGAAATAAAAGAATCTAAAATACGAATAAAAAGAGATAAAAAAAAGAAAGATGAGTATGATACTCTTGGAATAACAAGGGAACTTGAAAAATCCTTAAAAATAGATGATGAAGTAGAAAAAGAGAAACAGAGAGTGAATGAGAAAGTCAGAAAAAAGCTTATAAAAAATGTCCTTGCAGTCATGTGTGCGCTTGCTGTAATATCGATTGTGGGCTTTTTTGTTTGGTTGAATGATACTTATAAAACTAATGAGTATGCAACTCACTTTATGATTTCTACTCCTAGAATAGAAGTTAAAAATGAAGAAAATGGAACAATTATATTTAAACCTAAGACTGGAGCAAGTAAAACAGGTGTGATAATATATCCTGGACAGAAAATAGAACCTAAGTCATATGCGAGATTGTCTAATATGCTAGCAAGTAGCAAATATACAGTATTTGTTCCTAAGTTGAGGTTTAATTTTTCTTCATTTTCATCAAACCTTGCAAGTAAGATAATAAAAGAAAATCCGGATATAAATAAATGGTACTTAGTAGCACACTCTACAAGTGGCGATGTCGCTCTTAATGAAGCTGCAAACCAAAAGAAAATACTAGGGGTAGTATTTTTGGGTACATATCCAAGTGGTGATGACTTAAAGCTTATAAATAAACCAGTTCTTTCGATATGGGGAACTAAGGATGGAATATTAGATTTTAGCAAATTTAATGAGTACAAAAATAATATGCCTTCGAATGCTCATTTCTATGAAATAATAGGAGGAAACAATACGAATTTTGCAGATATAGAAACAATTCCAAATGATAATAAATCTATAATAAGTGCAGAGGCACAGCAAAAACAAGCTGCAAATGAAATAATAAGCTTTATAAAAGGATCAGAAAAACAAATGAAAAATTAGGAGATGGCTATGGATAAAAAGTATATTATGGCACTTGATGCTGGAACAACAAGCTGTAGAGCAATCTTATTTAGAAAAGATGGTACGATATACAAAATTTCTCAAAAAGAATTTAATCAGTATTATCCAAAATCAGCATGGGTAGAGCATAATGCAATGGAAATTTGGGGGACCATGATGGGGGTTATGAGAGAGGTTATTGAGATGTCATTCATATCGCCTCAAGATATTGCATGCTTAGGAATTACGAATCAAAGAGAAACTACTGTTGTATGGAATAAAAATACAGGAAAACCAGTATATAATGCGATAGTATGGCAGTGCAGAAGAACTGCTGACTATTGTGAGCATTTAGAGAAAATGGGATATTCTGAAAAAATAAAAGAAAAAACGGGTTTAAAAATAGATGCATATTTTTCTGCAACCAAAGTAAAATGGATTTTAGACAATGTTGAAGGTGCAAGGGAAGCTGCTGATAAAGGAGAACTTCTTTTTGGAACTATAGACACTTGGATAATATGGAATTTAACACGAGGAAAATCACATGTTACAGACTATACTAATGCTTCTAGAACAATGCTGTTTAATATAAATTCTTTAGAGTGGGATAATGAGCTTATAGATTTATTTAATATACCAAAGACAATGCTTCCCCAAGTATTACCTTCTAGTGGTGTGTTTGGACACACTGATAAAAATATGCTAGCAGGAGCTGAAATAGCAATTTCTGGTTGTGCAGGTGATCAACAAGCATCTATGTTTGGACAAGCTTGTTTTGACTTAGGTGATGTTAAAAATACTTATGGAACTGGTTGTTTTGTAATGATGAATACAGGGGATAGACCTATTTATTCTAACTATGGATTATTAACTACTATTGCTTGGGGAATAGGAAATAAGATTGAATATGCTCTTGAAGGCAGTATTTTTATCGGAGGCTCATTGATACAGTGGCTTAGAGATGAGTTGAAAATGATTGATAGATCTGAAGAAAGCGAATATTATTCAAAGAAGGTTGAAGATAACAATGGTGTATATATTGTTCCAGCTTTTACAGGCTTGGGAGCACCGTATTGGGACATGTATGCGAGAGGAACGATCATAGGACTTACAAGATCATCTAAAAAAGAACATATTATAAGAGCGTCTTTAGAAGCAATTGCCTATCAAAGTAAAGATGTAATAATGGCGATGAAAGATGATTCTAAAATTGATATAAATAAATTGAAGGTTGATGGTGGTGCTAGTAATAATGATTTTTTGATGCAATTTCAGTCAAATATTTTGAATATTGATGTATACAAATCAAAATTATCTGAAAGTACAGCTCTAGGAGCTGCTTTTCTAGCAGGACTTGGAACAGGTTTATATAAAGATAAAGATGAAATAAGAAGAATTTGTTCATATGATAAAATATACAAAGCAGATTTAGATAGAGTAAAATATGAAAAATATTATGCAAATTGGAAAAAAGCAGTCGGAAGATCTTTTGCTTGGGAGAAATAAAAGATAAAAGGTGGTGATATATTTGTTTAGAAATAAGCATTATCATAGACACTACGTTTTAGCTGAAAGATATTGGGAGAATCTTTTAGGGGACTACATAACTTTAGCAAGAGTCCCCAATGATTATCTTAAAGAAGATAATGGTAAATTCAATATGATTCAGAAAAGCGTTAAAAAATCGGTGTATTGTGATATATTATCATATTGTGATGAAAATAATCTTTCACTTGAATCAGTATTAGATACAATTTATGGGATAGTACTTCAAAGATTTACATATGAAGATGATGTTGTTTTTGGAAAGGGGCATACTTTGATGCCAGTAAGAATAAAAACAAAAAATCCTAAGGAAAAATTTGTAGATATATGTAAGAGTGTAATGATTCAGTCTAAGTCATCTGAAGAATATGATTATTTTATGCTTTCACAAGAAAGCTACAAAAATGCACTTAACGATAAACTAATAAATACGGGATTTATTGTAAGTATATTAGGAGAAAGAAATACTAAGTTAGAACAACTCAAAAAAATAGATATGTATATGAAAGTAACGATTTCAAATGGACTTAAAATAAAATTTATGTACAAATCATGTTTCTATGATAAAAGAACAGCTAGAAGCATGGTTTATCTTTTTAGATACATTTTAAGGCAAGTGATATATAATAAAGATTTGAAATTAGATGAAATACAAAATATGAAAGAAGAACACAAGGAAAACTTTTCTCATATGTTTGATAAAAATAGATTTAATTTTGATGTAAATATAGACTATGTAGAGCTTTTAAAAAAACAAGTTGAGAAAACTCCGGACAGAATTGCAATTTCAGATCATGAATCCAATATTACATATCGTGAAATGGATAGAACAACAGACAAAATAGCAGCATATTTAAATCATATTGGAATAGGAGAAGGAGATACGGTAGCTGTACTTCAGCAAAGAAATAAAAATGTAGTACTATCTGCTATAGCTACATTGAAGGCTGGAGCAATTTTTTTTCCAATTGATAGAACCAATCCAGACGAGAGACTAGGATATCTATTAGAAGATGGAGAAGCAAAGATTATATTAGCATGTAAATCTATGATGCCAAGGATAAATAAAAGATTTCCAGAATACAAAGTATTAAGTATAGAAAATGAAGAACTTATTAATCATGAATATGAAATAAGTGGGAAAATATATCCAAACAATGAAGCATATAGAATATCTACTTCAGGAACTACTGGCAGACCAAAATGTATAAGTATAAGGCATGATAGTCTTATGAACATGTGTTATTATTCTATAGACTATATTAAAGCAAATAAAAATGATAGATGTGGGGTTTATTTAAGTTTTAGTTTTGATGCTATAATGAAACAAATTTTTCCGTATCTTTTAGTTGGGGCTTGCGTAGACATACTTCCTGAATATGCAAGAATAAATGAAAAAGAAATAGAAGGCTATTGTATAAGAAAAGGTATAACAATACTTGCCTTACCTGCAATAATTGGGAAATTATTTATGATGAATTGTCCATGTCCAGGACTTAGAATCCTTCAGGTTGGCGGAGATAAATTTAAAGGGTATGTTAAACGTGATTACGAAATATATAATGAGTATGGTCCTGCAGAATTTACTGTTTTATGTACTCAATTTAATGTTGATAAATACTATGAACTGGTTCCAGTAGGAAAACCTATATACAATACAGAAGCCTATATACTTGATAAAAATAATAATGTATGTGCTATAGGGGTTCCTGGAGAACTCTGTCTATCAGGAATACAAATTTCTAATGGCTATTTAAATAGAAAAGAGCAAAATGATATTGTTTTTGTAGACAATCCATTTTCTCATGATAATTATACTCAAAAAATGTATAGAACAGGTGATTTGGCTAAATGGATAGATGAAGATGGCACAATAGCCATACTTGGCAGAATGGACTCTCAGATAAAAATAAATGGTATAAGAATAGAAATATTTGAAATTGAGAATATGATAAATATGATACCTGAGATAAAAAATAGTGTAGTCGTAAAGAGAGAGGATAAAAATGGAGATAAATATTTAGACGCTTATTTCGTACCATACGGTGATTATTATGATCCAGAAAAGGTAAGAAAATTTTTGGAAGACAATTTGCCTCCACATATGATACCTAAGAATATAATAAAACTTTCTTTAATGCCGGTTACACCAATAGGAAAGGTTGACAAAAAGGCACTACCTAGATTAGATTATAATTATTCTTAATATAAAACCTTATAACAATTATTAAAATAATTTTCATCAAGACTATTTGGCAAAGAAGAAAAAAATATGAGAATTAGAATACTTTTAAGAGAACAATTTAAAAAAATAGGTAGCATAGAAATTTATCTGTGCTACCTATTAATTTAGATTAAATTATATGATACTTTTTCATAAATCTATTTGACAAAGAAATTTTATTTATAAACTAGTTTCTATTAATTTATCAAGAAGCTCAGAATAGCCAATACCTTTAGCCTTTGCACTTTTAGGAATTAAACTAGTTTCAGTCATCCCAGGAAGAGTATTAAGTTCAAGAAGATATATATCGTTATTTTCTGTTATAATATAATCTACTCTTACATAGCCCTTGCAATTAAAGGCCTTCCAGCATATTCTAGAATTTTCCTTTAATTTTTTATCTAGGGTTTCTGGCAACTCCACAGGTACTTCTTGAGCCCCGTTAGTAGTAGAATATTTTGCTTCATAATCAAAAAATTCATTATCAGAAGTTATTCTAAGTGTTGGATATATTTCTCCATCTAATATAAATGAAGTATGCTCAATACCCTTAACATATTTTTCTATCATTACTATTTCATCATATTTTAAACCTTCTTCAACAGCATGTCTAACATCTTCTTTTTTCTTTACACAAAATGTAGCTACGCTTGAACCACCAGAATTAGGTTTTATAAAAACCGGATATCCCATTTCTTCTATGATATTGTAATCAATTTCATCTACACTTCTAACTGTAGTCCAATCTGCTGTAAGGACACCATTAGCTCTTGCAATTGTTTTTGTAAGGTTCTTATCCATAAGAATTGCACTTGTAAGGGTATCACAACCGCAATATTTTATACCCATAGCTTCAAGTATAGCTTGAATACGACCATCTTCACCAAATTTTCCATGAAGACCTATAAGAGCAAGGTCAGTATCAGCATCTAGCTTGAAAGTATCTGTCATTTCATCTATCCTAAAGTCAAGAACATCATATTTATTTCTATCTAAATTTTTTACCATAGCCTTTCCTGAATTAAGAGAAACTTCCCTCTCAGAAGAGATTCCTCCATATATAACTGCAACTTTCATAATTTATGCCTCCTAATGTCAATAAATCTATACGTTAAATTTTTTAAACTAAAATCTATATACATAATTATATACACAAGAGCTTGACTAATGCAAGAAAAAATTAAAAAAATAAGCTGGGACTTTCTTATTGCTGTTTAAAGTGTATATAAATATCTTGAAAATGCATTTTAAATTTAAATAGTAAAAAATAAATTCATAGAAATAGTGAAAAAATACTATAAGTAGTTTAATAAAAAATATTATATTATTATTTTAATTACAAAAAAATAATATTTTTGAAAAGTTAAAATCAGTTTTTTCAATGCCTTAGGGGTGTGCTTGATAATAAAGAGATAAAATGTTAAAATAATACTATTGTAGTTAAATATTAGGAGGATTTCATATGAACGTTGAAATTATTTCTGTAGGAACAGAGCTATTATTAGGCGATATATTAAACACAAATGCACAGTATCTTTCAAAAGAATTAGCTAATTTAGGTTTTAATGTTTACAAACAAGTAACTGTAGGTGATAACATAGAAAGACTATTAAATTGTTTCAGGGAAGCCTTTGAAGTATCTGATGTTGATATGGTAATTACAACAGGTGGTCTTGGCCCAACTGCTGATGATATTACTAAAGAAGCTGCAACCAAATATTTTGGTCAGGAACTTATTTTGGACGAAAATTCTTGGCAGGAAATAAGAGAAAAATGTGCAAAGTTTAGTGGAGGTGCAGATAAAATACCTGAAAATAATATTAGGCAGGCGATGTTTCCAAAAGAAGCCGATGTCATAAGAAATGATAATGGTACAGCTCCAGGGGCATTGTTTAAAAAAGGCTCAAAAAAAATATTAGTATTACCGGGGCCACCAAGAGAAATGAAACTAATGTTCATAGAGCAAGTACTTCCAATGCTACAAGGTAATTCCAATTCAATACTTATATCAAAGTATATAAGATTTTTTGGGATAGGGGAGTCTGCACTTGAAATTAAATTGAAAAATATTTTAGAAGAACAGACTAATCCTACAGTAGCTTTGTATGCCAAAGATTTAGAGGTTATGGTAAGAGTTACTGCAGCTGCTAACTCAGAAGCAGATTGTGAGAAACTTTTATGTGATAAAATAAAAGAAATATCAAATATATGTGGGGAATATATATATCTAATAGGAGATGATAGTATTTCGTCTTCTCAAACAGAAATGGATAAAGTTGTTGCAGAACTTCTTGTAAAGAATAATACAACTATATCAGTGGCTGAATCCTGCACAGGAGGTCTTGTAACTGCTAATTTAATAAACTATCCAGGCATATCGAAGGTGCTTTTTGAAGGTTGTGTAACGTATTCAAATGAAGCCAAAATAAAAAGATTAGGAGTGAAAAAAGAAATACTTGAGGAATATGGTGCAGTAAGTTCTCAAACGGCTGAAGAAATGGCAATTGGAGTTGCTAAATCCTTCAACTCAGAAATAGGAGTATCTACAACAGGTATAGCTGGACCGGATGGTGGAACTAGTGAAAAGCCAGTAGGTTTAGTGTATTTTGGAATATATTATAAAGGAAAAACTTTTTCAATAAAAAAAATATTTAGCGGAGATAGAAGAAAAGTAAGAGAGAGAGCTGCTATGGAAGCTTTAAATCAAGTTCGTATTTTACTTTTAAAAAATGAAAAACAATAAATGGAGGTAATATGATAAAGCATATTTTTTGTGACCTAGATGGAACACTTTATAGGGATGGTATAGCAGAGAAGGATAAGGAAGCAATTCGCTTGGCGCAAGAAAATGGGATAATGTTTCATATAGCGACAGGAAGAGTTTATAGCCATACTGTCTCGATAATTGCAGAAGCTAATGTAAAAGGCTACTCAATATGCGAAAATGGATCATTTATTTACGATAATAAAGGAGATTGCATTTATAGGGGCACTCTTGATGATGTGCAAATAAAAAAAATAATAAAGCTATATAATAGTCTTGATTATATAGATAAAAATGACGATATTATATATTTTAAGTATAATGGGAAAGTTATTTTGCCAGTTGAAGGTTCATCTGTTGGATATTTTTCAAAGGGATATTCAGTAGAAAATGATATACTAGAAAGGGAAAAGTATAATTCTTCTGTAGGAAATATAGGGATTCTCTCAAACAATCATGAAAAACTTGAAAGACTAGTGGATGATTTTAAATTATATTTTGGAAATGAGTTTGATATATATATTTCTGGCCCAACAACGATGAACATTGTTCCAAGAGGTGTGTCAAAGTTTGAAGCTATAAAAATAGTATGTAAAAAAGTAGCTGCTTCTATTAATGAAATAATGACAATAGGGGATTCACCAAACGATATACCTATGTTAAAGAATATAAAGATGAGTTTTGCAATGGCAGACTCAAAAAATGATGTAAAGTCTAAAGCAGGATTTGAAACACCATCTGTTGCGGATGCTATTAAAATGGCTATAGATTTTAATAATGAAATATCGGGTATA
This sequence comes from Peptostreptococcus sp., assembly GCA_020025095.1. GTDB lineage: Bacteria > Bacillota > Clostridia > Peptostreptococcales > Peptostreptococcaceae > Peptostreptococcus. The sequence continues at coordinate 18,666 of JAHHSS010000014.1, forward strand.
TAATGCATAGGACGACTGTACTCATAGTCAGTTAGATATTTATATTTTTAGATGGGTGGTTGAATAAAATGTTTTTTAATTTTAATTTAAATAGCTTATATAAAAGAGAAAACAGCAAAAAGCTTATAATACTTGGTGTAATTCTTTTAGCAATTGGAGCAAACTGTATTTCCAGAAAAACAATGGGGCTTCGTGTTTTTTCTTGGGGAATATCAATAGTATTTTTATATGGAGCTTGGAATTGTTTTAAAGAAGTTAATGAACTGAGAAGTTATGCTTCTAAAAAAGAAGTAAATAAGTTTAGGCTTGCTGGATTAGCTTTTTTTATATCAGCAATTTTATTAGCAATTTTTCCGGTTGAAGTAAATATTTTACTTTCCATTTTATTAGGAGTTTATATATTGGTATATGAATTTTTAAATTACAGAAAGAATAGAAGGTACGCCTATTATAAAGTAGGCTCTTGGAATATTATAAAAATAGTAATAGCAATACTATTAATAGTATCCCCCCTTTTTCTTACTAGGTTTTTAGTAGTAATACTTTCTATGATTTCTATTATATTTGGTTTGAATTTTCTTACAACCGGTTTGGGCATGAGAAATGATAATGAGAGGTTTTAAATGCAAGAATTTAGATATAAGATTGAAAATAAAAGATATCACACTTGGAACTACTATTTAAGGCAGAAATTTGGTTGCAAGGTCTTTAAAGTATCAATTAATGCAGGATTTACTTGCCCTAATATAGATGGAAAAATTGGATATGGTGGATGTACATATTGTAGCAAAGAGGGATCAGGAGATTTTGCTGGAAATCCTAAAGACGACCTTGTAAAACAATTTTTTGATATAAGAGAAATGATGAGCAAAAAATGGAATAATGCAAAGTATATAGGGTATTTTCAAGCATTTACCAATACATATGCCCCTGTTGAAGTACTAAAAGAAAAATTTGAAACAATACTAGAGCAAGAAGGCGTAGTAGGTTTAGCTATTTCTACAAGACCAGACTGTATACCAGATGATGTTCTTGAATATCTCGCACAATTAAATAAAAAAACAAATTTATGGGTTGAGCTAGGTCTTCAAACTATACATGAATCAACATCAAAAGTAATAAATAGAGGGCATGATTTTGAAACTTTTAAGACTTGTGTAGAGAGGTTGAGAAAACATAATATAGATGTAGTAGTTCATATAATAGATGGATTACCGGGAGAAACTCATGATATGATGATGGAAACAGCTAAGGCTATATCGAAAATGGATATACAAGGCGTAAAAATACACCTTTTACATGTTATAGAGGGAACTCCAATGGCAAATATGTTGAAAAATGGTAAATTAAAGCTCTTAGAAAAAAATGAGTATGTAAATATTATTTGTAATCAGCTTGAAATTCTCCCACAAGAAATGGTTATTCATAGGCTTACAGGGGATGGTAAAAAAGAAAATTTAATAGGTCCTCTATGGAGTTTGAAGAAGTGGGAGGTTTTAAATGCAATTGATGATGAATTAAAGAGAAGAAATAGTTGGCAAGGTAAATATTATAAATAATTTTTTATACTTAGCTATTTGAGAAAAATTGGTTTTTTATTAATATAAAAAACATGAAAAGCTAAAAAAAAATAATTTCTTAAGAAATTATAAAGCTAAAATTTATAAAAATATAATATTGAAACTATTGAAAAAAGCTGTCTTACATATTACAATCATATTAGAGGTGAAATGCCATTATATTTTGAAATGAAGGTGATATACGATGATGATGAAGACACATATAATAATATCTAAGTCATTGTTAGGGAATATAGACGATAATAAACAGTTTTTTTTAAATAGTAAAAGTTTTATATATGGTAATATAAAACCAGATATTTTTTCTAAGTACAAATTAAAAAAACACTACTTAGATGAATCATATGATATGGTAAAAAGCAAAATAGAGCATCTTAGTAATTTAAGCTTAGACACACTAGAGAAATGCTATACTAAAAATGAATTTTCACAGGAGATGGGCGTAATATGTCATTTTCTTGCTGACTTTTTTTGCGTAGCACACAGCGAAAGATGGGAATTTAAACACAGTTTAAAGATTCATGTAAAATATGAGAGTGGACTAACTAAGGTTGCTAAGGATTATAATTTAAAAAATGATAGAAGACAGTATGTTGATAATTTAGATTTGTTATTTGATAAATTGTATCGTGAGTATAAAGATAACGGTAATTTTGAAGAAAATGATTTAAAATATGCTGCATATATATGTAATACCGTAACTAATTATGTATTGGAAAGAATTTTAGATAATACTATTAAATCTCACACTGTAGCATAGTATGAAAGTTTTAGGAGGATTTTTTATCCTCCTTTTGCATTAGTATAGGGTAATAATATTTTTCTTACAAAATGAGGTGATAATAATGATGCAATATATTGAACATATACTATATTTAGCTAAAGACTATTGGTTTTTATCTATTTCGCTTGGCTTTCTAGCAGCATTTATAGAAAGTTTTGTACCAGCACTTCCATTAATGGCGATAGCTGCTATTAATGCTGCTATTAACGGATTTATAGTTGGCTTTATAACTTCTTGGTTAGGGTCTTGCGTTGGGACAATAGTTGTATTTTATATTATTAAAAAAATTTTTAATACTGATTTTTTTCAGAAACACTGGCTATTAAAAGCGAGAGATAAACTGGATAGTATGATACAAAAAGTACAAAATTCTGAATTTAAAGCTCTTTTTGTATTTTATGCTATACCCGTTCTTCCAAGCTCACTTCTTACACTGGCATCTGCAATATGCGAGATTGAGTATAAGGTTTTTATTCCACCAATGATGTTTGGAAAGTTTTTGATGATGTTCTGTGTAAGCTATGTAGGTAGTGATATTACTAGTTTTTTAAAGAATCCTTTAAAGATATTTGTTGTAGTAATTATTGCCCTTGCATCATATATAATAGCCAATAAAATGAAAAAAGATATGGAAACACATGAAGATGCTGCAATAATTGAATATAAAAGAATTAAATACAAGAGAAGAATTAAAAAAGAAAATAATAGAATGCTGGTAAAGCAAATGAATGAAAATAAATTAACTCCCCAATATGTGCCAGATTTTTTTATGAATATTTTGAGAAAAATCTTGGAGTTTTTTAGAAAATAGAGAGGTAATTATGGTAAAACAAAAATATTACGCAGTAAAAAATGGGAAAATCAAAGGTGTTTATTTAACATGGAAAGACTGCCAGATGATGGTAAGTGGATATCCGAATGCTGTTTATAAATCTTTTGAGGAAGCCTATGAAGCAATTGATTTTTTAATAGGAGAAAAAAATAATTCAAAAAATAATATAAGAGAAAGTGTAAAAGAAGATACTATTTCTAAAAAAAGTATTGACACAGAAAATAAAAATATTAAATTCAATGAAGATGAAAATATTATAGAAGCATATGTAGATGGAAGTTTTGACGCCTCTAAAAAAAGATATGGTTCAGGTGGCGTTTTGATAAAAGATGGAAATATTATGGAAACATTCTCTAAAAAAGGTGAAAATAAAGAAAATATTTCTATGAGAAATGTGGCAGGAGAAATAGAGGCGTCTATGTATGCTATGCAATACTGTATAGATAATGGGTATAAAAATCTAGTTTTATACTTTGATTATAATGGTATAGAAAAATGGTGTACTGGTGAATGGAAAGCTAATAAAAATGGAACGAAAGAATATAAAAAATTTTACGATGGAATAAAAGAAAAATTACAAGTAAAGTTCGTAAAAGTTAAAGCTCATACAGGTGTTGAATATAATGAAATGGCTGATAGACTGGCAAAAGAGTCGATTTTCAAAAAATAAAGAAAAAATAGTTAGAATTTGTATATAAACTCTCTTTTTTGGTCAAAATTTTTAAAAATTTGTTAAAAATATTAAAAAATTAATTGATAAAAGTGTCATAATTTGATATTATAATATTAGTGGTGAAGTTATGATAATGTTTTGTGCCGCAAATAAAATTTTGAGCGAAAGGATGGTGAAAATATTGAAAGAGATAGTTATAAAGATTACTAGTTTTCTTAGTCGTGCAATAAGGTACTTCGTATTTTCAACATTGTTGTCGTTCGGTGTATGCATAGTTCTTATGATAGCTAATTTTATTATGGGCGTGAGAGTTTCCATAGGATTTTATTTTATGCTTACTATTTTATTTGATTTGGCTTTGACTATATTACTATGCATTTATAACAGTCACAAAATGTTTATTCCAATTAATAAGCCTCTTATTACTAAGCTTGAAAGAGAAAAGGTTGAGAGGGCAAGAAGAGCCAAGAGAGAAAAAAGAAAAAGCAGAAATGCTTCTTAGGTATAAGGTACAACATATGTTGTGCCTTTTTTATATTTAAAATACATATGTGATGCTTTAAGTAATTAACATTTATTTCTACTATGTAAAAAATATTATAGACTATAATATTAACTAATTATCTTCTTAAAAAATAAAATATATTAGATATAACTAACAAAAAAGATAAAATGAGTTTATTATAATGTAAACATACGTTCTTTTAAATTCTCATAAAATACGAACATTTGTTCTGGGATAATGCTAAAGTTACAAGTAAAACTATTAAAGAATAAATCCTTTTTGAAAAATTGATTTAAATTTTTCATCCAAACTTTTTTCAAATAGTTAAGGGTAAGGGATAATAGTATCAGGATATCAAGATATTGATTACAATGGCTTTAATATGGTATAATTACTATTATT
>JAHHSS010000140.1 GCA_020025095.1 Peptostreptococcus sp.
CATTTTCATTTTTTCCATTTTCATTTTTATGTTCATTAACTTCTTTGTTTTTTAATAAACTTTCTTCAGCTTCTCGACTGTTTTTAGCAACAATTGTGCTACTATTATCACTCTCATTGAAAAGGAACATTGCAGCAAGTGTGATAACTACTGAAAGGGTAATCATTGTCGCTACAATCTTTTTATTGAAATTTTTATTTTCTTCCATTATTTTGTCATAGTCAAAATCAGCAAAAACGTCACTATTTACATTTTTTTTCCTAGATTCTTGTCCTTTATTCTCTGATTTATAGTTGCTACACTCTGTATTCTTATTATTATACTCTTCCATTTTATCCTCCGAAATTTACCTCTTTACTCTGTAGATTTTATTTACATTGCAAAATCTCTTATTATTTCTCCATTTTCGGCTATTTTTATAATACAATCATGAAGCATTTCATCAGCAAAACTCTTTCCCTTGTTATATACTGCCCTTGCATATTCATTATTGTCTAAGTCAATATCTATATTATTATCTAAAATATTTTGACTTTTTATATATTCTATATAATCGTCTAAATATTCTAATAATATACTATTACTAATAAGCCTTTCATTAGTTTCTTTAATATATTGCAAATAGTTTTTTCTCCTAGTATAAGCTGTATAGTATATTTTTACCGAGAATACAGCTGATTCATAAATTCCTCTTAGCATCAATGAACACATTCCCATAGTATCTCCTACTACTGCATATTTTATTGCTCTACTATACATTCTAAGGTTTAGTTTTAAAGATTCCTTAAAGTAAGTTCCATAAACCGATCCTATTACTCCAGCAAGCAATGCATATACTAACGATACAAAAATTACATGCATATAACCCAATCGTGGCATAGCTTTTGCTCCTAATGCCATAAAAGCTCCAAAAACTAATAAAAATCCTACTGCAAATCCTATCTTCATTCTTTTAAATTTTTTGAATATATATTTGAAATTATCTCTTGCTATTGATGAATCTTCTAGTACTTCTTTTCTAAAGCATTCATAACATGTGTTTTTTCGTTCTCCACTTTCATATACGCATTCAAATATATCAGCACACTCTCGACACATGGGTGTTCCACAAGATTCGCATTTTAATACTGCGCTTCTATTTTTGTGATAATTGCACATTGTCCCTATATGTACTCTATTGGGAGATGTAAAAATAGGTATATCAATATTTTCTCTGGGTGGACGAAATTGAGGTATATCATTTGTAGAAAAATCATTTTTTTCTTTTGTTCTATTTTCAGCTTTTATAGTATTTACATTTCTATTATCTATTCCACTATAATTATGTTTATCATTCTCAGATTTTATACTATTGTTTTCAATATTATGTTCTGAACTAGATTCGCTATTATTAATAACACTTTTACTTTTCACTCCACATTTAAAACAAAAAACGTCCTCATCATCTAATTTATTTCCACATTTAGAACAGAATTTCATAGTATCACCTTCTTTTGTTTTAATTAATTTCTACTGCCTTATCAATTATTTCAAAATTCTTATCATCAGGAAGTATTATTGGTTCAATTTTTCCACTTTCTTTGTATATAAAAATTCCATTTACACTAGGTAGCTCCATTTCATTATAAGCTGGAAAAAACAACCAACAATGTTCACTTTCAAATATTTTATCTATATCTTTTCCAAATTTTTCAAAATGTTTTTTAGCTATACTATATGCTTCACTATATATCATTACACAAACTTCTCCTTAAATTTTCTATAAAAACTCTACACACCTAATTGCGTCTTTACTTAGCTCAATATTGTCAATTCTAGCATATTGAATACTCTCATCTTTCATCCTGTCCAAGTAGTTCTCCACTCCCATCTCGCCATTTTGAGAATCTGCAAAAACCACTCTTCCATTAACTTTTTCTGCTATAAATGTATGGCCGTATGATAATCTGTTCCAAACGCCACATATCTGTACTATTGCACCGTCTTCCATATTTTCCATATACTCAATGATTTTTTCTTTAGGAGTTTTTTCTCCTCTGTAATCTGCATAGTATTTGATATCTACTTGTTTATATACCTTACTCCAATTTCTTGCTATATCATCATTCTTTAAATTTAAAATTGGGGCAGCAGTAACATCAAAACCTTCTCTTCTTCTTATCCTATATGCAACAACGCACCTCTGACAATTGTTACACCACTGTTCTTCTCCGCTACTAAATTTAGGGTTACATTTTTTAAGATTTTTTTTCATGATGTAAATTGATTTTATATCATCTATATATAAATCATCTAACTCTTCTTTTGAAATATAATTACTTTTTCTAAAAATATCTCTTTTATTTTCTCTTTCCCCTATATCTACTTCTTCATATC
>JAHHSS010000141.1 GCA_020025095.1 Peptostreptococcus sp.
ATATTTTTACTATATGTTATAATGTTGTATAATGTAAAATTTAAAATGAATAGGAGAATGATAATGTGTTAAAGAAAAATATAGAAATAAATAAAGAGATAAAACCTAATAGTAGGGATGTTGAACTTCTAAAAAGTAATTTTCCACATTTTTTTAATAAGGATGGAGAATTTTTATATGATAACTTTAAACATATGTTAAAAGAAAATAAAGTTATATTTGATAAAGAAGGTTATGAACTAAAATTTTTAGGTAAATCATACGCTAGATATTTAAGTTCAACTAAAACTGAAACATTTATTGCTCCTCATGTTGAAGAAAATAACAAAGAAGAAAATATAAATAGTAAAAATCTTTATATTATAGGAGATAATATAGATGCTTTAAAGCATTTGCTAGGTTCATATTCAAGGAAAATAAAATGTATTTATATAGACCCACCATACAACACTGGTAGTGATGGATTTGTATATCCTGATAACTTTCAATATGATGCAAAAAAATTGTCAGAAATGATAGGGATAGAAGAAGAGGAAGCAGAAAGAATTATTAATTTAAAAGGAAAAAGTTCACACTCTGCATGGCTTACTTTCATGTACCCAAGACTTATACTTGCAAGAGAATTATTATCTGATGATGGAGTAATATTTATATCAATTGACGATAATGAACAGGCTAATTTAAAATTAATGTGTGATGAAATTTTTGGAGAAGAGAATTTTATTGAAACATTAATTTGGAAACGAAGAGCTACACCACCAAATGATAGAATTATAGGTAAAAATCATGAATATATATTTGTAGTATCTAAAAATTGTAATTTATATAAATTGAATTTACAAAAAAGGAGTAAGAAATTAAATAGTAGTTACATAAACAGAGATAATGACTCAAGAGGACCATGGAATTATGCTGATTTATCTGGTAATGGAAAAGGAGGTAGAATAGTTGAAAGTTGTATTTATCCTATAATAGACCCAATTACAAATGAAGAACATTATCCACCGCAAAATAAGTGTTGGTTATATAATAAAGAAAAAATGAAAGAATTAATAAATGATAATAGAATTGTCTTTAGGGGTGATAAAAGAACGCCATATCAAAAAAAATTTTTATCAGAAGTTAGAAACGGAAGCACTTTAGCAACACTAATAGAAGATGTTGAGTATTCAATTAATATAGATAAATGTGGAACTTCTCAAACATCATCCAAAGAAATTAAATCTCTGTTTGCTAATGATATATTTGAATTTCCAAAACCAGTGAAATTATTACAAAAGATTTTAATAGCAGGAAGTGCAAAAGACTCAGTGATTTTGGACTTTTTCTCAGGGTTTCGTGTCATAATAATGACACAGGCAAATAGTCAAGTAAATACAAGGGTTTTAGAACTTCTACCAAAGTTTAAAATCAAAAAAATGAATGGTTGGTGTGCTGTTTAGAGAGTTATTACGAAAATAAATGTTGTAAACAGTACATCAGCATAAAGGAGGAACTCACATGCCTAAGGCAAAAAAAGACACGATTGAAGCAAAAGGATTTGCTATTCAAATTTATACTGAAGACTTTAAAAACGACTATATAAGTCTAACGGATATTGCTAGATATAAAAGCGATGAACCAAGTGATGTAATTAAAAATTGGATGAGAAGAAAAGATACAATTGAATTTCTTGGTTTATGGGAAAGCTTAAACAACATGAATTTCAATTCGGTCGAATTCGACCGAATTAAATCGGAAGCTGGATATAATTCCTTCACACTGTCCCCTAAGAAATGGGTAGAAAAAACAGACGCAATCGGAATTATCTCAAAAGGCGGAAGATACGGTGGTGCATTTGCACATACAGATATTGCCTTTGAATTTGCTTCATGGATTTCTGCTGAATTTAAGATATATGTAATTCAGGATTACAAAAGACTTAAGTCAGATGAAAACTCTAAGCTATCGCTAGGATGGAATCTTAATCGAGAAATTTCTAAGATTAACTACAAAATCCATACAGATGCAATCAAAGAATACCTCTTAAAGGATCTTACTAGCGAACAGTTATCTTATAAATACGCAAGTGAAGCAGATATGCTAAACGTAGCTTTGTTTAACAAAAGAGCAAAGCAGTGGCGTGAAGAAAATCCTGACTTAAAGGGTAATATGAGAGACTATGCAAGTCTGAATGAATTATTGGTACTAGCAAATATGGAAAGCTATAATGCAATTCTTATCAGTAAAGGTATGGATCAAAAAGAAAGAATGATAGAACTTAGAAAGCTTGCCAGAACTCAACTGATGTCAATTGAAAAGTTTAAAAAAAGCTGAGTAACATTTTAAAAAAATGTTTTACTCAGCTCTCTTTTTT
>JAHHSS010000142.1 GCA_020025095.1 Peptostreptococcus sp.
AGCTTGGAGATAAAGTCCAAGATATTTTTATTTTATAAATAATTTTATGCTTCTGGCATTTCCCAGTTGTGATGAACATTTTGAACATCATCATCATTTTCTAATATGTCAAGAAGTTTTTCCATTGACTTGATCTGACCTGCTTCATCTAGGGCTGTTGTAGTTTGTGGTATTAACTTTACATCAGCTACTACAAATTCATATCCAGCCTCTTCTAGACCATCTCTTACTACATTGAAATCTTCTGGAGCAGTCAATACTTCAAATCCATCTTCATCTACTATGAAATCCTCTGCCCCTAGTTCTAACGCCACTTCCATAAGTGCTTCTTCTTCAGCTTTTTCATTAGATATTAATATCTGACCTTTTCTATCAAACATAAATGATACACATCCTGGAGTTCCAAGATTACCATTATTTTTATCAAAGTAATATCTTACGTTACCTGCTGTTCTATTTTTGTTATCTGTAAGTGTTTCAACTATTATTGCTACTCCTCCAGGTCCGTATCCTTCATAAGTTATTGATTCATAGTTTTCGCCTTCTCCAGCACCTACACCCTTTTTAATAGCTCTATCTATGTTATCATTTGGCATATTGTCTGCTTTTGCCTTTGCTATTGCTGCCTTTAATGACGCATTGTATTCTGGATCAGCTCCGCCTTCTTTTGCTGCAACTGTGATAGCTCTTGCATGCTTTGTAAAGACATTTGCTCTTGCTGCATCCTGTTTACCTTTTCTTGCTTCAATATTGTGTATACGACCCATTTTTTTCACTCCTTAATATTTTATCATCTGTGCTTTTACACTTAAAATTTGTATATTTTTTATTCGCCTTCTTTAATTAACAAGCTAATTTTCATCTTATCTTTTGAAAATACTTCAAGGCTTTGTGATTTCTCTATCACAACAGTATATTTTATCATACTTTTTTGTATAAGTAAATATTTCTGATTTTTATGGTAGTGTCAACTTTTTATGGAGTTTTTTTGAAAACTATTACAAACCCAAGTTAAAATTCAACTTCTTTTTTCTTACCTATTGATTTTACTACTTTTAATGCCGGTGCTGATTCATCGAAGATGAAATTTTCTTTATCGAAGATACTCATATTTAATTTATCAATATTTCTATCTACAATATCTTTATATTCTTCGCATTCTTTATTATCAAATATACTTGAATCGATCTTATTGCCATTTTTCTTATACACTCGCAGCTCACTTAATTTTCCTAAAACTTGCTTACTCCAACCCATAGGATGCCTGCTAAATCTCTCGGATAATACATGGCTTATTTGACCTTCTGTACAGCTTCCTAAAACATTTAATGTATATCTATTAACTATTGCATCCCAATTATTTAAAATACACATAAATATTGCTAGACATCTTCTTTTCTTTGCACCATCTTCAATATTATTGATAATTTCATATATAAATTCTTTTGCTTCATCTTTTTTATTTTCTTTTATTAATTTTTCAAGTTTATTAACTTTATTAGCATTTATAGCTAATTTTAATGTATGTAAGTTTTTTTTCATATGGAAACCGTCATATACAGAAACTTTTTGTTTGTATTCTTCTAAACCATTTTGTATCCACTTACCTCCATCCGAATGTATGTATATTTTATCTATTTCAGCTACGTCATAAGTATTTTGCAAATAATTGTCAACTTTATTCCATAATGATTTGATATTGAAATTTTCATCTACTATATGATGTGTATTTATTGTTTCTCTACGAGATTTATAAATACTTTTACTACCTTCGGTAATAGTAACAAGAGGAACTATCTGGTTCTTTTTGCCTTTAGCTTTACCTGCTCTTTGAAGATGTACGTGATCTTCATCAGCATAAATATGCAATTCCTTTACTATTTTTTTCTTTTGATTTTCACTCATTTTTTCTGTATTTATGTCACTTTTAAGAATGGCATTTCTAACACTTTGTCTACTAATGCCACTAACACCTACTAACTCCATGCTTTTTGCATAAGAGTGATCTGTAGCCATTTCTACAAGAGATGCTTTTATACTTTTGCTTATTCTTTCGTACTTTTCAATTCCGATTGTTTCATCAATTGGCTTTACATACTTGTTTTCGTTTTGGTCATAATAAATATCTCTTTTAAATTCTATTTCTCCTATGTGTGTTAAAACTTTTCTCTTAACATTTTTTTCTTTTATTACAAGACCACTTTCTTTTCTTCTTTTTTTATCTTCTCTTATATCAATATTCATTTTTTCTATACATTCTGCTATAAGCTTTGAAATAACTAGTTTGGCATCTTCAAAAAGCAATTGACTTATTTTGTCTAAATTAAAATTT
>JAHHSS010000143.1 GCA_020025095.1 Peptostreptococcus sp.
AAATAACGCTGACAGTAATTTTGTCTTCTTGTTCTTTCGACCAAGAAGACTTTTTATTACCATCAACGTTAAATATTATAGAACCTTTTTTTTATTAAGATTTTATTTAATTTTTTTATTTGAAATATTAATATGGAAGTGGATACTTATTTGTAAGGGCAACTACTATTTCTTTTGCCTTTTCTAAATTATTTTCTGTAATTACCAAATCTATTGCTTCCGCAATCTTCACCATATCTTCTTCTTTCATCCCTCTTGTAGTAACTGCTGGCGTTCCTATCCTTATACCACTAGTTTCTACAAAACTAGCCTTATCAAAAGGAATAGAATTTTTATTTACAGTAATAAAAGCCTCATCAAGTCTTTTTTCAGCTTCCCTTCCAGAAATTCCCTTTGAAACAAGATTGACAAGTATAAGATGATTATCAGTTCCTCCTGAAACAAGATTAAAACCTCTTTTTACAAGTTCATCTGCTAATACCGCAGCATTTCTTACTACTTGCTGTTGGTAATCCTTAAACTCATCTTCTAATGCTTCTTTAAAGCAAACGGCTTTAGCTGCTATAATATGCTCTAATGGTCCACCTTGAAGTCCTGGAAATATAGCTTTATCTATTTTCTTCGCATATTCTTCCTTGCAAAGAATTATTCCACCTCTAGGCCCTCTCAAAGTTTTATGAGTTGTACTTGTTACAAAATCAGCATATTTAATTGGACTATTGTGTAGACCTGCTGCTACCAAACCAGCTATATGAGCCATATCCACCATGAAATAGGCATTTATTTCCCTTGCTATTTCTGCTATTTTCTTAAAATCTATTTCTCTTGCATATGCGCTTGCACCCGCCACTATCATTTTGGGTTCTTCTTTTAAAGCTATTTCTCTAAGTTTTTCATAGTCTATAGTCTCAGTTTCTGGATTCACACCATATGCTATAAAATTATAATTTATTCCAGATATATTTACTGGAGATCCATGTGTAAGATGTCCCCCTTGTGAAAGGTCCATACCTAAAACTTTATCCCCATGATTTAACATGGCAAGATAAACTGCTTGATTTGCCTGAGAACCAGAATGAGGTTGAACATTCGCATGTTCTGCACCGAAAATTTTCTTTACTCTTTCTATAGCAATATTCTCCATTTCATCAACATATTGGCAACCACCATAATATCTTCTTGCTGGATAACCTTCTGCGTATTTATTAGTGAAATAGCTTCCCATTGTTTCCATTACTGCTGGAGATACTATATTTTCAGATGCTATAAGCTCTATATTTCTCTTTTGTCTCTCTAATTCCTTTTCTAATGCTGCATAAATTTCTTGATCGGCTTCTCTTAAATTATTAAACTCCATAATCGAACCTCCTTAATTAAACATACCCTAAAATACACTATCCCTATACTGATTTTTTGAACTAAAATAAGCGTAAAAAGTATTGAGATGATTATATCATAAAATTCAGTATATTCAATGTGAATTTCTCTACATTTAATTTATTTTTTGTATTTATTATATTAATTTTTCGTATTTAATTTTAATAAAAAATGCTGTAAGAAATATATAGAATTATTTCTTACAGTATTTTCTTCTATTATTTATTTATTGCATCTATGAATCTTGATGCTATTTCTCTAGGTCTTGTTATTGCACCACCTACAACTACAGCATATGCTCCTAATTCCAAAGCTTTTTTTGCTTGTTCAGGGTAATGAATTTTACCTTCAGCTATTATTGGGATATTAATATTTTCAGAAAGAGCTTTTATCAGTTCAAAATCTGGTCCTTTGCAATTTCCTTCTGTATATGGTGTATATCCACTCATAGTAGTTCCTACAAGGTCAACACCTGCCTTTTCTGCATTAATGCCCTCTTCTAGATTCGATATATCCGCCATTAAAACCACTTCAGGATATTTTTCTTTTATTTCTTTCAGAAATTCATTTATACTACTTCCATCAAAACGAGGTCTTATTGTGCAATCTAGAGCTATTATCTCACAACCTGTTTCTACTAACTCATCTATTTCTTTCATTGTAGGAGTGATATATTGTTCCATACCTTCATATGATATTTTTATTATTCCTATCAAAGGTAATTCTACCAATTCTTTTATCTGTGTAATATCTCTTATACCTTGCGCTCTTATTCCTACTGCACCTGCATTTTTAGCAGCTAATGCCATCAAAGGCATTATCCCACCTTCTTTTGTATATAAATCTTCATTTTTTAGAGCCTGACAAGATACTATCAGACCACCTTTTATGCTTTCCATCAACTCTTTCTTATTCATAGCTTCACCTCTTTTATATTAAAATTTAATCAT
>JAHHSS010000144.1 GCA_020025095.1 Peptostreptococcus sp.
GTATAGTTTTATGCTAGTATTTTATTTTAAGTACTTAATATAAAATTTTAGCATAAATATATAGATTTTATTTATTAAAAAATTTTGTTTTAAATAGTATATGTAACTTGTAACTAATTACACAAAAGGAGAAAATTTATGCCGAGAGATAAAAATAAAGAAAAAGATGTTTTGAGAAATCGTGAGAATATAGATAATGATAAAGATTGTATAAGAAATAAGCTTAAAAAAAATAAAATAGCGATAATTATAGTAATTATTGTTACAATTGTACTTTTATTTTTCTTGACAAACTATATAAGATTAAATTCATATGAAAAAAACTCAGTAATAATATCTGCAAGAAATAACTATAAAAACTATGTTTATGATGATAAAAAGTATTTTGAAAATGAGTTAAAACCAGGAATATATAAAGCCTTTGCTATAAAAGAATATGGTTATGTACAAGTAGAAAATAATAAAGAAATTAATGAAGCTAGTCCTTTTGGTATAGTAAATAACACAATTTTCGATATGCAAGGATACGTTGAAATTGAAAAAGGAGATACAGTAAGTCTTGAAGATTGTTATATTATACCTGTAGATAAAGCTGTACCAACAGAAGAAATGATAAATAATATTGCAAAAGGTGATAATACATATCTTGTAGGAAAGGATATAAAAGCAGGAGATTATGAGATAGTTCCTATGAAGGGCAATGAAAGGAATGAAAAAGAATCTTTAATAGGTAAAATTGTTTCTAAAAAAATCAAAGAAAAACTAAATGAAAAAAATAAAAGTAAAGTTTGTGAGGTTTTGATATGGAACAATCTTCGTAATACAGAGCCAGTGTTTTATAAAAGTAATTTCAAAAAAATACAAATAAAGCTAAAAGAAGGTCAATTCATAGAACTTGAAGGGTGTAAAGCAATATTTATAAAGTAATATATTATATGCTAGAATTAATAAGATAAATTATTCATTAAATAAGAATAGGGTAAATTTTTATCAGATTTGCCTATATTAACTTAAAGTGAGATAATGTAGATATATAAATTAATTTATATATTTGTAGAAATCAAAAAGGGTAAAACAGCTATGACAAAAACATTATAAATGTATTGACTTTAACCTCTAAATCAAGTATACTATTTTGGTATGAGAATTTAAAAATTCTCGTCTCTGCTCCGAAAGTTCTCGGAGCCGTATAGTCCAAAGGGAGGTGAAATGAATGAGAAATTACGAACTACTTTACATCGTAAAGCCAACTCTTGATGATGAAGCAAGAGAGGCCACTCTTAACAAGATTAAGGATATAATCACTTCAGCTAACGGTGAAGTTGGTGAAGTTGATGTTTGGGGAAGCAAGAAGTTAGCTTATCCTATCCAGAAATTCAGAGATGGAGTTTACACACTAGTTAACTTTAAGGCTGATGTTGAATTTCCAAAGGAATTAGACAGAAGACTTAAGATAGCTGAAGATGTTATAAGACATGTCATAGTTGCGCAAGACGAAAAATAATAGGTGGTGTTAGTATGAACAATGTCGTTTTAGTCGGAAGGCTAACAAAGGACCCGGAATTGAGATATATACCAGGTTCAGGAACTCCAGTAGCTACATTTACGTTAGCTATAGATAGAGATTACAAGAACAGGGATGGATCTGTAACTACAGATTTCATACCAGTAGAAATAATGGGAAAACCCGCTGAATTTTGTGCAAATTACGTAACAAAAGGCAGATTGGTGGGTGTTCAAGGGTCTATCAGAGTAGATAGATACGAAACTCCAAATGGAGAAAAGAGAACATTCACGAAGGTATCAGGTCGTAACATACAGGCATTAGAGAGCAAGAATTCCGCTCCTTCAGCTGTTCCAAATGAACCTGTTGGGCAAGGTGGAGATTTTGAAGCTCCTAAATTTGAACCAAGTGGCGTAGTTAGTCCATCTGGATTTTCTGCCGTAGAGGATGACGACGTACCATTTTAGATAAGAGAGAGGTGAAAGTCGTGATAAACAAGAAGAGACGTAAGAAGAAAAGAGTTTGTCAGTTCTGTGCTGATAAAAACACTGTTATAGATTACAAGAACTATCAGAAACTAGAAAAGTATGTTACTGAAAGAGGAAAAATACTTCCTAGAAGAGTAACAGGTACTTGTGCAAAGCATCAGAGAGAGCTTACTAAGGCTATCAAACTTGCTAGAAACGTAGCACTTTTACCATACACAGTAGAATAATTTCTGTATTGTAAACATA
>JAHHSS010000145.1 GCA_020025095.1 Peptostreptococcus sp.
CTGTAAAATATGTATCTTGCTAGAGTTAATCACTATTAAAATATGATATAATAGGTCTATAATTTATTAAATTGATTTTATTGTTAGTTAGAATAAATTAGATTATTTATGTAGACCAGTTTTACAGATAGAAAAAGATTTGGAGGAAATAATGATAGATGGTTTAAATAAATCAGGTAGAAAACTACATCCTGAAAATACGATTATACAGCTAGGAGATACATTAATCGGTAATGGCAATCTAACAATTATCGGTGGTCCGTGTTCCGTCGAATCTGAAGAACAGATTATTGAAATTGCAAAAGAAATAAAAAAATCAGGAGCCAATATATTAAGAGGAGGAGCCTTTAAACCTAGAACTTCACCTTACGATTTTCAAGGAAAAAAGGCTGATGGTCTTAAACTTTTAAGCCTTGCTAAAAAAGAAACTGGACTTCCTATCGTATCTGAAATAGTTGCACTACACCACATTGATTTATTCGATGATGTCGATATACTTCAAGTAGGTGCTAGAAATATGCAAAATTTTGAACTTTTAAAAGAACTTGGAAAATCTAAAAAGCCAGTCCTTTTAAAGAGAGGTTTTTCAAACACACTTAAAGAATTTCTTTACAGTGCAGAATATATTATGTCCAACGGAAATGAAAATGTAATACTTTGCGAAAGAGGTATTAGAACTTTTGAAACTTGGACAAGAAATACACTTGACCTTTCTGCTGTTCCCCTTTTGAAAGAAATTTCTCACCTTCCTGTAATAGTTGACCCTAGTCATGCAACAGGAATTAGTTCATTAGTTGAACCTATGTCTTTAGCAGCAGTTTCTTCTGGTGCAGATGGAATAATGATAGAAGTTCATAATTGTCCTGAAAAAGCTCTTTCCGATGGCGCACAATCAATAAAACCTGATGCCTTTAGAAAAATTATTGAAAAATCAATGAAAATTAAAGAAATATTATAATAAAAGACACCTTTTACATAATTATGTCAAAAGGTGTCTTTTACAAACTTGTAAATACATATTTCTATAAACTTATATTTTTCTTATTAATATTTATTTTTATAAAAATAAATATTATTTTATGGGAATTGGACAGTGTTTTTTATTAAGTTCTTTTTCCTTTATAAACTTTCTATAATTTGCAGGTGTTACTCCTATTTGTTTTTTAAATACCTTTATAAAATAACCTGCATCCTTATATTCAAGCATATCTGCCAATTCAAAAATACTAATATCACTTGTTTCAAGCATATTCTTTGCCCTATCGATTTTTAATCTTGAAATGAACTCCGAATAGCTTTCCCCTACTTCTTTAGAAAATATTCTACTCAAATAACCTATGCTTACATGACAATGCTCTGCTACTTCTTTAAGTGATGGATAGTGAGGCTTTCCTGAAAAAACATATTCGAATACTCTTTTCACAACTTCACTATAATAAGTATACTCGCCAGTTGTGTATCTGTTAATTTCATCTAAATCATAGTAATTTTTTTCCTTTTTTTCTATCTTTATATTAAAATCACTATCATTAGCTAATTTTGTTTTATAAGCATTAAACATATTATTAGGCACCATACTGCTTATTATTTCTTGAACCTTTTTAATTGATTTTTGTTTTTCGTTACACATATAGTTGCACATATAATAAAGCATATTGGCTATCATTTGAATCTGTGTTAGCGTAAGTACAGGTAACTTATTATATTCTTCTATAAGTTTTTCTTTTTCTTCTTCTATTCTTTCCTTGCTCGATGGAGTCATTATAACTTCAAGCAAATCTTCCTCTTCTTTTGGAAGTCTTACCTGCCCTGCCATTATAGCCCCTATATATTTATTGTCTACTACTACT
Organism: Peptostreptococcus sp.; assembly: GCA_020025095.1. GTDB lineage: Bacteria > Bacillota > Clostridia > Peptostreptococcales > Peptostreptococcaceae > Peptostreptococcus. The sequence goes on from JAHHSS010000145.1 coordinate 1,851, forward strand.
ACTGGTATCGCAATATCTACTATCGAAAAATGACATTTATAAATAAATGGTTGATTCATTCTCATTGCTTCAAATCCACCTCTTGCGTCACATCTCTCACAGAATTTACTTAACCTCTTATTTCCTCGAACTTCTTGACAGAATTTATGATATCCACTATGTTTTGTTACAGCTTCTCCACTATAATTTGATATTGTAATCGCTAATTTCGTTACATCTACTAATGAATCTTGTAATTTTTCCCAAGTTTCATTTCCAAAAATATCTTCTATTATAAACATTTTTTCTCCTCGCCTCTTTAATAATTTTTTTAGACCACAAATGATATTTTTTTATCATTTTTAGCACATATAAAT
>JAHHSS010000146.1 GCA_020025095.1 Peptostreptococcus sp.
TGGTTTATTGTTTCGCACGCTTTGCGAGCTCAACTGGGACACGTCCCTATAATTAAAAGAAGACTAGATTTTACCTAGTCTTCCTCGTAAAACTATCTATTTTTTTAAACTACCTAATCGACAGTGTAACCATAAAAGGCTAATTTACAGAAAAAATTCTATACACTAGAATGTCTTTTAAGAGAACAATTTGAAATAAAATAGGCAGCATAGAAAATTATCTGTGCTATCTATCAATTTAGATTAAATTATATGATATTTTTTTCATAAACACTCTTTGACAAAGAACCGATTAAGATCAGTCATTTTCATCAAAAATTAATTATTTTTTTACAATTAGCAAATAGCTTTTCTTAGTATATTTTTATTTTTCAATATTTCTCTATTTTGCACTCAAAAATCCTAGCATGCTCTTATAATATCCAAAATAATCCTTCACATTTGCCAACTCTCTTACTGAATGCATTGCAAGAAGTGGTATACCTACATCAACTATAGGAATTGGAAGATGACTGGCCATAATTGAGCCTATTGTACTTCCACTTCTCATATCACTTCTGTTTACAAAACTTTGATATTCTACTTTATTTCTTCTACATATTTCCTTATATATAGCTACTGAATATCCATCGCTTGCATATGCTCTCCCTGCATGTATTTTTATTGCAGGCCCTTTTCCGAATAAAGGTTTATTAGTTAAATCCGCCTTTTCTGTTTTATTAGGATGAACCGCATGAGCCAAATCTGCTGAAATCATAAAAGAATTTTCTAATGCTATTAACATATCTTCTCTTGATTTCCCTAAGGATAAACATATTCTTTCAATTATATTAGATAATGTTTCAGAATCAGCCCCTTCTTTTGACATGCTTCCAACTTCTTCATTATTAAATGCTACAACCATGTTTATTCCTCTAAATCCATGGTACTCTCTTAACAAGGTATTATTTACACTTGTATCATATATTCCATAATCTCTACTCAAAGCACCTTCTGCAGATGTGATTTCAGTAATTGCACGTCTTAATTCATCTGATGCTCTTTTTCCAATCTCTCTAGAATTTTCGCTATCTATTAGAGCTTTTAAACTTGCATGCATACTCGCAAGATTATCTAATCTTGCAGCAGATATAAATTCTTCATTTTCTCCAACTAAACTTGCCTTTTCATATTCATAAAGGTAAAGCTCATAGTCTAATATATCTTCTACTTCTAAAGCTCTTTCATCCTCTGCCTTCATTCTCTCTCTAATAGATCTTACATTCGCATATTCCCAAGGTTCATCATCTATTAAAGCTTCTTTTTCTGTTTTTGAATGTATTTTATCTTTTTCTATTTCTTTGATTATTAACTTTTTTATATAATCATCTTTATTCAACTGCTCACCTGTTTCTAAAATCAATGGCATAACATCATTTTGCTTATTATATTCGTACCCTGAGTTTATATCTCTGTTCATATGTATAGCTAAATTAGGAATAATACATATAGGTCTATTAATGTCTATGATTTCTTCCCTAGGTTTAAATGGATTTTTCCAATTTCTAATAAGAACTCTACCTGCAATTGCAAGAGGTCTATCAAACCATGAACTTATAATCATTCCACCATATGGTTCTACATTAAGCTTTACTTGTCCATTTATTTCAATTTCTGGATTAGGTTTTATTCTGAATGAAGGAGAATCTGTGTGACTTCCTATAATTCGAAATCCCTCTTCAGCAATCTCACTTCCATTTACCACAAAGGCAACTATCGATGATGAATTTATATTTATATAATACCTTCCATTTACTTCAATTTGCCACTTTTTACCTGTTTCAAGTTTAAGGAAACCATTGTTTTTAAGGTATTCTTCACCATAAGAAACAGCGTTATACATTGTTGGACTGTTATTTATAAAATCTAAAAGTTCAATAGCCACATTCTTTGCTGTTGATTCTGTCATATTTATCTCCTTTTCTATATTATATTTAACAATAATTACTACTCCTCTATATTATCAATTTTTTAATGAATTTACAATTAAATAAAATCTAATTCAAACATATTAGAAA
>JAHHSS010000147.1 GCA_020025095.1 Peptostreptococcus sp.
TTATTTTACCATAGAAGGACTTACAATTTTACAGACTTTTTTGTATACTCTCATTAATTTTCCACCATGGTCAATTTTTTCAAAAAAAGTTTTTTTATTATCTAAAGAAGAGTAGTCGACCCTATATTTATCGAAAATTTCAAGTGAAAGTTTTGCGATATTTTCAGAAGCATTGGCCTTTCGTATAAGTTTTATGTTTTCTTTCATTCTATCAAGTCTTTCTGGATTGTCTATTAAGACTTTAATCACAGACCTAATAGAGAATTTTTTTGTAGTTCTTATTGCTACACCACAATTTGTAAGAAAATCTAGATTTTCACCCTCTTGACCTGGTATAAAGTAAGGTATAACCATAGGAACATCCTTAATTAGAGCTTCTGTTGTAGTTAACCCTCCTGGTTTTGTAACTAATATATCAATTGCTGCTAGTATATCATTCATAATATTAGTAAATCCTAAAATTTTGATATTAATATTACTATTATATTCTTTAACCCTTTCTTCTAGGTTTTTCTTTAAAGAAGAGTTTCTTCCAGTAATGACTAAAATTTGGAAATCGCGGTCAATTTCTGCAAGGCTATCAAGAGTTCCTTTTATATTTCCTGCTCCGAAACTACCTCCCATCAAAAGAACTGTCTTTTTTTCTGGATTAAGGCCAAGTTCAAGCAAAACTTCTTCTCTAGGCCTACTTTCCATAAAAGATTTTTCAACAGGTATACCAAAAGGTTTTATTTTTTCTTCTGGAATACCATCCTCAATTAGAAGTTCTTTTACGTATTCATCGCCACAAATGTAAAAATCAATTTCATCCTGAAGATAAGTTGAGTGTGCTGTATAATCTGTAAGAACTGAAATTAATGGTGGGAAAGAGTATATTTCTTCCTGTGATTTTGCTACAAATTCATCAAAGCCTTCATCAAGTTCTTCACCTCTAGCTCCCTTTTTTAATTTGCTAAGTGCAACAAGAGGAAAAGCATGAGTTCCTATAATAAGATCAGGCTGTTCTTCTGCAATCATCTTTTTAAATTTTCTTGCCATTACTATAGATAGAGGATTATTTTTAAATTCATTTGTAGAGAAGAATTTCATATCTGACAATTTATACATTTTTCCATATGCAGTAGGGGTATATTTTGCAGACATTTCGTATCCTTCAGATATAACTTTATCTATTGCTTGATTTACAAGTTTAAAACTATCAATTATTTTACATTCTATTTTTTCATTTTTATGAGTTCTCTTTTCAATTTCTTCAACAATAGCTTTAGCCGCTCTATTATGACCACCGCCAGTTGAAGCTGTCATTATTAATACTTTTTTCATAGTGAATAGGCTTAAAGCCCCTCCTTTCTTTAAGATAATATATAGGTATAAATCCATTTAATTGACTATATTTCAATAATTCATATTAAATTATAGAACAAGGAGAGGAGAAATAAAAGTATATTAGGTGAAAACTAATAGAATCTTAAGATATTCTTAATAACTAGACCTTGAGAAAAATAATAAGTAATAAGTTATAATATAGGTGTAATTCGAGAAATTTTATGGTGTAAAACATTGAAAAAACTTATTTTTTTGAGATTGAACTAAAAAAATAAAAAAAAAATTAAAATTCTATTGACATTCATCGAGTACTTTGGTATTATAATACTTGTCCAAAGGACAGCAATTAAAAAATTGTGAAGTTACTTGAAAAAGAGTCAATATGGCTCATTGGTCAAGTGGTTAAGACTCCGCCCTCTCACGGCGGCAACAGGGGTTCGAATCCCCTATGAGTCATAATTAAATATGCGGGTGTAGCTCAATGGTAGAGTTCTGGCCTTCCAAGCCAGCTGTGAGGGTTCGATCCCCTTCACCCGCTCCAATTATTTGTGGGAGTATAGCTCAGCTGGGAGAGCATCTGCCTTACAAGCAGGGGGTCACAGG
>JAHHSS010000148.1 GCA_020025095.1 Peptostreptococcus sp.
AAATATATATTTAAAAATATAATTTATTAATAAAAGATATCATAATTAATATAAAAAATAAATATATCATTTTTATAAATCTTATCTTAAAACTAAAAAAGCTTCCTTAAGAAGAATCTACCCCATAAACTAGTAAATATGGGGTAAATCTCTTAAAAATATTATTTTATTATGGTTAGAATTTTTCTTATTTATAACTTTCTTTGTATAATTAGCATCCCATTTTTTCCTTAATCAACTCAGCTAATCCATTTGCTAAATTGTTGATTTGCTCTTGGTCTTTTCCCTCTAACATAACTCTTACTAATGGTTCAGTTCCAGATGGTCTGATAAGAACTCTTCCTAAACCATCCATTTCTTTTTCTATTCTTGATATTTCTTTTGCTATTTCTTCAACTTCCATATAAGAGTGCTTCATTTCATTTTTCACTTTTACATTTACAAGAACTTGCGGATATTTTTCCATTACAGATGCTACTTCAGAAAGCTTTTTATTTTCTTCCTTTAAAATGCTCGCTAAAACAAGCGAAGACATTGTTCCATCTCCTGTAGTATTGTAGTCTAAAAATACTAAATGCCCAGATTGCTCTCCTCCTAGACTATATCCTTCTTTTAGCATTTCTTCAAGTACATATCTATCTCCAACTTGCGTAGTTGATAGCTTAATTCCATTTTCTTTAGCTGCTACTGTCAATCCAAGATTGCTCATTACAGTCACTACCAAAGTATCTTTCTTTAGCTGCCCTTTTTCCTTCATGTTAATAGCACTTAATATCATGATTTTATCACCATCTATTATATTACCATTTTCATCTACTGCTATTAATCTATCCGCATCGCCGTCATAAGCCATACCTATATCTGCGCCTACTTCAACCACTTTTTTCTGAAGTCCTTCTGGATGAGTCGAACCACATTTGTCATTTATATTGCCACCATTAGGCTCACAGTTTATCTCTATCACTTCAGCTCCTAACTCTCTAAAAGCAATTGGAGCTACTTTATATGATGCACCATTGGCGCAGTCTAAAACAACTTTCATTCCCTTAAAATCTGTATTTATATTAGATTTCAAGTATTCAACATAATCTCTTGTAGCTTCGTGATTAAATATTTTTTTACCCACACCTAAAGCAGTAGGATTCCTATCTATTTTGTCTATGTTTTCTATATATTTTTCTATTTCATGCTCTATGTCATCTGCAAGTTTAAAACCTTCGCTATTGAAGAACTTTATCCCATTATATTCGACTGGATTATGCGAAGCAGATATTACAACACCACAGTCTGCTTCATACTTTCTTGTAAGATATGCTACTGCTGGCGTAGGTATAACTCCTACTGTTATTACATTACATCCAACAGACATTAAACCAGCTATAAGAGCTGATTCTAACATATCTCCTGACACTCTTGTATCTTTACCTACCACTACTTTTATATGCTTATTTTCCTTGTCCTTTGTAAGAACATAGCCACCAGCTCGCCCAAGCTTATATGCAAGCTCACAACTTAGTTCTGTATTCGCAATACCTCTGACACCGTCAGTTCCAAAATATTTTCTCATTTTTTTCTCCTTAATTGTGTATATGCTTTTTTAAATTTTTTTAACGGCAAAATATAGTATAATTATACTGATTTTGCAACTTGATTTTAATTTCAATAAATAATAAGCACAGCCTTACTATTATTAATTTTAGTGTATTTCTTTTAATACAACTATTTCTATTTTATCATAAATCCCTTATTATTTCATAATTAAGATTATACGCTT
>JAHHSS010000149.1 GCA_020025095.1 Peptostreptococcus sp.
ACTCTATATATTTCACCTATATATTATTCTTATTTTTAATAAACAAAAAATATCAGTCATAAACTAAAAGTTTACGACTGATATAAAAATCTTTATAGCCCCTGTTCAGCATACTTTTCAGCTATTCTAACTAACAATTTAGCTCCAGCCTCCATAGCTTCTATACTTACTAATTCATTTCTTCCATGGAAATTAATTCCACCTGCAAATAGATTAGGGCATGGAAGTCCCATAAATGATAATCTAGCACCATCTGTTCCTCCTCTTATAGGTATCACATTAGGCTCTACACCAATATCTTTCATAGCATCTACTGCTAAATCAACTACAAACATATTTTTCTCTATTATTTCTCTCATGTTATAGTAGCTATCAGTTATTTCAACACTTATTCTTCCATCGTGCTTCTTCGATAACTCATCTATTTGCTTTTGGAAAAATTCTTTTCTTTCTTCAAACTTAGCTCTATCATGATCTCTTATTATATAAATCATAGTAGTAGTTTCTGCGTTTCCATGTATTTCATTTAAATGATAAAAACCTTCATAACCTTCTGTAGTTTCTGGTCTTTCAGCCTTAGGAAAAGCATCCATAACTTCCGCAGACATATATGCAGAGTTTATCATTTTATCCTTAGCTGAGCCTGGATGAACATTTCTACCAGCTATTGTAACTACTGCTGTAGCTGCATTAAAGTTTTCATATTCTAACTCTCCTAGCTCACCACCATCAAAAGTATACGCATATTTAGCGCCAAATTTCTCTACATCAAAATTATCTGCACCACAGCCTATTTCTTCATCTGGTGTAAATCCTACTATTATATCCCCATGCTTAATTTCAGGATGATTCTTAAGATATTCAACTCCAGTAATTATTTCAGCTATACCTGCTTTATCATCTGCCCCAAGCAATGTATTACCATCTGTAACTATTATTGTCTGTCCTTTAAAATTCGCGATTTCTGGATAATCTTTTAAAGATGTTACTATTCCCTTTTCTTCATTTAAGACAATATCTTTTCCATCATAATTTTCTATAATTCTAGGCTTTATATCCTTTCCTGATATATCCGGGCTAGTATCCATATGTGATATAAATCCAATTGGACTTACCCCCTCTGTATTAGCAGGAAGCTTTGCCATTATGTAACAATTATCATCTAGTGTAATATTCTCTAAGCCAATTTCTTTTAATTCTTCTACCAAAATTTTCGCCAAATCAAACTGCTTTTTAGTTGATGGTGTTGTAGTTGAATTAGGATCTGACTGTGTATCAATTGAAACGTAATTTAAAAATCTTGATAAAACCTTTTCTTTCATGTTGACCTCCAAAAAATCTATTTAAAACCTACATTGATTTTACTACATATATTATACCACTTATAAGATTTATTTTGTGTATTTTTTGAATATATTCTCTAAATTATATTAATATTTCAATAATATCTATTACACTATTAAAAATAAACTATTTCAAACAATTTTTACATCATATTATTATTAAAAAATCTTAGATGTTGATCTGCATAAAATATTTTTGTTTTTCATAGAGATATTAATTATATTCATATATAATCAAAAAAATATAAATTTAAAGTTATTTATTTTTTAGTTTTAAAATATAGTCAACTTAAATTCATTTAAAAAATAAGTTAATTTCATATATATTTAATGATATTTAATGCTTATTTTATGTTATAATATATTTGCTATTTAAATTGCGCCTATAGCTCAACTGGATAGAGCTGCAGACTTCGGATCTGTGAG
>JAHHSS010000015.1 GCA_020025095.1 Peptostreptococcus sp.
GTTTTACTAGTAAATCAAATAGCGAGATAAGGCATTTTTTATTTTTTAAAAAACTGAGGATATTATTAAAAATTTAATTTATATTAATAAAGAGCAAAAATTATAAAACTGCATAAATTTTAATTTTCAATAAATTTGCAATATATAAAAATATTGCTTTTTATTTTCGTAAACACCTTGACTAATCCTTAATAAGAATATAAACTGTAAATTGAGGGATGATTTTTATATCTCTTGATAACGTTATTATGAAAAATAGTAGCGGAAAATTTTATATTATAATTTAATCTTAAGGGAGGTTTAGGTTAATGGGAGAAACTAAGGCAAAATACCCGATAGGTTTCTACGTGTCAAGTTTAACTTACACATTTGAAAGATTTGCTTTCTATGGTAGCAAACCTATGCTTATCGTTTTCCTAATCACAGCAGTTGCTCAGGGTGGTTTAGGAATCGACACTAAGGAAGCGGCTATTATAGCTGCAAACTTTACGGCTTGGACTTATATAGCACCAGTTATAGGCGGATTTATTTGTGACCACTGGTTAGGTGCTAGATATGCGGTTACGATTGGTTGTGTTTTAATGGCAATAGGTTATTTATTTGGTTGGAAGGCTACAGGCGTAGGTTCAATCAATATGATGATAGCAGTTGTATCTATAGGTACAGGTTTATTTAAAGGTAACCTAGCAGCAATCATAGGACGTTTGTTTGATGATGAAGAACTTTTGGACTCTGCATTCTCAATTCAGTATTCTTTTGTTAATGTAGGTGCTTTGCTTGGATCATTAATAACAGGTGTTCTTTACATATCTACTTTTAAATATGGCGATGTTATGGGATTCAGACAGGTATTCCTAGTATGTGCTATAGTGGTTCTATTAGGAGGAATATTCTTCACATTAGGATATGGAACTTTACAAGGACAAGGTAAAAAGCCATTTAAGTATATAACTGATAAGAACGGAAATGTAATAGGGGAATCTCATCAGAATGAAACAGAAGCAGAAGCTAAGGCCGATGCAAAGGCTCCTCTTACTAAAAATGAAAAGAAGAGAGTTATAGCAATTGTATTTATATCATTCGTATCTATTGTATTCTGGCTATTCTACTATCAGCAGGATATCGTTCTTTCTATATACATGGTTGAAAAAGTAAATATGAGTTTAGGTGGCGTTACATTTACTCCACAGCACTTATCAACATCATGGAATGGTTTATTGTGTATCTTCTTGAGTGTAGGTGCAGCTAAGTTATGGTATAAATTATCACAGAGACCTCAGGGTGACTTATCTATGTTCCAGAAGGTTGCTTTGGCATTCTTATTCTTAGGTATATCTTATGTAGTTCTTATGTTTATGGAAATGTCAAGAGGTATAGGTGCTGACAATACTCATAAGGTAACAGTATTATGGTTATTTGTATTTGGTGCATTGTTAACAATAGGTGAAATATGCTTCTCACCACTTGGAAACTCATTTGTAAGTAAGTTTGCACCTAAGAAATACTTCTCATTATTAATGGGTGTATGGACTTTTGCGACATTTGCAGCATCAAAGTTAAATGGTTATACACAGGGATTTGTTGAACAATTAGGTATATTCACTGTGTTTGTATCATTTGCAATCGTATCATTTATAGCGGCAATATTAATGTTTGTATTAACAAAACCACTTAATAAGCTTGTTGAAGATGAAGATTAATATTAAATAAGATTTAAATTATAGCTGTTGTAGATTTTTCTACAACAGCTTTTTTATTAGTCAGCTTAAAAATTATAAAATAAATAAAAAAATAATGCAGGACAAAATATATTATATTGAAGGAAAAATTATATGAATATATTTAAGATACAAAAAATACAATATCTATAGCAAATTTTTAGAATGTTATAAGAGTGCAAGATTAGATATAGTAAAAAATTTAATTATTTGCAAAAAAACAAGCCCACTATAAATTTAGGGGCTTGTAGATATTTAACTTAAATTTAGAATAAAGACTTATATTTGTCTGTAGCCTTAACTAATCTATCAATTATTTCAGGTTCTCCTGAAGAATGTCCAGATATTGTAATATTAAGCTCGCAGTTATTAAGTTTCTTGCTTAAAAGATACGCTCCTATAAACCTACAATCCATATCATATCTACCATGAACTATTGTAGTAGGAATGTCTTTTATTATATCTGTACTATCAAGGATATAGTTCATATTATCTCTAAACATATGGTTCATCCAGAAATGACATTCAATAGTTGCCATTGAGATAGCATAATCTTCATCACCGAAGTCGTTTACAACATCTTCGTTTGGAAGAAGTGTAACGATACTTCCTTCCCACATACTCCAAGCTCTTGCCGCTTCGACTCTTATAGCTCTGTCTTCATGTGTTAATCTTTTATAGTATGCAGTAATCAAATCATCTCTTTCTTCTTCTGGGATAACGCTAATATACTTTTCCCAAGCATCAGGGAATATGTTAGATGCACCACCTTCTTGGTAAATCCAGTCTATATCTTCTTGTCTACCTAAGAAAATTCCTCTTAAAACAAGACCAATAACTTTTTCAGGATGTTGTATAGCGTAGCTCAATGCTAAAGTTGATCCCCAGCTACCTCCAAAAACTAACCATTTTTCAATGCCTAATTTTTCTCTTATCTTTTCCATATCTGATATGATACTGTCTGTATCATTGTTGATAAGGTTTGCATGAGGGGTACTCTTTCCACTTCCTCTTTGATCGAACATAATAATTCTATAAAATTCTGGATCAAAGAATTGTCTTGCTGCTGGACTTGTTCCACATCCTGGACCTCCATGTAGGAAAATGACTGGTTTTCCATTTGGATTTCCTGATTCTTCATAGTAGATGTTGTGAACATCATCTACTTTTATAAAATCAGTAAAGTTTGCTTCAATTGGTGGGTAAAGTGTTCTTAATTCTTCGCTCATATTACTACTCCTTTGAAAAAATATTTAGTGTAGCATTTTTTTAGTTATTTTCACTTAATTTTAAGCTATGATTTATAAAGTGTAAGATATAAAATTTTTTAAGCATAAAAATACTACTCTAATGAAAATTATAGCATACACAACCCTACAATTCCATATATAGGGAGGTATAAATAAGAAATATATATAATTTTATAAAAACGTTTTACTTTAAGTCAGATAGTGATATAATTGAATAGGAAGTACGATTCTATTATTAATTTGGTCTTGTTAAAGTATAATATATAAATATAATAATAAGAAATGTGCAGCGAATATTAACAGAATATTTTATTAATAATCTCGAGTCGGACTTAGTACATTTTGTGGAGGTCTAATTATGAAGGATAACAGAGTAAATCAAGTTTTAAAGAAAATGAAGGAAGACAACCTTCCTCAGATTATAGTAAGTGATCCACTTGCCATTTTCTATTTAACAGGATATTTTTTAAATCCTGGTGAAAGGTTATTTGCATTATATCTAAATCAAAATGGAGAGCATAAATTATTCGTAAATGCCTTATTCCCAATAGAAGAAGATTTAGGTGTTGAAAAAGTAATATTCACAGATGATGATGATTCTGTAGGCGTTGTAGCTAAGTATGTAGAAAATGGAAGCATAATAGGTGTTGATAAGAATTGGCCAGCAAGATTCCTTCTTGCATTAATGGACAAATGTTCAGATAGCAAATTTGTAAACGCTTCTTACATAATTGATACTATGAGAATGTTTAAAGATGACGAAGAAAAGGATTTAATGAGAAAATCATCTTTAATGAATGATGAGGCTTGCGAGAGAATTATAAATAAAATAACAGCAGACAAGACTGAAAAACAAATCGCTAGTGAATTATTAAAGATATATGAAGAAATGGGTGCAGAAGATGTATCATTCTCTCCAATAATTGGTATGGCTGCAAATGGCGCAAATCCTCATGGTGAACCAGGGGATAGATATGCAAAGCCAGGAGATGCTATAATAGTAGATATTGGTTGTAAAAAAGATATGTACTGTTCAGATATGACAAGAACTGTATTTTGGAAGGAAGTAAGTGAAAAGGGTAAGGAAGTATATGATATAGTTGTTGAAGCAAATAGAAGAGGTATAGAAGCTTCTAAGCCAGGTGCTAGAATGTGTGATATAGATGCTGCTTGTAGAGATTATATAACTGAAAAAGGATACGGAAAATACTTTACACATAGAACAGGACATCATATAGGTTTAGAAGATCATGACTATGGTGATGTTTCAGCTGTAAATGAACTTGTTGCAGAACCAGGAATGATATTCTCAATAGAACCAGGTATATATCTTCCAGGAGAATTTGGTGTTAGAATAGAAGACCTAGTTCTTATAACTGAAGATGGATGTGAGGTATTAAATAAATATACTAAGGATTTACAAGTAATAGGAAATGATTAATAATTTTAATATAAAAAATAATAACTAAGAAAAACTTTAATAATCTATTTACTTAAGAAGTATTTATTTCTAAATATCTAAATAGAAAATAAAACTTGAAATAATTGAAATAAAAATACCACAAATTAATTGACACACCAATGAATTTGTGGTATTTTATTTTAGACGGCTTTTGTATAGTCGTTTGTTTGAGTTGAAAAAATACGGAAGGTAATAGTTACTTGATTTAATTTCAGGAAGCTATATCATCATATATTAAAAATTTTTTGGAGGTGTAATGATGAGAGTTAAAGTAACTTTAGCATGTAAAGAATGTGGACAGAGAAATTACCACACAACTAAGAACAAAAAGAACAATCCAGACAGAATAGAATTGCAAAAGTATTGTAAATTCTGTAAGAAACATACTACTCATAAGGAAACTAAGTAATTTACATCAAAGTGGAACTGATTGTTTAGCGAAAAGGATGTGAGTTGATGGCTAAGAAAAATGTAGAAGTTTCAGAAAAAAAGGTTGGTTTTTTTAAGGGCACACTGATTGAACTTAAACAAGTGACATGGCCAACAAAAGGTGAGTTAGCTAGCAAGACAGCAGTCGTGTTGGGAGTAGTTGTTATAGCTACTCTATTCGTATGGCTTGTAGATACAGGTCTATCAAAATTATTGAGCCTATTAGTAGGTTAGTTTGAATAGAAACTCAGTATTGAAAGGATGATTTTAATGTCAGAAGAAAGAAACACAAGATGGTATGTTGTACATACTTATTCTGGACATGAAAACAAAGTCAAAACCACAATAGAAAATTCTGTTAAAAACAGAAATATGGAAAATATTATTGAAAAAGTAGTAGTTCCAACTGAAGATGTAGTTACAACTACAAAAACTGGTAAAGAGAAGCTTACACAGAGAAAGATATTCCCAAGTTACGTAATTGTAAAGATGGAAATGACAGATGAGTCATGGTATATAGTAAGAAATACTAAGGGTGTTACAGGATTTGTAGGACCTGGGTCAAAGCCTGTACCATTGACTGAAGATGAAGTTTACGCAATGGGATTAGAAAATGACTCTGACAAGGTAGTCGCAGGTGATATAGATCTTGAGCCAGGAGACGCAGTAAAAGTTATAAGTGGTTCGTTTGTTGACAACGTCGGAGAAGTTGAAGATATAAACATCGAAAAAAGAGAAGTAAAAGTCTATGTTAATGCATTTGGTAGAAAGGCCTTGGTAACTCTAGGGCTTGAAAATATAGAGAAAGTTTAAGGAGGTGCAACACAATGGCTAAGAAAATTATAGGACAGATTAAATTACAGATACCTGCAGGAAAGGCAACTCCAGCTCCACCAGTTGGACCAGCACTAGGACAGCACGGTGTTAATATTATGGCGTTCACTAAGGAATTCAACGCTAAGACAGCAGATCAGGCAGGAATGCTTATACCAGTTGTTATAACAGTATATCAGGATAGATCTTTCAGTTTCATAACTAAGACTCCACCAGCTGCTGTATTAATAAAGAAGGCTATCAACCTACAGTCAGGTTCAGGAGAACCAAATAAGAAGAAGGTAGGAAAGATAACTAAGGCTCAGGTTCAGGAAATAGCTGAACTTAAGATGAAGGATTTAAACGCTGCTTCAGTTGAATCTGCAATGAGAATGATTGCGGGTACAGCAAGAAGTATGGGTGTAGAAGTAGTTGACTAATGATCAACATTTAATTTAAGTAAATCATAAACTTCGCTATAAGCAATGTCTTATTAGTGGGAGGTTAATTTACCGTATTACCACAAGGAGGAATTAAAATGGCAAAGAAGGGTAAGAGATATGCAGCAGCGTCTGCAAAAGTAAATAGAAATGAATATTATGATGCATCAGCTGCTATGGCTGTAGTAGTTGATACAGCAAGTGCTAAGTTTGATGAAACAGTAGAAGCACATGTAAAGCTAGGTGTAGACTCTAGACATGCTGATCAGCAGGTTAGAGGTGCAATAGTATTACCACATGGTACAGGTAAGACTAAGAAGGTTTTAGTTTTTGCTAAGGGTGAAAAGGCTAAGGAAGCAGAAGCTGCAGGAGCAGATTTTGTAGGTGCTGAAGAATTAGTTCAGAAGATCCAAGGTGAAAACTGGTTTGAATTTGATATAGTTGTTGCTACTCCTGATATGATGGGTGTAGTTGGTAGACTAGGTAGAGTGTTAGGTCCTAAGGGATTAATGCCAAACCCTAAGTCTGGAACAGTTACTTTTGATGTTGCTAAGGCAATAGAAGAAATAAAGGCTGGTAAGGTAGAATATAGATTAGATAAGTCTAATATAATCCACGTTCCAGTTGGAAAGGCTTCTTTCGGTTCTGAAAAGTTATTCGAAAACTTCAAGGTACTAATGGAAGCTATAATAAAGGCAAAGCCATCAGCAGCTAAGGGACAGTACTTAAAGAGTGTTTCTGTTGCTTCAACAATGGGACCTGGTGTTAAGATTAACCCAGCTAGAGTTTCTGAATAATAAATAAAAATTATTTAAAAACTGTTGACACAGGTTGACAAATATGATATCATTGTCAATGTTGAAAAAGAATAGATTTGCCGTAGACAGTGGGGGCAGAATTGCTTAATTTCCCACCGAGGTTGCGATATACGTGATACTTGTACCCTTGTAGTCTACTTGATTACAGGGGTTTTTTATCTTTACGGTAAGTGCTAAACTTTATTATTGTGAAGGAGGTGCACTAAAAGAATGAGTAATGCTATAGAAAAGAAATCAGCGGTTGTTGCTGAGATAGCTGAAAAGCTAGAAAAAGCTTCATCTGTAATAGTTCTTGATTACAAGGGACTTACAGTTGAACAGGTAACAGAATTAAGAAGTCAGATGAGAGAAGCTGGTGTAGAATACAAGGTATACAAGAATACACTTGTAAGAAGAGCTGCTAAGGAAAATGGAGGAGAAGCTTTTGCTAACTTCAACGAAGAACAGCTTATAGGACCAAACGCAATAGCTTTTGGTTATGATGATCCAGTTGCTCCAGCAAGAATACTTAAGGGATTCATGGATAAGAACCCTGATAAGATAACTCTAAAGATGGGTGTAGTTGAAGGTGAATTCTACGATGAAGCTAAGATCGTAGCTCTTGCATCAATACCACCAAGAGAAGTTCTTATTGCAAAGCTTCTTGGCAGCCTAAAGGCTCCAATGTCAAACTTCGTTTACCTATTAGACGCAGTTATAAAGAAGCAAGAAGAAGCGGAAGCTTAATAAAAAAAATAGCCGTTTAATCGGTAGGCAATAGCCAAAAAATTAAAAAAGAAATCAAGATATTGAGATATAATTTATACGGAGGTGCAATAAAATGACAATAGAACAGATATTAGAAGCTATAGAAAACATGAAAGTTTTAGAATTAAATGAATTAGTTAAGGCTGCAGAAGAAAAATTCGGTGTATCAGCTGCTGCTCCAGTAATGGTTGGTGGAGCTGTTGCAGGTGGTGCTGCTGCAGAAGAAAAGTCTGAATTTGATGTAATACTAGCATCAGCTGGTTCTTCAAAGATCGGTGTTATAAAGGAAGTTAGAGCTATAACTGGATTAGGACTAAAGGAAGCTAAGGAATTAGTTGACGGTGCTCCAAAGCCAATCAAGGAAGGTGCTTCTAAGGAAGAAGCTGAAGAAATAAAGGAAAAGTTAGAAGCTGCTGGTGCAACAGTAGAAGTAAAGTAATTTAACTTTTTACTTATATTTTAATAATAAGCTATCAGGGGGGTTGTCTGTATCGGAATGATCGGGCGACTCTTTTTTTATGCAAAATCATGTGTGAAAAAATCAAGTTACAGATATAATATAAAAATAATGAAAGATAATATCACATAAAATTATCGGCGCTACTATTTTCTGAACAAGCCATATAATTCTTATAAAAAATGATAAAGTAGTATACAACATATTAAAAAAATAATATATTGTAATATACGGTTTATTAATTTTGCTTTGATTAATAATGAATAAAAGGATCAAAGTTAATAAAAATGCTAAATTTGAGAATTAAAAAAAGAAATCTAAAAATAGAAAATATTATTTTTAATGAAGTCAAACTTCTAGAATATTTTATATTATAAGGAGTATATTTTTTTTGTTAAAAAATATTTAAAAAATGCTTGATAAAAAAATAATTTTTGGTATACTAGTAAGTAGATAGAGGATAGGAGTTGATTATTGTGGAAAAGCCGATTTCTTCGGAGGCAATTTATCAAGATATTCTCAGTAGAATAATAAGTCTTGAGCTTGAACCTGGTAGCAAAATAAGTGAGAATATGATTTCTGAAAAATATGGTGTATCTAGGTCGGTGGTCAGGAATGCGTTTGCAAGACTGATGCAAGATTGTTTTTTAACAGTCTATCCTCAAAGAGGAACCTATATTAATAGTATCGATTTGGATTATATTAGAAATGCTTTATTGATTAGAACATCTGTGGAAAAAGAGATGTTATATAGATTTATGAAAAATGGTGATAAATCTAATGTAATAGCTAAGATGAAGGAAAATATAGCGAAACAGGAGAAGTTCTATTCTGCTAATGAGTATTTAGAGGAATTTAGGAAGCTTGACGAAGAGTTTCATGAATTTATAATAGTTAGTGTTGAAAACAAGAATATATTGAATTTAATAAGCGAACATCTACTCCACATTAGTAGATGGAGAAATTTGTATGTGCAAAAGCTAGGCTGTACCGTATCACATTTGATAGATGAGCATAAGCTTATTGTAGAGTGTATAGAATCTGGCAATTTGAAAATGGCATTGGAAAGTATGTCCAAGCATATAGAAACAGTAAGTAGCGAAATGAATATAGATCCTGAGTTTAGACATTACTTTAGCAGTAATTAGACGTCTTTTTTATTTGCCTTATGTTGTTAATTTATTTACAAACAAACGGGTGTAATATTTGTATTTTTGCTAGTTTTATTTTTCTATAATCTAGTATACAAGTAGTCAAGATTGATAATTGTTAAATGTTACAGTGCTAGGGGGAAAGAATATGGAACTTATAAACATGACTGTAAGTAAATGTTTTAGAGAAAGAGTTAAAAAAACACCAAATAATATTTTTTTGAATCACGGAAAAGAAGCGTTCACTTGGAGTTGTGTTGATAAAATTACTGATAAAGTTGCCAAGGTGTTTTTAGAGCAAGGAATAAAAAAAGGTGACAGAATAGGAATAGTAGGAGTAAATAGCGCTAGTTGGGTAATAGCCTTTTTATCATTACAAAAAATTGGAGCTGTTGCAGCTCTTATAAATCCATGCTTTAAAGAAAAAGAGCTTATTGACTGTATAAAAATAGCTAATATAAAGCATATGTTCTATACAAATCTTTGTGGTGACAACTCAGCAGACAAGGTTATGAAGAACATAAAAAATAGCAGAGATGTATCTGGTATAAAAATATACAATATCGAAAAAACTTATCAAGAATGGATGAAGCTTGCAGAAAGAAAAGTATGTAAAGAAATGGAAATTCCAGAACAAGAGGACTCAAATGAGTTGGCATGTATACTTTTCACATCTGGAACAACAAATAATTGCAAGGGTGTTATGTTATCTCATTACTCAATAGTTAACAACGCAAGAGAAGTTGTAAAACAAATGAGGTGGAATGAGAACGATAGGATGTGTTTGTCTGTTCCCTTATTCCATTGTTTTGGAATAACAGTAAGTTTGTTGACCACTATTATAGCTGGGATGTCTATATCCTTGATTCATAAATATAAAACGATGCATGTTTGCAAAGTTATAGAGAAAAATAAATGCACGGTGCTAAATGGAGTACCAAGTATGTTTTTGGCAATGATAAAAAATCCCCAAATGGAAGAGTACGATTTAAGTAGTTTAAAAAGCGGAATAATAGCTGGATCACCTATTTATGAAAATGAGTACTTAGAGATATGTAGTAAATTACCTGGAATTAAGTTGCAAACTTCATATGGTTTAACAGAAGCATCTCCGTGTGTATCTATAGCAGATTATGATGATGATTTACATAAAAAAGCAAAAACATCTGGAAAGATAATAAGTAATATAGATGTAAAAATAATAGATTTGAATAGCCATCAGGAATGTAAAAGTAATGAAGTCGGTGAAATATATGTTAAAGGCTACAATGTCACGAAAGGATATTTAGCATCAGATCCTGTAGTATGTGATGCTGTTCAAGAAGATGGTTGGTTAAGAACAGGAGATTTAGCATATTTAGATGATGATGGTTACTTGGTCGTCGTTGGACGAAGGAAAAATTTGATTATAAGAGGTGGAGAAAATATATCCCCTGTTGAAATTGAAGAATTTATAAAAGAAGTAAAAAATGGTTTAGAGGTATTTGTTTTTGGTGTAAAGTCGGAAGTTCTTCAAGAAGAAATAGTAGCTTGCATTGAGGGAAAACAAAATCTCGAAATGATAAAAAAAATAAAAGAACACTTAGATAAGAATATTAGTAAATACAAAATACCGAGTTATTTTGTATTTGTTGAAAAATTTCCTAAAAATTCAACTGGAAAAATAAATGAAAAAGAATTGAAAAAAATTTCTTTAGATTTATTGTCTGATGAAATTGAAGAAAGAAGTAGAAAGAGAAAAGAGAAGTTAGACAATAGCAAACAATAAATATAAGTTTGTTAAAATAATAAATTTTAAAGATATCTAAGCATATCATATAGTATTAGATTAATGTTATTATTAAAGATTTGGGAGGTAACGCAATGAGCACAAGAAAACAACCATTAAAAGGAATCAAAGTAATAGAACTTGCTAACTTTATTGCAGCAGCTACTACAGGAAGATTTTTAGCAGATTTGGGTGCTGATGTAATAAAAATAGAAAGTGCGAAGGGAGACCCACTAAGATATACAGCTCCCACTGAAGGAAGACCTCTAGATATGCATGAAAATACAACTTGGGAGTTAGAGAATGCAAATAAGAGATGTATATCACTTAACATGAAAGATCCTGCAGGTAAAGAAGCCTTTTTCAAATTGTTAGATGGGGCAGATGTGTTAATAACAAATTGGAGGGTTCAGGCACTAAAGAGAGCTGGTCTTGACTATGAAACTCTAAAGGTTAAATATCCTAGTCTAGTATATGCTATATGTACAGGATATGGAGAATATGGTCCAGATAAAGATTTACCAGGATTCGATTTTACTGCATTTTTTGCAAGAGGTGGTTACTTAGAAAATCTTAGACAAAAGTCAGATGTTCCTATGAATGTAGTTCCAGGATTGGGAGATCATAATGTAGGTATAAATCTTGCCGCTGGAGTTCTTGCTGCATTGTATCATGCGAAGATGACAGGCGAAGGAGAAAAGGTTGAAACTAGCTTATTTGAAAGTGCTATCTTTAATATGGGTATGATGGTTCAAGCAGCTCAATATCCAGATTATGGAGCAAAATATCCTATAAATATTAGAGAAGCAAATAATCCTTTAAATGCTTGTTGGAGAACTAAGGATGGAAGATATGTTCAGACTTGTATGCCAGATTATAACACTTACTTTAAAAAATTCTTAACTGCATTAGAATTAAATGAAATGGTAGAGGATGAAAAATATTTCCCAGTTCAAAATCTTCATAAAAATAATCTAGGAACAGAAGTTTATGATAGAGTAATGGCTAGATTTGAAGAAAGAGATTATAAAGAATGGGCAGAAGTGTTAACTCAGGCTGATATACCTTTTGCTTTAGCACAGTCTTGGGAAGAACTTTTAGAAGACGAACAAGCATGGGCAAATGATTGTTTCTACAAAATGAATTATCCAAAGGGTGAAAGAGTATTAGTTAAGCATCCTGTTAAGTATCATGAAATGGGACCAACTCCATACAATAGAGGACCATACATTGGTGAACATGGAGAAGAAATTCTAAAGGAAATAGGATATACAGAAGAACAGATAAAGGAAATGATAGAAAATAAAACATTATATATATGGGAAGATAAATAATCCTTTTAACATGAGGGATTACGGATTCGATATTAAAGGTTAGGAGTATTACGGATTCGCAATTTATAATTTAGATTGATTTATATGTTTGTAAAATTAAATTATGAAGGATGAAAAAATGAGAGATGTATATACAATGGGTATTGACATTGGTTCTACTTCGTCAAAATGTGTAATACTCAAAAATGGAAAAGATATTGTTGCCGAAGGAGTAGTTGGCTTAGGTGCTGGAACAAAAGGTGCTGATAAAGTTATAGAAAAAGTTATGGATGAATCTAAACTTACTTTGGATGACATGGATGCAATTGTTTCTACTGGATATGGTAGAAATAGTTATGAAGGTGCGACTAAGACAATGAGTGAATTAAGTTGTCACGCTAAAGGTGGAAATTATATATTCGGAGATATTAGAACGATTATAGATATAGGTGGGCAAGATATCAAAGTTTTAAAACTAAATAACAAGGGTCAGCTTATGAATTTCTTAATGAATGATAAATGTGCTGCCGGTACTGGAAGATTTTTAGAAGTTATGTCAGGGGTTTTAGATGTTAAGTTAGAAGATTTAGGAGAATTAGATAAATTGGCAACTGAAAAAACCCCAATAAGTTCTACTTGTACA
The DNA here is from genome assembly GCA_020025095.1 of Peptostreptococcus sp. Lineage (GTDB taxonomy): Bacteria > Bacillota > Clostridia > Peptostreptococcales > Peptostreptococcaceae > Peptostreptococcus. Next base: position 13,010 of record JAHHSS010000015.1, read on the forward strand.
GTATTTGCAGAATCTGAAGTAATTTCATGTATGGCTAAAAAAATACCGATTCCAAATATAGTAAGAGGAATTCATTTCTCAGTTGCTACTAGAGTAGCAGGACTTGCTAAGAGAGGTGGATTAGTAGAGCCAGTAGCTATGACTGGTGGTGTAACTAAGAATTCAGGTATAGTAAGAGCTTTAAGCGAAGAATTAGAAACAGAAATTATGACATCAAAAGATTCTCAGATGGCAGGTGCATTAGGAGCGGCTTTATACGCTTATGAAGAATATTTAAAGAGCTAGAAAGGAGCTTATCATGAGTAATACAGGAATGGTAGAAGAAAAACCAGCAAAGAAATTGTTGGGAGAAATAGTGGCAAAGCATTATCAAGATGCATGGGATGCTAAGAATAGAGGAGAAAAAGTAGGTTGGTGTGCCTCTAACTTCCCTCAGGAAATATTTGAAACTATGGATATAAAAGTAGTTTATCCAGAAAATCAGGCTGCAGCTATTTCAGCTAAGGGCGGCGGTCAGAGAATGTGTGAAATAGCAGAGGATCAGGGATATTCCAATGATATTTGCGCATATGCAAGAATAAGTTTAGCATACATGGATGTAAAGGATGCCCCAGAACTTAATATGCCTCAACCAGATTTTGTGGCTTGCTGTAATAACATCTGCAACTGTATGATTAAGTGGTATGAGAATATAGCTAAAGAATTAAATATTCCACTAATATTAATAGATGTTCCTTATAATAATGATTATGAGGCTGGAGAAGATAGAGTTGAATATTTAAAAGGTCAGTTTGAACATGCTATTAAACAGTTAGAAGATTTAACTGGTAAAAAATGGGATGATGATAAATTTAAGGAAGTAATGGAAATATCACAAAGAACAGGAAGAGCTTGGTTGAAGGCTACAGGATATTCAAGATATACACCATCACCATTTAGCGGATTTGATGTATTTAACCACATGGCAGTAGCTGTATGTGCTAGAGGTAAATTAGAATCAGCTTTAGCATTTGAAAAATTGGCTGAAGAGTTTGACCAAAATGTAAAAGAAGGAAAATCAACATTCAAGGGTGAAGAAAAGTATAGAATATTATTTGAAGGTATTGCATGTTGGCCACATTTAAGACATACATTCAAACAGTTAAAAGATAATGGTGTTAATGTATGTGGTACTGTTTACGCAGATGCATTTGGATATATATACAATAATACAAATGAGTTAATGCAGGCATATTGCGGAACTCCTAATGCTATTTCTTATGAAAGAGCTACAGATATGAGACTTAAGCTTTTAGAAGAAAACAACATAGATGGTATGTTGATTCACATAAATAGAAGTTGTAAGCAATGGAGTGGAATAATGTATGAAATGGAAAGAGAACTTAGAGAAAAGACTGGTATACCAACAGCTACATTTGATGGGGACCAGGCGGATCCAAGAAACTTCTCAGAAGCACAGTATGACACTAGAGTACAAGGTCTTATAGAAGTAATGGAAGCTAATAAGGCAGCAAAGAGGGAGGCGCAGAAACATGAGTAATATAGATGTATTGTTTGAAAAGCTAAATGTATGTCCATTGAAGCAATTGGATAAATATACAGAAGAAGGAAAAAAAGTTATTGGTTGTGCACCAGTATATGCACCAGAAGAACTAGTATATGCAGCTGGAATGATACCAATGGGTATTTGGGGGGCTGAAGGTGAAGTAACATTAGCTAAAGAATATTTCCCAGCATTCTATGCATCACCAATACTTAGATTGATGGACTTAGGATTAGAAGGCAAACTTGACAAGATGTCAGGTATGATAATAGGTGGTTTGAGCGATGGTCTAAAGGGACTTAGCCAGAACTGGAAGAGAGCTATCAAAAATGTTCCAGCTTTGTATATAGGGTATGGACAGAACAGAAAAATAGAAGCAGGAATAGAATATAACAAAAAACAGTATTTAAAATTGAAAAAACAGTTAGAAGAAATTGCTGGAAAAGAAATAGAAGATTCAAAGATCGAAGATGCTATAGTTTTATACAATAAGCATAGAAGAGCATTACAAGAATTCAATAATTTAGCAGCTAAACATCTAAATACTGTAACTCCTACTCTTAGATCTAGAGTAATGTCTAGTGCATATTTCTTTGATAAGGCAGAGCATCTAGAAATTGTAGAAGAAATAAATTCTATATTGAGAGAAATTCCAGAAGAAAAATTTGAAGGAAAGAAAATAGTTACTACAGGAATTTTAGCTAATAGTCCAGAAATATTAAAAATATTAGAAGAATATAAGTTAGCAATAGTAGATGATAATATAAATCATGAATCTGGACAGTTTGACTACTTAGTAGATGAAGGGACTGGTGATCCAGTAAGAGCACTTGCTAAATGGATTTCTGATATAGAAGGAAGTACTTTCTTATATGATCCTGAAAAGCTTAGAGGAAAGATAATAACTGAAAAAGTAAGAAAGCACGATGCAAACGGAGTTTTATATTTACTTACTAAGTTTAGTGACTCTGATGAATTTGATTATCCTATCATTAAGAAAGAACTTGATGATAATGGAATATTAAATATTTTAATAGAAGTAGATCAGCAAATGACTAACTTCGAACAAGCAAGAACTGCATTACAAACATTTGCAGACATGATTTAATTAAAAGATTAAAAATTTAAGGAGGCAATCTATGATTTTCGAAAAAGAACATGAATTAGTTCGTCAGCTTGCAAAGCAATTCGCTGAAGAAATAATTAAACCAATCGCTGAAGAAGTTGATGAAACTGGCGAATTTCCAATGGAAGTATACAAGAAAATGGCTGACGCAGGTTTCTTAGGTATTAAAATACCAAAAGAATATGGTGGTTCAGGAGGCGATCATCGCTCATATGCAATAGTTATGGAAGAGCTTTCAAAAGCTTCTGCAGTATCTACTATATGGATATCTTCTCCAAACTCATTACAGTCTACACCTATATTGAGAGACGGTACTCCAGAACAAAAGGAAAAATACCTAAGACCAATGGTTACTGGTGAAAAGATGTTCTGTTTTGCTCTTACTGAACCAGGTGCAGGTTCAGATGCAGCTTCAATACTTACAACAGCAGAAGCTGATGGAGATGATTATATAATAAATGGTAGAAAAACATTTATAACAGGAGCTCCAGTTTCTGATTATATAATACTATTTGCAAAAACTAATCCAGAATTAGGTGCAAAGGGAATTTCTACATTTATAGTAGACTCAAAAGTTGAAGGTGTATCATTTGGTAAGGCAGAAAACAAAATGGGTGTAATTGGTTGCCCAACTAGTGACGTTGTTCTAGAAAATGTAAGAGTTCCTAAAGAAAATATGTTAGGTAGAGAAGGTAAAGGATTTATCAATGCAATGAAGACATTGTCAGTTGGTAGATTAGGTATAGCTTGCCAGGCATTAGGTATGGCAGAAGGCGCTATGGAAGAAGCTATTAAGTATGCAAAGGCTAGAAATCAGTTCGGTAGACCTCTAGCTAAATTCCAGAATACACAATTTATCTTAGCTGAAATGGAAACAAAAATCTGTGCTATGCGTCACCTTGTTTATGATGCTGCATATAAGATGGATATGGGCAAGCCAGCAGATAAGGAAGCATCTATGGCAAAATTATTTGCTACTGAAGAAGCAAAATGGGTAGTAGATAAGGCTTTACAGATCCATGGTGGATATGGATATATCAAGGAATATCCAATAGAAAGAATATACAGAGATATAAGAGTAACTTCAATATACGAAGGTACTTCAGAAGTACAAAAGATGGTTATAGCATCAAACGTGTTGAAATAGGGGAGGTAGTATAGATGAATATTGTAGTTTGCATTAAGCAAGTACCAGATACAACAGAGGTAAAACTTGATCCTGTTAAGAATACATTAATTCGTGATGGGGTACCTAGTATTATAAATCCTGACGATAAGGCAGGAGTTGAATTAGCACTTCAAATAAAAGAAACAGTTCCAGGAAGCACAGTAACAGTAGTATCAATGGGACCTCCACAAGCAGAATTAGCTTTAAGAGAAGCTTTAGCTATGGGATGCGACGATGCTATATTAGTTTCAGATAGAGCATTTGGTGGAGCCGATACTTGGGCAACTTCTTCAACAATTGCAGGAGCATTAAGACATATAGACTATGATATTATAATAGCAGGTAGACAGGCTATAGATGGTGACACAGCTCAGGTTGGACCACAGATAGCAGAACATTTAGGGATACCTCAGATTTCTTATTGCGAGAAGTTAGATGTAGAAGATGGAAAGTTTATAGTTAAGAGACAATTTGAAGATAGATATCATATAATTGAAATAAAACCACCTTGTCTAATAACTACTTTAAGCGAGGAAATAAATCCTAGATACATGTCAATAGGTGGAATATTCGATGCTTATAAGAAAGATATTAAGGTTTGGGGATTAAAGGATATAGAAGACAAACTTGATATAGCAAATATCGGTTTAAAGGGTTCACCTACAAATGTTAAAAGGTCATTCACTAAGCAAGCTAAGGGCAAGGGTGTAAAACTAGAAGGATTAACACCAGAAGAAGCAGCGGATGCTATAATTGCCAAGCTACAAGAAAAGTATTTAATATAATACTCTAAATTTTGAAAGATAATTTTAATATATAATTGAAAGGAAGATAACCTAATGAACAAAGATATTTATGTAGTAGTTGAACAGGTAGACGGTGTCATTCAGAAGGTAGGCATCGAACTTATAGGTATAGCAAGTGAATTAGCAAAAGACTTAGATCAAAAGGTAGTAGCTGTACTATTAGGAAGCAATATAAAGAGATTAGCTGAAAATTTAATATATCATGGAGCAGATGAAGTAATTTGCGTAGACGATCCAATGTTGGAAGTTTACTCAACTGAGCCATATACAAAAGCAGTAAATGCTATTATAGAAGAAAAGAAGCCAGAAATAGTACTATTTGGTGCTACTTCAATAGGTAGAGATCTTGCCCCAAGAGTTTCTGCAAGAGTACATACAGGTTTGACTGCAGACTGTACTAAGTTAGAAATAGATCCAGAAACTAAGTTGTTACTTATGACAAGACCAGCATTTGGTGGTAATATCATGGCAACTATTGTTTGTAAGGAATTTAGACCTCAAATGGCTACAGTAAGACCAGGTGTTATGAAGGCTCTTCCAAAGGATTCATCTAGAACTGGTGAAGTAGAAGAGTTTAAGGTTGATTTTAAGCCTGAAGATATGAATATAACAATAAGAGAAGTTGTAAAATCAACTAATCAGACTATAGATATTACTGAATCTAAAAAGTTAGTATCTGGTGGTAGAGGTATCGGAAGTGCAGAATATTTTGATGTACTTAAAGAACTAGCAGATGAATTAGGTGGATTAGTTACATCTTCAAGAGCAAATGTTGATGCGGGATGGATTAGCAGAGATAGACAGGTTGGACAGACAGGTAAGACTGTAAGACCTGACTTATACTTAGCTTGTGGTATATCTGGTGCTATACAGCATTTGGCTGGTATGGAAGATTCTGAATTCATAGTAGCAATAAACAAAGACACAAATGCTCCGATATTTGACGTAGCAGATTTAGGAGTAGTAGGAGATTTACATAAAATTGTTCCTATACTAATCGAAAAGATAAGAGCAATAAAACAGGAACAAGCAGAAATGATGTAATCTAAAGTTTATACATGTTGGTATAAATTAAAAAAATAAAATTTTATAGTAATTAGTATCTGGGGGGAGTTTTATATTCCCCCAGATTAATAGGCATATTCGATAAATTATAATCAAACGAACTTTTATAAAAAAATAACAATTTTTATATTATTTAATAATTTGGTTAAGGTTTTAAAATTGACTGCTGAGGTTTTTAACACAGCTAAGTGTAACTAGAATAATTTCTAAGGGGGAAGAAAAATGGTAAAGGTTAGAGTAACTTGTAACAAAAACATTATTGAAAGGTTTGGTGTAAAGAAACCAGAAGGATGGGATTTCAAGTATATCAACTATCCATGTAGTGACGAGGAGTTAGTTGAACAATGTAAGGATGCAGATATTGTATTTTGTGGGCCAGTTGACTACTTCAGAAGAGAAGTTATAGAACAGTTAGACAATTGTAAGTTGATACATTCTTTAGGAGTTGGTTTTGATAAAATAGACCTTGAAGCAGCTAAAGAAAAAGGTATTTATGTATGCAATAATAGAGCAGTCAATGCAGCGCCAGTTGCAGAGTTAGCGGTTGGGCATATGATAAGTTGTTTAAGAAGAATGCCAGAAGCAGATGCAAAGATAAAAGCTCGTGGCGTAGAAGGTTTTAATGAAAGTTTTAAAGAGTACCAGGTAAAGGGTCAAAATGAATTAGGTTCAAGAGTAGTAGGATTGGTAGGTTTAGGTGCTATAGGTAAAGCAGCTGTTAAGATGCTTAAAGCATTTGGATGCGAGATAAAGTACTACGATGTATTTAGAGATGAAAAGTTTGAAAAAGAACAAGATTTAGAATTTTGCGAATATAACGAAATATTAAAAACTTGTGATATAATCTCATATCATGTACCAGTACTAGATTCTACTAGAGATATGGTTCGTAAAGAAACAATAGATCTTATGAAGCAGGATGCAATAATTATAAATGTTGCTAGAGGTGAAATAGTAAATAATGAAGATCTAGCAGAAGCATTAAATAATGGAAAGGTATTTGCTGGACTTGATGTAATCGCGCCAGAACCACCAACTGCGGATCATCCTATTTTCAATTTAAATGAAGTGGGTAAAGCAAGATTGTCTATAACTCCTCATATAGCTGGTACAACTGATGATGCATTTATAAGAATGTCAAAGTGGTCATACGAAGATATGGAAAAAGTTATGAGAGGCGAAAGACCTAATAATGTAGTAAATGGTTTATAATATTAATTTATTAAATAGTTAATTAATAATGCCTTAGAATTGCAATGTTTAGATAAGGACTCAAAGAGGGGTAATTTTTCCTGATTTAATTAAACCTCTTTGAAGTCCAACAATATTATATTTAGAAAAGATATAAATTGCTGATTATTTTATAAAAAGGTGAAAAATATGGAAATTAAAAAGAAAGACATAATAGTTTGTGGTTTCGCGTTATTTGCAATATTTTTTGGTGCTGGAAATTTAATATTCCCTCCATATCTAGGTATTTTAGCTGGTGATAGATGGTATATTGCAATGTTCGCATTCTTATTATCAGATCCAGTTCTTCCGATACTAGGTGTTGTAGCTACAGCAAAGTTAGGTGGGAGAGCTGACGACTTGGGAAGAAGGGTAAGTCCAAAGTTTGCTAAGTTGGTAGGTACAGTTGCGATACTTACAATAGGTCCATTATTTTGTGTGCCTAGAACAGGAGCAACTACGCATGAAATTTTTATCAGACCATTATTTCCAGGAGTTCCTAGTTGGATTACTTGTTTAGTATTTTTCTTAATAACATACTATATAACATTGAATCCAACAAAAGTTATCGATATTATCGGTAAATATTTAACTCCATGTCTATTGATTATACTAGCATTAATTGTAATTATTGCTGTAGTTAATCCTCCAGATCCTGCAGTAACAACATCAACAAAAGGTTTGTTTACTCTTGGATTTAAAGAAGGTTACCAAACAATGGATGCCTTAGGATCGCCGCTTATGGCAGGAATAGTAATATCAGATTTAATTAGACGTGGTTATAATAATAGAGAAGTACAATTAAAAGCCAGCTTATGGGTAGGTTTAGTAGCATTTATTTTACTTGCTTTGGTGTACGGAAGTTTAACTTATGCAGGTTCTACAGTAGGAGGTCACTTTGGAGATAATACTGAAAGAACAGCCTTGTTAATAGGTATGGTAGAGCTTATGTTAGGTAATGTTGGTAAAGTATTTATGGGTGTAGCGGTATCATTGGCTTGTCTAACAACATCAACAGGTTTAACATCTACTTGTGGTAATTATTTTGAAACTATTTCTAACGGAAAACTTAAATACAAAAAAGTTGTAACAGTTGCTGTAATCGTATCTTTTGCTCTATCTTTCTTAGGAGTAGATGGTATTATATCTGTTGCAGTACCAATACTTTCAGCTATTTATCCGGTAATTATAGTTTTAATACTAATGTCATTATTCGACAAAAAAATCAAGTATAATTGGTCATATACAGGTGCTGTAATAGGTGCTTTTTCAGTTTCTATAATAGAAAGTATAAATATGGCATCAGCTATGAGAGGTGGAGATTTATTAGCAGGAGCGACTGCCTTTATACAGACCTTCCCATTTGCGAAATTTGGTTTTGAATGGCTAATTCCAGCTATTTTAGGCTCAGTAATTCTTACAGTTATAAGTATGACAGCTAAAATAGGAAAAACTATAGATGACCCAGTTTATGATCAAGCTTGTTAAAATGTCTTTACAGATATTTTAATATATGTTTTAATTTTTATAAAAAGAATATATTGTCGCTTAAATAATAAATTGCGATATAAATAAAAAAATAGGAGGTAATATTATGATTTCAAAAGATATGGTGAATTTAGGTACAGCAAAGTCAGTAATCAGAGAACTTGCAGGTTTTGGAGCAATGAGAGCTGCAGAAATAGGCGAGGAAAATGTTTTGGACTTTAGTTTAGGTAATCCAAGTGTTCCAGCGCCAAAAGAAGTTCAGGAAGCTATAATAGACATAATAAAAGAAAACAATCCTAAAGTTTATCACAGTTATAGCTCAGGTGCAGGTCATAATGCTACTAGAAAGGCAATTGCAGATAATTTAAACAAGAGATTTGGAACAGACTATACTATGGACAATCTATTGATGACTTGTGGTGCTGCAGCATCTTTAAACATAGTATTTAAGGCTTTAATAGCATCTCCAGATGATGAAATAATGGTACTTGCTCCTTTCTTCCCAGAATATACTGTATTTATTCATTCTCAGGGTGGAAAACAGGTATTAGTTCCTTGTAAAGATGATATGCAACTAAATGTGGAAGGCATAAAGGAAGCTATAACAGAAAATACTAAAGCTATAGTTGTAAACTCTCCAAACAATCCTTCAGGAGTAGTTTATTCAAAGGAAGAAATAGAAGCTTTAGTAGAAATTTTAAAAGAAAAATCTAAAGAATATGGACATACTATATATTTAATAACAGATGAACCATATAGAGAATTAGTTTTAATAGACGGCTTAGAAGTTCCATTCATACCAAACTATTATGATAATACAATAGTTTGCTATTCTTGGTCTAAATCACTTTCATTACCAGGAGAACGTATAGGATATGTACTAGTTCCTAACAAGATAGATGATAAGATGATAATGCCAGCTTGTGCAGGAGCTGCTAGAGCACTAGGATATGTTTGTGCTCCTACACTATTCCAGATGGTAATAGAAAGATGTGTAGATATTGAACCAGATTTAACAGTATACAAGAAAAACAGAGACTTACTATATGACGGTCTTACAAAGCTTGGTTACAAGGTTGCAAAGCCAGCAGGTGCATTCTATTTATTCATAGAAGCTCCAGATGGAGATTCTGAAAAGTTCTCTGAAAAAGCTAAGGAATATGATATGTTAGTAGTTCCAGGAACTGGATTTGGATCAAAAACACATATGAGATTATCATATTGTGTAGAAACTGAAAAGTGTGAAAAAGCTTTGGGAGTATTTGAAAAGTTAATGAATGAATATAAATAAGACATAAAAATATGTTAAAAAATATTTAATGTTTATTTAGTGATATAAACCCCGATAAATAGTAGTTTTAAGTTAAATTATTTATATATAATGTGTGTAGGTAGCAATGTTGAAAATTCAGCATTGCTACTTTTTTA
>JAHHSS010000016.1 GCA_020025095.1 Peptostreptococcus sp.
CCTTTTACACAATTTTTTCACTTTATCTCCTATTAAAAATATTTTCTTGGATCCGTTTATTATATTTCTAATTCTAATCTATTGTCAATATTTAAAAGCTACAATTTTTTAATAATAAATTTTAATTAATTGAAAATAACATCAAGATTTTGTATAATTATAGTAGGGTAGACATTCAATTTTTTGTTTATTGATATTTTTATTTTTAAGTAATTATAATGGAGGAAAGTGTTTTGAGAAATGATAATAATTTTTATGACGACAAAGAAGAGCACGATGATAGAAAAAAGAAATATTTTATTATCGGCGGCATAGTAATACTTGTAATAGCACTTATAGTAGCTAGCCTTTTCTTTAAGAAGAAAATTGAAATTTCTTCACTAGAAAAAAAGGCTCAAAGTCTTGCAGAAATGGAAGATTATGATGAAGCTTTAAAAGTTTATTCGGACTTATACACTAAAACTGGAGATGTAAAATATAAATCTAGTAGAAATCAAATCGCTATTAAAAAAGAAGCTGCGGATACTATTAAAGATGCCAAGGAGCAAGAACAAAATGGTAATCTTGTAAAAGCCATTGTTTTATTTAAGATGATCCCAAAGGAAGATGTAAAAAATTATCAATATGCTTCTTCTCAAATAGACTCACTAAAGCAAGAAGTTATTAGAAAGGTAAGTTCTTTAATCGATTCAGGAAATAATACAGAGGCAAGCAGCATTCTCTCAGATTATATATCGATAGTTTCTGATGACAAAAAAGCAATAGAACTTTATAAAAAAATTTCTGGTAAAAACGATAAGGAAGTTGAAAAGGTAGTTGTTCAGAAAAATGTTCCAGTTGTGATTTCAGATAACAGCTCAAACTCCGACTCTAGGGGTTTGCGTGCTGCTAACGAAGCCGCTAGCGCTATCACAAATACATATCAGTACATTACATCAGGACAAGCTAATGTAAGATCTTCACCTAGCAAGGGTTCTTCTGTTGTAGGCACTCTTTCAAGAGGTGATGAAGTATATATTCAGGATACTTATGTTGAGTCAGCAAGTAGAATATGGTGTAAAACAAATCTTGGATGGATTTCATATAATACTATGAATAATACTATAAAGTAAATTTATTTACCCTATATCTAATAAATCATTATTGGATATAGGGTCTTTTTTATCATTTAAACTTTATATCAACTTTTTTATTATTTGGAAAAAGCGATAACCTAAAAAGATTATCGCTTTCTAAATTACTTTACATAGTAATAATTTATTTTCCTTTATTGTACTTTTCTTCTGCTATTAAGGAAGCCCCTAAAGCACCTGCGTATCTTCCATATTCAGAAGTATGAACATCAAATTTTATTTTCTTCGCAAGAGAATTTGCGAAAAACTCGCTATGACTTAATCCTCCTGTTAAAACAACATATTCTGAATTAGCAAATTTACTAAATAACTGAGCAACCTTACTTGCAACTGAATCTACTACTCCAGCAGCTATGTCCGCTCTACTTCTTCCTTCTCCTATATAGTTTATTATTTCGGATTCTGCAAAAACAGTACATAGAGAACTTATAGGCAATATTTCACCTTCTTTAGCCAGATTAAATAAATCATCTATTCCTACTCCTAGTCTGTTTGCCATAACCTCAATGAACTTACCAGTTCCAGCTGAGCATTTATCATTCATTAAGAAATCCGACACAAAACCATTCTCTATTTTTATGATTTTTGTATCTTGACCACCAATATCTATTATTGTGCAATTCTTGTCCATCATTTTATAGCCACCTTTTCCATGACATGTAATTTCAGTAACTATATAATTAGCAAAATCTACTGCAACTCTACCATAGCCTGTCGCTCCTACAATTACATCTTCACTATCTACGTCTATTCCTTTTTCAATTAATCTATTCTTTATAGTAATTGCAGTTTCTTTACTACTCCAGCCAGTAGGTATAACAAACTCATATATTGAATTATCTTCTCTCGCTACAACTTTGGAAGCTGTTGAACCAATATCTATGCCTACGTAAATCATACTATACATCCTCCCTAACAATATCTATCTCTATTAGGATTGATGTCCCTTTCTATAGATTCTATTGTTATTATTTCTATATTATTTTCTTCAATTACTCTTCTCACTTCATCTAGTTCATTCTCGTCTACTATAAGAGATATTCCACAGCATTTGCTAAGAGATCTCGGAGTAGGAGAAATCATTGAATGAAGTCCATTCTCTTTTAATTTTGAATTTAGCTTTAACCCGTTTTCATGGTTCTTAAATAAAACGTAAAAAACTCTTTCCATCTGATATACTAATTACCTTTCTAACATTTCTATAAAAGCGCCTACTCTTGTTCTTAATTGCTGAACATCTGAATCTGTATAATCAGTTTCTATTCCAAGTACAGGAATTCCTGCTTCCTTCAACGCTCTTTCTACTAAGAATCCTTCTGTATCATAAAGATTACAGAACTTAAGATTCACATCTATAACACCATCTATATCATATTCTTTACAAAGTCTTAATATATCATCTATTCTTCCTTCATTAGGTGTAAAACAAGCACAATTTATTCCCATATATCTTTCTGCTAAAGCATCAATTTGCTCTTCAAGATTATCCTTAGTTTCATCAACTAATCTTTCAAAATATCTAGTACCTGTACACATTTCTTCACAAACAACTGCTCCTCCAGAAGTTTCAATTATATTATGCATCTTCCAGTTAGGTATTGCAAGTGGAGTACCTGCTAAAAGTATTCTCTTTGTTCCTTCTGGGAATACACTTACTCCTTCTTCTACTCTTTTTTCAAGTTCATCACATAGCTTATTAGTCATTTCTGTGAATCTCGTTGGATCATCATAAAAAGCTATCTGAGAAATTAAAAGACTATCTTTTCCTGAAATAGGTATATTTTTATTCTTTCTAAATGAATATAATCTGTCAAGCGCACGTCTTTTGTTATTTATCAACTTTATTGAATCTGAAAGTTTTTCAGCAGTAACTTTATTACCTGTAAATTCTTCAACTTTTTCTTTCAGACATTTAATTTCTTCAGCCCAAGCCTTATAGTCCTTGCGCCTTTTCATTTGTGGAAGATCCATTACATACATAGGAACATCTTCGCCTAAAATCTCCCATGCCTTTTTCTTTCCGTCACATGTTGTTTCTCCTATATACATATCTGCAATCTTAAAAAATGGACAGGTACTGTCTAATCTAGCTCCTACTGACGCCTTTATTAATGGACATGTATTAGTCGGAAGAACCTTTTCCCCTCCTGGAACCCAAAATTGAGATCCACCACATAATCCAGTAGCTATACCATCTGCTGCGAATATAACTTCATCTGGAACATAAACACAGAATGTCCCAAATACTTTTTTTCCTTCCTTTTGAGCCTTTATCAATTCGGCTGGTCTTACTCCATGTATTTCAGATACAACAAAATCATAATACCCCATATTATCTGGTCTATTTTTCTGAGATAAATATACATCTGTAAATGCCATCGGAAGTACTTCACACAATTGATCGTGAGTCTCAAGATCCATTCCTAATTCTTTCCACATTTCTCTGTAATCTGCCATTAGTATTTCCTCCCCTAACACATATTTAATATTATTTATATGGGAAGGTTAAAAATCATAATTGTTTTTTACTCTTCCCCATTCAATATTAACACATAAAAAGATTTTTTGGATTAATTTTTATATACTATATGTTTTAGTAATACTAATTTTATATATTATAGTTTTTATCTATCGTTAAAAAATTAAATCATTAAAAAATATTTTCAATATTAAAATTTTACTATAATATCCGAATCTACTTAACTATATACTTATTAGCTCCTTCATTGACTTTATAATATATTCAACATCATATTCATTATTAAAATATCCAAGACTAAATCTTATGCTACCATTTGGAAAGCTACCTTCAGATATATGTGTACATGGAGAGCATTGAATCCCCACTCTACACATAATATGTTTTATCATATCTAAGTTAAAAGCTATCATTGCATCATCTTGCCCACTTACCATAACTGAGCAAAAAGAGCCATACCCTCTAACATAAAGACCTTCTATTTTTGAAAGACCTTCTCTTAACATATTTCCTAGCCTATGTTTTTTTTCTATAATATTTTCAATTCCTAGGTATTCAATAAAATCTACAGCTGCTCCTGTCGCTATTACTCCCGGTAAATTTATCGTTCCTGCTTCAAACTTATCTGGCATAAGAACTGGCATATTAGGATTATTAGATTGACTTCCAGTGCCTCCATAGATAAGAGGATTAATTTTTTTTGCACTTTCATCTTTTATTAACATCTCAGCAATGCCTTCTGGACCCATTAAGCCTATATGAGATGAGAAAATCAATGCGTCAGCTTCAAGCCTTTTTAAATCTATATCTACTTCACAAATAGCTTGAACTGCATCTATAAATAATAATATTCCTTTTTCCTTACAGATTTTTCCAATTTCAAGCACATTTTTATTATAAAAACCTGTTATATTATCTACCAGGGTCAAAAAAACCACTTTTGTTCTATCTGTAATTAAACTCTTAAAATCCTCTATTTTATATTCACAAATAGACTTTTCGACATATTTTGCCTTTTCTCCATCCTTATTAAGAAATTCTTCAGGACTTCCAAGTATAAATTTCTCTATTCCCTTTTTATCATTCTCAAAATTATAAAAAACTGTTTTATTTTTTATTTTATAATTAGGAAACCATATTTTAGAGCTAATAGTATTATTCAAGGATTTAATAGTCCTCCATGCGGAATTATGAATTCTATCATCAATTATTATTTCATCACCATCTTCCATAGAACCACGAATAACTAAATTAATTAGTTCTGTAGCTGAAGGAGCAAATATGCAACTATAGCCCTTAGGAGCATTTGTCATTTTCAACAAACTGTCCCTAACATCAATTACTTTTGAAGATAAATTATAAGATTTCATATAGCTTCCTCTATTTATGCTATATGAATCATTATCTATAAAATCAGACATTGTCTTGCCAATGGTACTTGCCTTGGGAAATGCCGTTGAAGCATTATCAACATACACTTCTTTGAATACCATTTTTCTTAAAGAATTTAACTCAACTTTTGTGTGAAACTCTCCATTTTCTCCGCATGGATCTATATGATTTTTTTTCATTTCGTCAATAAGTTTCTGACCGTATATTTTACCTATTAAGTCTTTTGATAGTTTTTTGCTGTCAACTTTTATTATCTTTGCCTCTATACCTGTTTTTATAAAGCTTTCTACTATACTATCTCTGCTTTCAAATAGCAAAGGATGTATACATTCTATCCCAGAATTTTTACATCGCCTATTATTCCATTCAATGTGTTTTACAATATCTATATCTCCAAATATACAAGCTTGTGCGCCTAGTTTCTTAGATTTCATCAAAGCTTTTTCAAAATTACTTTCATAATCAGCAACATCTGTATCTGTAAAAATAACTTCACATCTTAAAATTTCTGCCGCCTTTTTAAAGTAATCTCTATCTATATTATGTGTCCATGAAGCTAGCTTATCTTTCTTGCTGGACACTATAATAGCTATTATTCTATGACCTTTGTCTAACATCCTCTTTATTGCTAATGTAGAATCTTTACCACCACTAAAAGAAGCTGCAAATTCCATTTTACCCCCCCTAAAAAGTTTATCTCCGTATTTTTTACAATAAAAAAACTACTGATTTCAGTATAACACAAAATCAGTAGTAAAATTAACTATTTGGCGGGAATGCGTGAGAATCGAACTCACCCAAGAGGCTACTAACCCCTCATACTAGTTTTGAAGACTAGAGGGCACACCAGCACCCATTCACCCCCATAAATTATAAAGTACCCTTCAACTGAGCACTCTATAATAGTAACATAAATTTTATTTTTATTCAAGAGTTTTTGCTATTATATAATATATTTTTTATATATAATAATCATAAAATAACTCTATAATCACCTTCTATAGCTATTCACTCATTCTCTATACTCTTTATAATATTTCAACTGATTTTATCTACTATATGTATGGTATAAAACAATATTTACAAAGTAAATAACTTATCATCAAATATTATCTATTTGCCAATCTATTTTTTCTTTTCCCATATTTTCCAAAATTTCATTTGCTTCTTTAAAATGTCCACATCCGAAAAAGCCTCTATAGGCAGAAAGTGGACTTGGGTGTGGAGCTTCCAAAATAATGTGTTTATTCCCATCTATTATCTTCTTCTTACTCCTTGCATTTGCACCCCATAATAAAAATATTATTGCTTCCTCTCTGTCACTAAGGTATCTGATTATATTGTCTGTAAATATTTCCCAACCCATACCTTTATGAGAGTTTGCATTATGAGCCCTGACAGTAAGAACTGTATTTAACAAAAGAACACCTTGTTTTGCCCATTTTACTAAATATCCATTATTAGGTATAAAGCACCCTATTTCATCTTGTAATTCTTTATACATATTTTGAAGAGATGGTGGAATCTGAACTCCAGGTTTTACTGAAAAAGCCAATCCATGAGCTTGACCAATATTATGGTAGGGATCTTGTCCGATTATTACAAGTTTTGTATCCTTATATGATGTATATTTTAATGCATTAAATATATCATACATATCTGGAAAAACTTCCTGAGTAGAATATTCTTTTTTAAGAAATTCTCTCAATTTTTTATAGTATTCTTTTTCAAACTCCCCTTTTAAAATATCATCCCAATCATTTCCTATATGTACCATTTTTCCCCCTTATATCTTTCCTTATTTTATACTATTAACTATATTCTTTTTATCGTTTACTTAGTATCAATAAAAATAAATCTTCTAATTTACTATCACATCGTGTTGTTTTTTATCTTTACCTTTACTTACTATCTCAATACTCACTTTGTGAGGAAGACAAACTATACTTTCTCCAGGATTTTTTATAAAACCAGTCTTAACACAAACTTTATCCTGGCAGTTTGCATGGGACATTTCAACTCCCTTGTTGTGAATATAGACTGTGTTCTTATTTTTACCTCTATTTATTTCTATACTTTTATTTTCATTAATTGGAAATTCTTTATAAAGCTTATTATCCACATATATTACTACCATATCACTTTTTCCTGAATTTATCATTTTATTAACTAGAATGGATAATAAAGCTATGATTATAACACCAATAATCAAAATTATATCTTTCTTTTTCATAGTTTCTCCTTAACTTGTGATATAATTAATTGTATGCTTATTGCACATACTATAGATTATACCATATATAGGAGGAGAAGATGAAAAAGAATAGAAAAATCCTATTTATCATTACAATATTGATTTTACTTATTGTCTTTGTTGCTTCAAATACGATTTTTAAAAAAGCAACTTACTCTGAAAAATACTACTCTTTAGATACTATAAATGAAGTTTCACTTATAGATATTAGAAAAGGAAAAGCTGATAAACTTTTATCTGAGATAGGTAAAATAATAATAAATATAAATAATGAAATGAGCCTTCAGTTACCTGGAAGTGAAATATCAAAAATTAATAAAAATGCTGGTATCAAGCCTATAAAGGTCAGCGACGATGTATACGACGTAGTAGAAAAATCTCTTTATTATTCAAAACTAACTGATGGAAAATTTGATATTTCTGTTGGACCACTTACATCTCTTTGGAATATAGGAAATAAAAATGCGAAAGTTCCTTCTAAAGCAGAAATTGAAAAAGTTTTGCCTCTTGTTAATTATAAAAATATTATTTTAGATAAAAAAAATAGAACTATTTTTTTGAAAAATAAAGGAATGAAATTGGATTTGGGTGGAATTGCTAAAGGTTTTTGTGCAGATAAAATAGCTTCTTTCCTTAAAGAAAATGACGTGAAAAATGCTATTATAAATCTTGGCGGAAATGTCTATGTTTTAGGTAAAAATGATAGAAATACGGATTTCTCAATAGGCATACAAGATCCTTCGAAAGACTCAACTGCCCCTATGGCTAGTATTCATGTTAGTAATAAATCAATAGTTACTTCTGGAATTTATGAAAGGTTTATTGAAAAGGATGGAAAAATTTATCACCATATGTTAAACCCTAAAACAGGTTATCCTTTTGACAATGCCCTTAGTAGTGTTACAATAGTGTCAAATAAATCTATAGACGGAGATGCACTTTCTACATCAATATACGGTTTAGGGTTAGAACAAGGCATCAAAGAAGTAAAAAGATTAAAAAATATTGAAGCCATTTTTATTACTAAAGATTCAAAAGTCTACATCAGTGACGGCTTAAGAAATAATTTCAAAGTATTAAACAATAAATATCATATTGTAAATTAGTAAATATTGTATAAAAAAGCCTCGGGATTAATCCCAAGGCTTTTTTTATCCTATTATACTTCCAAGTATTCCATTTATGTACTTGTAGGCATTATCATCACAATATCTTTTAGCAAGTGTTACCGCCTGATCGCAGGCAACTCCATTCGGAACTATAGCAGTATATTTTATCTCCGCTATGGCCACTCTTAAAATAGAAAGATCTACCTTTGGTAAGCTTTCAACTGTCCAATTTCTAGCATACTTATTAATATATTCATCTATTTCTGAAATATTTAATTCGACAGTGCTTGCCATATCCATAAGATATGAGCCATCAAGTATACTATCTCTATATGTTTCAAGTGGTTCAAGCTCCCTACCACCATTTTCTTTATGTATCTCTATTGCATCATCTTCTACTCCGTCAAGAAATGTATTTAATTTATTATACAAATCTTTCCAGTCTCCTCCTAATAATTCATTCTGATAAATGAACTTCATAAAAAGTTCTCTTGATACCATTCTTCTTATTAGTAAATCATTAACCTTATTATTTTTCATTATCTTTCTTATCTCTTTCCTTCTTAAGTTCTATACTAACAACATGGACATTGACCTGAGATACTTTTAGCCCTGCCATTGTTTCAACTGCATTTACTATATTTTCTTGAACTCTGAAACACACTTCAGGTATAACCTGACCATATGTAACAGATAATTCAACATCTATAGACGCTTTATCACTGTCTATTTGAACTTTTATTCCATTATTACCAAATAATTTATCCTTAAACGATGTAGATTTATCTATTCCGTCAACTTCTAAAGCAGCAAAACCTGCTATTGTCTGTATAACGTCATTTGATATCTTTATCTGACCCAAATTTTCCATTTTACACCTCCATAAAATACTTACAATATTATACCATATTTTAAGTCAATCTGTCATTGAGTGTTTAAAAAAAATCAATGCATATAGACTTTTTTATAATATACTATGTTTATAATATCGGATATATTTATTTTTCTTTTATAAGACCACACTTATAGGCTGCTAATAAAGTTTTTAAATCTTCCACTTTTTCAGATAGTTGCTTACCATCATTTGTATCCGATATCATTCTTCTCTTACTTCTATGTTCTACTAGAACAGTGGAAGATATTATGTCAATTTCGTTTTCTACAGCATCTTCCTTAGATGTAAAAGGTTCATGAGCTACCAGTTGAAGCGTTCTAGAATTATATATCAGTGTGTATCCCGCCATTCCAGTCTTTGCCTGATATGCTCTAGAGAATCCACCATCTATGACAAATACTTTTCCTCCTGCTTTTACTGGCTTTTCGCCCTTTTTAAATTTTACAGGCACATGACCATTAATGATATGATCTTCTTCGAAATTCATATCAAATTCATCAAATATCTTTTTAAGAACAAGCATATCCTCTCTCAATATATAGTATGGATTTTTATTTTCTATATGTGTTTCTTTATCTTCTATGAAATATCTTTCAAACGTAGTCATATCATCTTTTCCAAATAAAGATGAACATTTGCCAGTCCACAAATACCAAAACATATCTAGGCCATAAGCTCTTTTATTCTCGTCTTTTTCATAATATCCTGTTCTTACAAGGTTTTCCATTTTATCTAAAAGTTCTTTTCCACTATATCTATTTCCTTTTATGCGCATTTCCATGAAAGTTCCATCATTATTCAATGGAATCCCTCCATGTATCAATAAATTTCCATTATATTTAAGATATATACTTCCTTTTACAAATAAAAAATTTACATGCTTTTGTAGTTTATCACTCATTCTAAAAGATTTGACTAACTTTTCAATTATCTCACTTTCCTCTTGAGTTAATTTAAATGGATCCTGAGGGTCTACTGTAGGAAAGTTTTTATCTTTTAGCTTGTAGACTTTTCCCTTTAAATTGATTATACCTTTTTCATAATCGATTTTATCAAGTAGCAACCTATGATCCATTTCATACTCAGGATGTTTATTTATTATTTCACCCTCAAGCTTAAATTGTATAATACTTATAGCTTTATGCATTTTTGCAATCAAAGGTATTTCTTGTGTATTAAACTCTGAATCACCTATTTTAGGTAAAAATTCACTGCATGGATCATCTTTATAAGTTTTAAGTGCAAATGTAGCTAAAGGAAGTAAATTAATACCATATACATCTTCAACTATATCTAAATTTGCATATCTTGACGAAATTCTAAGTGCATTGGCTATACATGTCTTTTCACCTGCAGCTGCCCCCATCCATAATATATCGTGATTTCCCCATTGTATATCTACACAATGATGCTCCATCAATCTATCTATAATAATATCTGGTCTTGGACCTCTATCATAAATATCACCAACAATATGTAGTCTATCTACAACTAATCTTTGTATAGCAGTACATATGGCAACTATAAAGTCCTCAGATTGACCTAACTTGATTATAGTTTCTACAAGAGAGGCATAATATTCTTCTTTATGCTCACTTTTTCTGTGTTCATGAAGAAGTTCCTCGATTACATAACTATATTCAGCTGGTAATAATTTTCTCACCTTAGATCTTGTATACTTACTCGAACAATATTTACAAAGCTCTACTAACCTATATATACTTATTCTATAAAAGTCCTCAATATTTTTGTCTTCTTTTTTAAGAAGTTCCAGCTTGCTATGAGGATAGTATACAAGAGTAGCCAAAGTCTTTTTTTCTGAATCTCTCATAGTATTTGAAAACAATTCATCAATTTTTCTTCTTATTACTCCTGAACCATTTTTAAGTACATGAATAAAGGCCTCATGCTCTCCATGTATGTCTGATAAAAAATGTTCTGTTCCTTTAGGAAGATTCAATATTGCTTCTAAATTAATAATCTCAGTACTTGCTTTTGATATTGTTGGATACTGATTAGCCAATAATTTCAAATACTTCATTTTTGATTTAAGTTCTTCATATGAGTATTTTCCCGTCATGATACCATACCTCCAAAAATCTATTTTGCTTTATCTTCAACATATTTTTTTATTTCATCCACTACTTTTCCTTCATGGAATTTAATACCTTGATATATTGCATTTTTAATAGATTTTGCATTAGAACTACCATGTGCTTTAATCACTCCACCATCTACTCCTAAGAAAGGCGCCCCACCATAAGAAGTATAATCTAATAAATCTTTAATTTCTTTAAGTTCACTCTTCATCAATAAGGCCCCAATTTTTGATTTTGTAGTAGACAACATAGCTTCTTTTAGTTTTCTAAATAAAGATAAAACACTTCCTTCTACGGTCTTAAGAACTATATTACCTACAAAACCATCACATACTACGACATCACATACACCATTAAGAATTTCTCTCGTTTCCATATTTCCAACAAAATTTATTCCGTCTGTTTTTTTCAATTCTTCAAATGATTTTTTTACGAGTTCATTGCCTTTTCCCTCTTCTGTTCCTATATTGGCAAGAGCTATTCTAGGTGTGTCTTTTTTTAGAACTTTCCTAGCATATATGTCTGTCATAAATGCGAAATCCATGAGATTTTGCACATCACAATCAACATTGGCTCCAGTATCCGCCAGCATAGTGGAACCTCCGTTTATAGTAGGAAGAGTAGCACATATACAAGGTCTTGATATCCCCTTTATTCTCTTTATAATAAATACGCCCCCGCTTAGTAGTGCACCTGTACTTCCTGCAGATATTACTATGTCTGCCTCCTTGTTTTTAACCATGTTAAGCGCTACAACCATTGAGCTATCTTTTTTCTTTCTAATCGCATAAACAGGCTTTTCATCATTTGTAATTACCTCCGTAGTATGAACTACAGATATCTTACTTTTATCATAGTCATATTTTTTTAACTCTTCATCTATTGCCTTTTCATCACCTGTTATGACAACTTCTATTTCATATTCATTAACAGCCATACAAGCACCCTCTACTATTGCCTGTGGAGCATTATCTCCGCCCATTCCATCTATGACAATCTTCATACAATTCCTCCAATCCCATATACTTTTGTATATAAACAGAGTTTGCGTATAGTAAATATATTCTCTACTTATTTTCTCAATTAGAAAATGATACTATATTTTTTTTAATCAGTATATAATAATAAGCACAAACCCCTAGTATTATTATATCATAAATTTGCATAAAAAATGTGAATGAGATAATAATCTCATTCACATCATTTATCATCTTAAATTTTCTAAAATCTAATTAGTCAACAGATACAACTTCTTTTCCGTTGTAGCTTCCACAAGTCTGACAAACTCTATGTGGTAACTTTGGTTCGTGGCACTGAGGGCACTCAACGAAACCAGTTGGAACCATCTTTGAGTTAGCTGCTCTTCTCATATTCTTTTTAGATTTAGATGTTCTACGCTTTGGTACTGCCATGAAGACACCTCCTTACTCTATTTTAACAATTCTTTTAGTTTAGCAAATCTAGGATCAATGTCATCGACATCTATGGAGTCTTCACACTTACAGTTTTCAGTATTAAGATTTACCCCACAGCCTGAACATATTCCTTTACAATATTCGCTACATAGAATTCGTTGAGGCATATTAAAACATAAAGTACTATCGATAATTTTCATAAGATCTACATCAGACGAATTTATCTCAAATACATCTACGTCTTCAAATTCACTCTCATCGTATTCTTCTCTCATTAGATAAGCATCAATATTATATTCTACCGGAACCTTGACATCGGCTAGACACCTATTACAACTACCTAGAAAAACAAACTCAACTTTTGCCTTTAATAAGAAGTTCTGTCCAGCTTTTGATATTTGTCCAGATAGATGAACCGGTGATACTAATTTGTACTCTACACCAGAAAATTCAAAACTTGAGACATTCTCACTCAAATCGAAGTCCTTACTTCTTATTTCCTTATTATATAGAGATTCAATATTTAGCTTCATAATTTATCACCTCTAAAAACATTACTTGTCTATTATACATATTCAAAATTTATTTGTCAAGTATTTTCGCCTTATACTTATTTTTTTTTGACTAATTTCTCGGTAAAATATTTTCTATATTGATACATATTTTACCCGTAGCTTTATTTAACTACTTAGCAAGCTTTAAAGTATCTCTTGCTATCATTAATTCTTCATTTGTTGGTATAAGAAGTACCTTAACCTTTGAATCGTCTGTAGAGATTACAGTATCTTTACCTCTTACATTATTCTTTTCTTCATCTATGTTTATTCCTAAGAAGTCCATATCTTTACATATATCAGCTCTCATGCTTATGCTGTTTTCACCAAGTCCAGCAGTAAATACAACAGCATCTACACCGTTCATTTCTGCTGCATATGCGCCGATATACTTCTTAACTCTCTGAACATATGCTTCTAAAGCATTTATTGCTTTCTTATCTCCATTATTTGCTGCGTCTTCTATATCTCTAAAATCTGAAGATATACCAGTCATACCGTATACTCCTGACTGCTTATTCATTAGCTTATCAACACCATCTGCATCAAGATTTTCTTTTTTCATTACGAATGGTATTATAGCAGGATCTATATCACCACATCTAGTTCCCATAATCAAACCTTCAAGAGGAGTTAATCCCATGCTTGTATCTAAACACTTACCGTGATCAACTGCTGCTATTGAAGCACCATTACCTAAGTGACAAGTTATTATTCTAAGATCTTCAGGAGATTTTCCTAGCATTTCAGCTGCTCTCTGAGTTACATACATATGGCTTGTACCATGGAAACCATATCTTCTTACTCCATATTTTGTATATAATTCATATGGAAGCCCATATAAAAATGTCTTTTCTGGCATAGTCTGATGGAAAGCTGTATCAAATACAGCAACCTGTACTACTTCTGGTAATATTGCCTTACAAGCCTCAACTCCCATTAAATTAGCTGGATTGTGAAGTGGTGCAAGATCTGATACATCCTTTATAGCAGCTATTACTTCGTCAGTTAATACTGCAGAAGAAGCAAACTTTTCTCCACCGTGAACTATTCTATGTCCTACAGCATCTATCTCCTTCATATCTTTTACTGCTCCAACCTTTTCATCTACAACTGCTGATAATACATGGTTGATTGCATCTTTATGATCTTTCATAGAAGTTTCTACTATGTGCTTACCATCTAAACCTGGCTTTTCATGCTTAAGAACAGAACCATCTATTCCTATTCTTTCAACTAACCCCTTACATAGTACTGATTCATTAGTCATATCTATTAACTGATACTTTAATGATGAACTTCCACAGTTTAATACTAAAACTTTCATTATAATGTTTACCTCCATAAATATATAATTTATTATCAATAATCCAATGTTAATATATCACTTTTTAAACTAAATGTACACATTTTTAAGATAAATTGTATATTTAGTTTATAAAATATCAATGTTTTACAGTGTGACTATTAAAAATTCCATTTAGAAAACGCTTTATAATATTTATTTTTATATGATAACGTTAACATATTTCTCTTGCTCAGCTATTATTTATAACTGAACATCTTTAATCACTATTTATCTTCCAACATATACCCTAATCTTATAAAATCAGGCTCGCCTTTCTTAAGAATATCTCGTCTGTTTCTATAGTATTTTTGGTAATATATGTTAGAAGATCTAATATCAAAATCAAACATTTTTTTAAATATAATATTATTTTTATATTCGCATGACTTTCTAGTCTTTGCAGGTGACTTTGCTATTAAAGCATTGGATTTATTTTTAACTTCTTTTAAAATTTCTGTACCCCTTTTATTAAAAGCAAGTACCCTTATATATGGAATTTTTCTTAATTCCCTAATCTTTTCCATATCATCTTTTAACAAAGCTAAAAAAATATTAAAAAGAGTTCTCCTTATTTTAGATGATGTATACCTAGGAGATGTTAGCTCTCCTATTATTTCTTCTAAATTATATGACCTTGTAATTTTTTTTCTTATAGAATTTTCTATGCCCTCTTTTACTTCAAAATATTTTTCCAGGCTGTCTTCCTCTCTTAATATAGAGTAACAAATTTCATCAAAAAAAACTTCTAAATCCATTGGATATATTCCATTTAGAATATTTTCTTTTATGATATCCTTACTAGAAATAGGTAGATATTTTTTTATGTCAATAAGCATATCATCTATAAACTCAGCTTTATTTTCTGAAGTTTTTTTTAGTTTGTCAAAATTTTCCTCAACATTAGAAAGCTCTTTTCTTATAGCTGTAGCCGACTTAAATGAAGCAACTGAATTAACACTATTATGTAAAACACCTTTTCTCTGAATAGAAAAAGCCTCTATATTAGAATTTATTCTTAAAAGTTCTTTTAAATACTCTATTGCCAAGATATTATTTGACATAGAAAGAAAATCACAATTTTCAATTCCTAAAATCTTTTTTATCGCCTTTTCTCTTGCAATAGGAAATGTTTTTTTTTCCAAAATAAACTCTGTAAGTATATTTTCATATTCCTCTTTCCTATAAACTAGTACTTCAGCTACCTCTTTTAACCTTTTTATATTTTTTTCTTCAGCACCAAAGCATATTGAGTCTAGGCAGCCAAGTGCATCTAAACTCAATATTGCTCCTCTTGCATATAATTCTGCCGTCTGTGTAGCAAAACAAGTTGGAATCTCTATAACCAAATCAGCTCCACCAGCTATCGCCATCTCGGCTCTACTAAATTTATCGAATATTGCTGGAGCACCTCTTTGCACAAAATTCCCACTCATAGCTACTACTAGATGCGAAATTTTTTTTTCTTTCTTGTATTGTTCAATTTGATATTTATGTCCATTATGAAAGGGATTATACTCTGCTATTATTGATCCTATTTTCATAATGTCACCAAACTAAAGCTTTCCTTTATCAGATCTTACTTCAGCCAATATTGATGATAAAGTAGCTTCTACACTTTCTAATTTATCTATTGAATAACCTCTTGCACCATCTCTAATATTTCTCGAATATTCTTGAGCTTCTCTAATAAGCTTTTCTGATCTTGCTTTTGCATCTTTCATTGTCTTGCTTTCACTTACAAGCTCTTCAGCTCTCAATGTTGCCTCTCTCATCATAGTTTCCATTTCACTGTCTGCTTGTTTCTTTCTAAGAATTATATCTTCGTTACACTCTTTTATGCTCTGCTCTTTTTCTCTTTTAGCTTCTTCAACTATAAAATTAGCATCATTTCTTGCTGATTCAAGTATAGAATCTTGCTCATCAAGTATCTTTAAAGCAGTGTCTAATTCATATGGAAGATTTGCTTTCAAAGTATCTAGTAAATCAAGCATTTCATCTCTTTCTACACCGACTCTTCTAGATAAGGGAAGCTTTGTAGCTTCATTTAGCATATCTTCTAACTTGCCAATAATGTCTATTACTCTGATATCTTCGCCCATTTTAACCTCCAATTTATTTAAAAATTATTTCTCCTAAACAGATAAAATCTGTCTAAAATTTATAAAAAACCTCTTTTTTTCTTTAGTTCTGATAAAACACACTTTGGAACTAAATCTTCTATATTTGCATTAAATCTCAAAACCTCCTTTATAAGTGACGAACTTATAAAGGAATATTTTGTATTTGTAGGTATTATAATAGTTTCTATAGATGCCTCAAGTTCTTTATTCATGTGAGCCATTTGTAGTTCATATGCAACATCTGCAGAAGACCTGATACCTCTTATTAAAACTGTTATATCATTCTTTTTACAATAGTCCACAAGCAGTCCCTCAAAAAAAACAACTTCTATATTATCAATGTGTTTTGTTGACTCTTTTATTAATTCTAATCTTTCCTCCATTGTAAAAAGTGCATTTTTATTTGGATTTATAAGAACACCTATCTTTAATTCTCCAAATAATTTTGATGCCCTTTCTATTATATCTATATGTCCATTTGTAATAGGATCAAAACTTCCCGCAAAAATTGCTTTTATAGGTTTACTCATCCTTTTCCTCCAAACCATAAAATGTCAACATAGTTATTCCATATTTTTTTTCCTTATAAATACAGAGCCTTCCTATATTTTCCATTTTTATATTTGCGTCATGTTCCACAACTATAATTCCATCTTCATTTAAAATTCTATTTTCATCTATTGATTTTAATACATCTTGAAATAATCCTTCATAATACGGTGGATCCACAAAGATTAAGTCAAAAGTAATTTTTTTTGAAGCCAACTTTTTAATGGCAGACTTATAGTCTTCATACATTACGTGGCTTTTTTCATTAAATCTTGTTTTTTCTATATTGCTTTTTAAAACGCCTATACTTGCTTTACTTTTATCGCAAAAATATACTTCCTTAGCACCTCTTGATATAGATTCTATTCCTAGTGCCCCACTTCCTGAGAAAAGGTCTAAAACAATGCTATCGTACACTTGTGGAGAAATTATATTAAACATAGACTCTTTCACTCTATCAGTAGTTGGTCTTATGTCATTATTTGAAGGAGTGTTCAGTTTCAATCCCCTTGCACTTCCCGATATTACTCTCATTTTGACCTCCTTTTTTCACACATATATCTTATTATATTTTATCATACAATGTATGTTTTAACTAGAGTTAAGTTATTTTACAAACTCTATCTTATATTTTTTAAAATTTATTAAATAACTAAAGAGAAATATTTTCACCTATTGATTTAAACATTTCTTTTATTTTATATTTTATTCCTTGATTCTCTTTTAATTCAAGAGCCGGATCTTTTGAATAAATTTCTCTTGCTTCTTTTTGTGCCATTCTAAGTATTTTTATATGTTTAAATAAGTTTGCCACTTTTAATTCTGGAAGGCCATGCTGTCTTGTTCCAAAAAAATCCCCTGGTCCTCTTATTTCAAGATCTTTTTCTGATATTTTAAAGCCATCATTTGTTTCTTCCATAATATTCATTCTCTGCTTACAAATATTAGTTTTTGAATCATATATAAGTGTGCAGTAAGATTTTTCACTTCCTCTACCAACTCTCCCCCTTAGCTGGTGCAATTGAGAAAGGCCAAATCTTTCAGAATTTTCTACTATCATAAGAGTTGCATTTGGAACATTTACACCTACTTCTATAACTGTTGTGGAAACAAGTATATCTAGCTCGTGATTTTTAAAAGCTTCCATAATTTCATCTTTTTCCTTAGCCTTCATTTTTCCATGCAAAAGACCTAGTCGTAAATCTGGGAATATTTCATTCGAAAGTTCTTCATATACTTCTGTTGCAGATTGAACTTCCAAAATTTCACTTTCCTCTACTAAAGGACATACTATGTATGCTTGATGACCTTTTTCTATTTCAGATCTAACATTAGACATATAGTATTTTTTTCGCTTATTTTTTTCTATAGCAATTGTTTCAATAGGTTTTCTTCCAGGCGGCAATTCATCTATTATTGAAATATCTAAATCTCCATACAAAATCAGTGCCAAAGTTCTTGGGATAGGAGTAGCTGTCATTACTATAACATCTGGATTTTCAGATTTTGAACTTAGCTTTGCTCTTTGCCTTACTCCAAACCTGTGTTGTTCATCTGTTATTACAAGACCTAAGTTTTTAAATTCTACTCTATCCTCTATTAGAGAGTGTGTACCTATTAAGATATCTATTTCTCCTTTTTTTAGACTTTCTACTATTTCCTCAGCTTGCTTTTTCTTGCTACTTCCTGTTAGAAGTTCTACTTTGATTTCCTTATCGTCAAAAAACTGCTTAAAACTTTCATAGTGCTGCTTTGCAAGTATTTCTGTAGGTGCCATATAGGCTCCTTGATATCCATTTAAAACTGCATTTGCAAGTGCCATTTGGGCTACTACAGTTTTTCCACTTCCAACATCTCCTTGAACTAATCTGTTCATTGCTCTAGGCGATTGCATATCATCTAAAATTTCATTCAAAGCTTTTTTTTGAGCCTTTGTAAGATTAAAAGGAAGTGAACTCTCTATTTCATTGAGTTTTGAACTAGATTTGAATTCTATCCCCTTTACACAGTTATTGCCTCCTTTTATAGAAAATAGCCCCAGCTGCATAAATAAAAATTCTTCAAATATCAATCTAAACATAGCAACTTTTAAATCTTCTTTTCTTGTTGGAAAGTGCATACTTCTAATAGCAAAATTTATGTCACACATATTATATTTTTTTAATATATTACTCGGAAAATAATCTTTTATACTTATATCGGCATTTTCAAAAATATTTCTTATTACACCCATTACATCTTTATTGCTTACTCCATATGTTAAAGAATATACTGGAACTATTATTCCTGTATTTTTCTCTAGTTTTTCATATTCAATTTCACAATTATGCATTTCAATTTTTGAGTTTTTTTGAATTTTTACACTCCCAAATACTCTTACTATATCTCCTACTCTAAAACTATTTCTTAGATAAGCTCTATTGAAAAAAATCAAACTTGCCCTACCCGTTTCATCACTTACTTCAAACCTAGTAATTGTCATTTTATTCACCTTTAAGTTTACTATATTATTAATTCTAACTTTTACGGTTACTTTTTCTGAATCCTCTAATTGAAAAATTTTCTTTTCGTGACTTCTATCTTCAAATTGCCTTGGAAAATAATAAAGTGCATCTCCAATTGTTTCGATTCCTAACTTTGACATCTTTTCTGCTTTTTTAGGACCTACTCCTTTTATATACTGAATATTTTCATTTAGCATACTATACATCTTATCACCCACATTTTCTTTATTAAAATTATTAACATAAAATTCTATATTAAAGAGCTTTTTTCTTCAAAATATTAAATACTTTATAAGTATGACTTCTTAAAAGCATCTGTTGTACTCAAAGTATTATATCATATAGCGCAAATTAAAAAAATATTTTATAAAAAAGGAGAAGATAACAAATCTTCTCCTAATATTAGTATATTTATTTTTAAAAGCAAAAAAGCACGAAAAAAGTATGAGCTAAAACTAATTTAAGCATTAGCCATTTTTTACTCTACTGATATGAAATAATAATACAGTGGTTGACCACCATAATAAAGTTCTACATCTACATCTTCAAACTCATCTTGAATTAATTCTGCAAATGCTCTAGCTGTATCTTCCTCTACATTTTCTCCGTAGTAAAGAGTTACTATATCAGAATCTTCATCAATCATATCTTCTATTACTTTCTTAGTTACATCATTTACACTCTTTCCTGAAGATATAAGCTTCTTTCCTGTTATTCCTATTACATCGCCTTCTTTTACTTCGATACCGTCCATAATAGTATCTCTTACAGCATATGTAATTTCCCCTGATTTTATATTTTCAAGTGCATCTATAAAACTTTCCATATTTGTATCTGCATCTGTTTCTGGATCAAAACTTACAAGACATCCTATTCCTTGAGGTATATTTTTTGTAGGAACAACATATATGTTCTTTTCAGAAATCTCTCTTGCCTGATTAGCCGCCATTATAACATTTCCATTGTTTGGAAGTATAAATATATTATCAGCATTTATCATATTTATAGCATTCATAAAGTCTTCTGTAGAAGGATTCATTGTCTGTCCACCTTCAATTACTATATCAACACCTAACTTTTCGAATATCTCTGAAAGTCCGCTTCCCATTGTTGTAGTAATGAAGCCATATTTCTTCTTTTCTTCATTTACAACAAATCCTTCTTCTTTGCTTACTTGAGATATTTCTTCTTTTTCATCATCTGGTATTATTTGATTCTCATGCTGAACTCTCATATTTTCTATCTTTATAGTCAATAATGGTCCGTACTTAAGAGCCTCTTGTAATACATTTCCTGGGTTATTAGTGTGAACATGAACTTTTATTACTCCATCATAGCCTACAACTACTAAACTATCTCCATACTTCAACATTATATCTCTCATGCTATCAGAATCAATACTTTCTGACTCTAAAATAAATTCTGTACAGTAACCAAATTCTATATCTACATCTTTAGCACTTTCACTTTTTGTACCTATATTTTCAGATTTTACTTTATCATCTTTTACATTTGCTGCGCCTATAAGTTCTATTCTTTCTCCCTTTAAAGCAGAAAGCATACCTTCATACATACATACTAAGCCCTTACCGCCTGAATCCACAACTCCAGCATCTCTCAAATTTTTTAATAAATCTGGAGTTCTTTCAAGAGATGCATTCGCTTCTTCTACAACTGCCTCGAAAAAAGTCACCATGTTATTGTATTTTTTTATATTTTTAACTGCAAATTCACTTGATTCTCTTACAACAGTAAGAACTGTTCCCTCTATGGGCTTTATAACAGCTTTATATGCTGTATCTGAACCGGACTTTAGGGCTTTTGCAAATAAATTTATATCAAGCTCATTCTTTCCTTCTACAGATTTAGCTATCCCTCTTATTATCTGTGAAAGTATAACTCCAGAGTTTCCCCTAGCCCCCATAAGAGAACCTTTAGATAGTGCTTTACCTATTTCTTCAATACTATCTTCATTCACCTTGTTAAGCTCTTTTAAGGCCGACGCTATTGTAAGCGACATATTTGTACCCGTATCCCCATCAGGAACGGGAAACACATTTAACTTATCAATTAAATCTTTATTATTCTGAAGATTATTAGCACCAGAAATAAACATCTCCCTAAATAATTTGCCATTTATTTTTTGATTCATTACATATCCTCCCAATTACTTGACTCTTATCCCTTGAACACTTACTATTATTTGATTCACCTTTACTCCGGAATAAGTTTCTACTGTGTACTTTATTCTCTCTATTATATTGTTTGCAACAGTAGTAATATTTGTACCATATTGCAATATTACAAATATTTCTATGTCCACTTCTTTCTCATTTAATTCTATAATATTTACACCTTTTGTAGCATTTTCACCCTTCAATAGCTCTACAATTCCCTTTGATTTAGCTGAAAAACCTACTAAACCATAGCTCTCCATTGCTGCTTTATAAGTTAACTGGGCAAGTACGTGCTTATCTATTTCTATATTTCCTAATTTATTGCCTATCACTGAGCTCATAAACTACCTCCTAATTTATTATATATACAATTTTAATATCCAAAAAGAACTTTCTCAAATCTTTTTAAAAGAAATATTCA
>JAHHSS010000017.1 GCA_020025095.1 Peptostreptococcus sp.
TAAGAATATATTAAATCTTTTATATATTATAAGGAGAAAAATAATGCTTATAAGTGATATAATGAATAAAGAATATAGATTATGTGATTTTAATGAAAGAGAAAAAAGTGTTATATATCGTGAAATTGACCTTGATACACTTTTACTTGAAGACACAAATAAAGAAACAATTGAACAAGTTCACTTTGATTTTAAATAGTGAGTTCATATAAGAGGAGATGATAAATTTTATGAGTACAATCTTATTGGCAGGTGGGGCTGGATATATAGGTAGTCACACAGCTGTAGAATTGTTGAATTCAGGACATGAAGTAATAATAGTAGACAATTATTCAAATAGTTATCCAGTCGTAATTGATAGAATAGAAGAAATTACTGCTAAAAGACCCAAAGTTTATGTTTTAGACACAAGAAGCGAGGAATTCGAAAAAGTATTTGTTGAAAATAAAATAGATGCAGTAGTAGATTATGCTGCGTATAAAGCAGTGGGTGATTCTGTTAAGAATCCTTTAAAGTATTATGATAATAATTTGTTTTCATTGCTAAACACATTGAATTTAATGAAAAAATATGAAGTTAATAATTTTGTTTTCAGTTCTTCTGCAACTGTATATGGAAGTGTTCCAGAGTCTGATCTTCCAGTGGACGAAAATTATGGGAGAACTACAACAAATCCATATGGAAATACAAAGTTGATGGGAGAGGAAATTTTAGAAGACCTTGTATATTCAGATAAAGATTTTAATACAATAATTTTAAGATATTTTAATCCGATAGGTGCTCACAAGTCGGGGCTTATAGGAGAAGAAAGCCCAGAAATACCTGCAAATATAATGCCTTATTTAACTAAAGTAGCAATAGGCGAGTTGCCATTTTTAAGAGTTTTTGGGAATGATTATGATACTGTAGATGGAACTGGAGTAAGAGATTATATACACGTTGTAGATCTTGCCAAGGGGCATGTAAAAGCATTAGAAAGATTGTTGAATAACCATGTAGGAATAGAATATTATAATCTTGGTACAGGTAGAGGTTATAGTGTTATGGAATTGATAGAAACTTTTTCAAAGGCTTGTGGAAAAGAAGTTCCATACAAAGTAGTAGAAAGAAGAGATGGTGATGCGGCAGCATCATATGCTGATTCATCAAGAGCAGAAAAAGTGCTGGGGTGGAAGGCAGAAAATACATTAGAAGATATGTGTAGAGATTCTTGGAAGTGGCAAAGTAAAAATCCAAATGGATATAAATGCCAAGCATAATGCACAAAGCTAGGAGGAAAGATGATAAAAAAAATATTTTCTATTGCTCTGATTATGGCTTTTGTTATTTTGCTTCCTGCTTGTAAACAAGAGAAGAGCCTTAAATCAGATAACAATAAAGTAACTAATAAAAAAGCTGAAATAACAGTATATCTACCTGAAGGTCAACAACTTGATAATAAGTATTATAAAGATGAACAAGTTGCAATTAATTACTTACCAAACAATAAAAGTGAGTTTACGGAAAAAGAAGTAAATGACATTGCAAATAATATAGATAAGCATGTAAAAGTATTGGTTATATCAACTGAAAAAACAGGCTTGGAAGGTGTTTTTAAAAAAGTGAAAGAAAAGTTACCAGGTGTTATTACAGTTGCCGGAGATATTGGTGAAATGCATAATAATGAACTTTATACTGTACTAAAAAATCCCAACTTAGATGTTGCTTTTACAGTTGAGAAAAACAAAATAGGATTAGAGTCAGCACAAATTGCAAAATTGATGGGAGCGAGTAGATTTATATATTTAAGTAAAATTAAAAGTGACAATAGAGAAATTAATCAAGATATGCAATCTGTAAAGGAATATTGTGACAACAATGGTATGAAGTTTGAAAATATTGTTGTGAATAATGACGCTCCGTACACAGATATTATTTCAAAAATAAAAAAAGTAGCTGATAAGCAAATAGATAAAACAGCTGTTTTCCCTTCAGAAAAATCTTTGTCCAAGGATGTTTTAGAGGGAGCCTTAAAAGAAGGTTATATGGTGGCCAATATTAATAGTGAAAATGATGGGGAACTTCTCGCAGAAGTTTTAAATATGTCAGATGATTATAAAAAACTTTCGAGAGAAAAGTTTGATTCAAAGGTATCAGAAAAACTAAAACAGTATAATTTAAATGGAAAAATAGCAGGTATATCAGAAGGAATAGATAGTATACCATCTGAACTTACAATAGAGATAGCAAAATTCATGTATGAAAAAAATTATATGATAGAAGAGTGCTATAGAGATGTGTCAGTAATTGCTAGAGGAAATAGGAACTTAAAACTTTCTATACTTCCAAAGGACATTGGTTTATCTCTAGGATATTCAAGAAATCTTCTTGTTACTCCTAGAATTTATTAATGGAGGTAGATATGAATAAATTTTTTAAGCAAATAATTACGGTGTCCGTATCGTTTCTGTTTTTGATAGTATTTCTAGTAGGATGTGGTCAGAAAGATAATAAAAAAAAGGCAGAAATACTAGAAGATGCAAAGGATGCGGATATAAAGACAATAATAGTAACTCAAGACGAAAGAGAAAATAATTCAGCTTTTGAAGCTGCAAACAAAGAAAAAATGGATAATGAATATAAAAGATTTAATAATCCTAAATATAAAAGTTATGTAGAACATTATATTCTTCCATCCGATTTTCAAAACAATAAAAAAACTGACGAAATATTTGATAAAATAAAAAAAGATAAAGAGGCTAAGGTTCTTATAGTTTCAGCTAATAAAGCTGGTTTAGCAGACAAAGTAAAGAAACTAAAGAAAGATAGAAAGGATATTTTGATGATATCATCGGATTTGAATGAGGATGATAAAAAAATTATTAAATCTTTTGACCTTAATTTTAAAACTGGCGATTTTAGCCATGGTGAAAGAATTGTCGATTTGGCAAAATCCTTAGGAGCAGAAAGGTTTGTATATTTTATAGACGAGAGTGATTTTAAAGACAAGAAAAAAATGGAACTTTTAGAAGGTATGAAAAATGAAGGTAAAAAAATAGGAATACCAATAGAAGAAGTAAAGATACCAGAATCTGATAATATATATCAGGCAAAAGCATTTGTTTCTGATAATATCGATGCTTTAGTAAAAAAATATGGTGAGGATATTAATATTTACACTTTTAATAAGGCGTTTGATGAAATATTAGCATCTAAGGTGTTGGATGAAAAGTTCTTTATATCAGAGTTTTCGGATAAAAATATATCTCCAAGTTTAATGAAAGTTTATGGTTTAAAGTATGTAACAAGGCAAGCAAGAGATTATATCTGGATGAATTCTCAAATTGGAGCTTTTATAAAATTAAGCTCAGATATGGAGAGAAGGATTGGGGCTACTGCATATAAACCGGAATTTTATACTATGAAAATAGCGACAGATGTAGGAGAGCTTTTAAAATCAAAAAAAATAAGTGTCAAAAAGGCATATAATTCTGTATTTCTAGAAAATACTTCGAATTTTAGGAATAAGACAGGATGTGGTTTTATCAACAAGTATAAGGGAGTAGGAAACTACAAAATTATAGATGTTGATCAAATATTATATTAAAGATTAGTTGTAACTATTGTTGTAACTAAAATAAATTATTAGGAGAGTTTAAATATGGTTATGATTATACCAAAAGATTACAAGTGTGATCTTGATGTACTAGAAACGCAAAAGGCAATAAAAAAATTAAAAGATTATTTTCAAAAGGAACTTAGTGAAGAATTGAATTTATTAAGAGTTTCTTCACCGCTGTTTGTATTACCTGAATCTGGAACAAATGATAACTTAAATGGGATAGAAAAACCAGTTAGTTTTAATGTTCCTTTTTTAAATAAAAAAGCAGAGATAGTTCAATCTTTAGCAAAATGGAAGAGAGTGGCTATAGAAAGATATAATATACCGATGTATGAAGGTATATATGCAGATATGAATGCTATAAGAAAAGATGAGGAACTTGATAACATACACTCATTCTACGTAGATCAGTGGGATTGGGAATATAAAATAGAAAAAAACGATAGAACTTATGAAAAGTTAGTTTGGATAGTAGAAAAAATATATAGTGTTTTTAAAAGAACAGATGAGTATATTTTGAGCCTGTATCCTGAATTTGAAGCGCTACTTCCTGAGAAAATAACTTTTGTATCTACTCAGGAAATAGAGAATGAATGGCCACATTTAACTCCTAAAGAAAGAGAAAGAAAAATAGTAGAAAGACATAAGGCAGTATTTTTAACAGGAATTGGGAAATCACTTGAATCTGGAGAAAAGCATGACGGAAGATCCCCAGACTATGATGATTGGGATTTAAATGGAGATTTCTTATTCTACAATCCAGTTCTTGATGATGTTATAGAGCTTTCATCAATGGGTATAAGAGTAGATGAAGAATCCCTAGAAAGACAGTTAGAAATAGCAGGAGCAGAAGAAAGAAAGAATTTAGACTATCATAGAGCCTTGTTAAATGGAGAATTGCCATATACAATAGGCGGAGGAATAGGTCAGTCAAGAATTTGTATGTTCTTCCTTAGAAAAGCTCATATAGGTGAAGTTCAAGTTGGAATTTGGCCTAAGAGAATGATAAGTGATTGTGCTAAGGCAGGAATACATCTATTATAGTGTATATAAAAATTGAGTAACTTCTTTCCATTTTGTAAAGAAGTTACTAGATTTTTTATGAAGTGTGAAAATATAGGTATTAATTTTAAAGGAAACTGGAGGAAAAATGTATAAATTAGCAGGCACATTATTAAGTGAAGAAAAAATTAAATTAAAAGTGAAAGAACTTGCCGAAAGAATTGAAAAAGATTATGAAGGACAAGATATACTTCTTGTAGGCATACTTAAAGGAGCCAGTGTATTTGTTGCAGATCTTATGAGAGAGATAAAGTTGGATGTAAATATTGATTTTATGAGTGTATCAAGCTATGGTAGTGGAACAGTTTCTTCAGGAACTGTAAAGATTCTTAAGGATCTTGATGTAGATATTGAAGGTAAAAATGTTCTTATAGTGGAAGATATCATAGACTCAGGAGCTACTTTAAGTAATCTATATGACACTTTAATGACTAGAAATCCAAAGAGCTTAAAGTTATGTACTCTTCTTGATAAACCAGAAAGAAGAAAAGTTCATATAAATGTAGATTATGTAGGCTTTGAAATTGAGGACAAGTTTATAGTAGGTTATGGAATAGACTATGATGAAAAATACAGAAATCTTCCATATATTGCTATAGTAGAAGAAGTTTAAATACTATAATGAGATTATGACATGGTACATTTGTAGTTTCACATTTGTTGCCATGTCTTTTTAGTTTTTATAAAATTTGTAGATCAAATTTCAAATAGAAATAATTTTTACAAGCCGAGTTATAAGGAGTGATATTATGGGTAAAAAAAAGTATTTTTTCTTTGATATTGACGGTACAATAGCAGTCGGTATGCCTAGGTATATTCCGATTTCTACTGAAAAAACATTAAAAAAACTCAAGGAAGAAGGACATTTTATAAGTATTGCGACTGGAAGAATGTATTCTATGACAGTAGAGTTTTGCGAGAAATTTGGAATAGATACTATGGTAACTGATGGAGGAAACGGAATCGTTGTAGATGGAAAAAGAGAAGTTGAAGCATTAGACAAAAATATGATGGATAGAATTTTAGATATTTTTGATAAAAAAAACATACCATGGAGTATTTGTATAGATGATGAAAGAGTGTGGTATACAAAAGATGAAATTTTTCCTAGCGCTATGAAAAAGGTAATAAAAATACCTAATTATATGATAAGTAAGGTTGATAAAAATTTGGATTTTAGAAAAATTAATTCTATATACAAAGGATTTGCATATTTGGACATAGAAACTGAAAAAAGTATAGAAGAATTAAAAAATGTAAGTTATACCAGGTATCATGATGAATATATTATTATAGAAGCAGATGACAAATCTAAAGGTATAAAAAAAATACAAGAAATTATGGGAATTAAAGATGAAGATATAGTAGTGTTTGGAGATAATACAAATGATATCAAAATGTTTAGACCAGAATGGACCTCAATAGCTATGGGAAACTCTGTAGAAAGTTTAAAAGTTATAGCCGACTATGTTACAACAGATGCAGATAAAGATGGTATAGAAAATGCATGTAGACATTTTGCTTGGATAGATTAAAGCAAGAGAAAAATATTATATAGGAATAGGTGATATAATGAAAAAAGTAGCAATAATAGGAGCAGGAGCAGCAGGAAGTTTAGCTGGATATTTTGCATCGAAATCCGGAGCTGATGTTACTATTTTTGAAAAAAATAATATAATAGGGCGAAAATTAAGAATAACTGGAAAAGGGAGATGCAATATTACTAATGCTTCAGATTTAGAGGATATTATTTCTAATATATACAGAAATGGTAACTTTATGTACAGTGCCTTATATTCTTTTACAAATGACGATTTAATGGAGCTTTTTAGAAACTACGGTCTAAAAATGAAAGTCGAAAGAGGTAATAGAGTTTTTCCCGATAGCGATAAAGCTATAGATGTTGTTCTTACAATTGAAAAAATGCTAAAAGATGCAGGAGTTAAACTTGAGTTTAATAAAAAAGTTAATTCAATTATTGTTTCAGATGGTAAAGTAAAAGGAATAAAACTTAGCAGTGGAAAAAAAATCTTTTATGATTCAGTTATAATAGCTACAGGAGGCTTGAGTTATCCATTAACAGGTTCTTCAGGAGATGGATATGACATGGCAATTAAATTGGGGCATAGTGTTACAAGGTTAAAAGCAGCACTTGTTGGCCTTGAAACATCGGAGCTACCTCAAAAGAAAATGATAGGTCTTAATTTAAAAAATATAGGAA
Organism: Peptostreptococcus sp.; assembly: GCA_020025095.1. GTDB lineage: Bacteria > Bacillota > Clostridia > Peptostreptococcales > Peptostreptococcaceae > Peptostreptococcus. Next base: position 6,885 of record JAHHSS010000017.1, read on the forward strand.
TTAGTTTATATGAAAATAATAAAAAAATATATGAAGATTTTGGAGAACTCGAATTTAGAAATTATGGGATAGATGGACCAGTGATTAAGTCTGCTAGTTGCTATATAGAAGATAGCCAAAAAAATTCTTATCATATAACTTTAGACCTAAAGCCAGCTTTATCAAAAGAAAAATTAGATTTGAGAATACAAAGAGATTTTAAAAAATACATGAATAAAAATTTTGAAAACGCACTCAACGAATTGCTACCTAAAAAAATGATTGATTTTATAATTGATTTAAGCGAGATAGATAGACATAAGGTAGTACATCAAATTACTAAAGTTGAAAGAACTAGGCTTATAGAGTGCATAAAAAATATAAGGTTTGATATAAAAAAAATAAGACCGATAGAAGAAGCAATTGTTACTTCTGGAGGTATTGAAGTGAAAGAAATAAATCCGAGTACAATGGAATCAAAAAAGATAGAAGGTTTGTACTTTGCTGGAGAAATAATCGATATAGACGCTTATACAGGAGGGTATAATCTACAAGCAGCTTTTTCTACAGGGTATCTTGCAGGCAGTTCATCAGCAAAATAGAATTAAAAAAATAAAAAAGGGTCGAGTTTCGACCCTTTAAAAATCATTAAATAGTTAAGAAAAATAAATCCTTAATTTATGGAAAATATTTAAGAGAAAAACTATAAATTATGTTTTACAACATAATTAAATATTTTCTCATTGCCTAAATCAATATTTCCAGTTTTAACAAATTTTTCTATACAATCTATATCCCACTGAGTTAAGTATTTAGCAGGAATAGATAAATCGTACCCACAATTAAGTAGGGTATCATTTAACTTGAAGATACTAGAACAAGATGCTTTTTGAGTATAGTATTTTGAATTATTTTTTCTTTTAAGCATACTCTCATTCTGTATTTCAATTAACGTATCTACGTATTCACGGTAAGGGAATCTAAACTCAGATATAGAAACATTGATATCTTTCAATATACCTAACATAGCTTCATCTTTCAACATATTGTTAACAAATTGTTCTGACGTAAGCTTCCCTGAAATAATACCTTTTTGGTATTTGCGTAATACTTTCTTTGTTTGAGCATAGATTCTATAACGTGCGTCTAAATTCAATTGTAAGAATTTCATCCGAATCACCTCTAATATAAGTATACTACATAATAAATTAAAAATCTATCTTTTAGATAAATATGTTTGATATATGTAAAAATTTTGAAAAAAGTGAAATTAATATATATTTAGGATGATTTTTTTATTGCAAGTATAAGAAATAATAACTATTATGAAAATACTACCCAAAATATTCACAATATAGTATAATTAAACTTATATATTGATACGGAGGTTAGCTTATGAACGATGTAAAAAGAATGAAAAATCTTGTTGAAATATCAGAAATAGTAACAGGATCAGACAATTTTTTTGAAATTAAAGATCTTGTAATAAATAAGATGCTTAAAGTTGTCCATCCAACAAAAGCATGCGTAAATCTATTTTATAACAAAGATTACAATTATTCTCATCTAGTATGTTCAGCAACTTTGGATTATATACCGAAATTATTTCCTAAAAATGAGGAATACGGCTCAAAGATTGATTTTTCTCTTTACCCTAAGTACATACACGAAGCTGTTTTTGAAAAAAAGATAGTTATTGTAAAAAATTTATTTGAAGATGAAAGAGCTGTTGGAGAAGAAGAAATGGCTAAAAAAGAAGACTATGTAGGTCGTGTTGTGCTACCATTTGTAATAAACAATGAAACAGTAGGTTTTATGACTTGCTACCTTCAAAAAGAAGATGAACTTGACCAAAAGGATATAGATTTTATGTCGCAAGTTGCATCACTTATGTCGCTTTCGATTTCTACTACTAAAAAAAATAAGGATATCAATAAGTTGATAAATAAACTTAGGAACTCTATTTCCAATATAAATAAAGGGTCTAGGATGTTATATTCTACAAAAGATATTTACTACTATATGAAGAAAATGTCTTGCGTAATAGCAGAAACTACCAACAGTGAATATGCAATGATAAATGTATATAATATTGATGATAGTGGGAAAATAGTAGGACAAAAAGTAGGTATTGCATGCCCAGAGGATAGTATTAATGGAATTAATGCTATTATGCCACAAATAACGAATTCTAAAAGTATGTTTGGAATTGCAAATAACTGCGAAATAAATATAGGAGAAAAGAAAATAAAACACTATATGTTTACCAAAGTTGTTATAGATTCAAGCAGTGAACTTGTAGTTTTTTGTGGAGGAAATTCAGAATATAATACAGATGATGAAAATACAATGTCAATTTTGTCAAAGCAAATTAAAAACAGTATAATAAATTATGAGTATTATTTAAGTGAAGAAAGATACAAAGAAATTGAAAATGATTTATCTATGTTGAAAAGACAGCAACGTTTAATTATGAATAGTACTAGTGATATAGATGTTTTTTCAGACAATAAAATGTATTTTTACCACAGACCTTCTAGGTTAGTAGGGGGAGATTTCTATAATGCTATTGATTTAGGAGATAAAATAGTATTTATTGTAGCTGATGTTATGGGACATGGTATTGTTTCAAATTATATAGTAGCAATCATAAAAGGAGCATTTGAAATACTCTCAAGGCATATAGATAATCCTGGAGAAATATTAAAACAAATTAATGATTATTTATATAATGAATTTGATAAAATGGGAATATATGCTACAACGATAGTAGGAGTTTTTGATAAGAATAATTTAAAACTTTCTATTGCCAATGCGGGCCATTATTTCCCGATAATAATATCAAATGATAATACAATAATTAATGATCAAGAAGGAGAAAGAGGTCTTCCAATAGGAATAATGGAAAAAGTTTCTTATAAATCAATAGACTATAATTTGTCAGATGTAAAGGAAATATGTTTTTTCACAGATGGGATACTAGAAATGAAAGACAGCGAAGGCAAAGAGTTTGGAATAGAGGAATTAACAGCGTTTTTATTGGATAATAGTAAGAACAATAAGGAAAAAACTTTGAGTAATGTAAAAGAAAAGATAATGGATTTTGCAGAAGATAAAGAAAAACTTGATGATATACTTTTAGTTTTTATAAAAAACAAGGATGAAATATAATAAAAAAAGGAATCAATATAAAAAATAGCAAAAAGTGCTTTTTAAATTAAGTCTTAAACAGAATGAGGGAATTTTTTTTATTGATAAAATTTAGATTAAAAGGGTGTCAAATTAGAAAAAATTAAAAAAAAGCTAATAAACTTGATTTTTATTTCTAAAATTCGTTTTTTATATTAAATCTTATAAAAAAAATATAAAATAACTTTTAAAAATAAAAAGAATAACTAAGTTGATTTTTTTTATTATTTTTAGTATAATTAAGTCGACAGTTGAAAATCACATGAAGAGGAAATTAGTTACTGAGGTATTTTCAATTAAAATTGTTATCAATAAATATTGAATGAATTGCTCTGGATTTTTAAAAACAATTTATTTTTTCAATAAAATAAATTGTAATTTTGTTGTGTTAGGCAATTTATTTTATATTGTATACAAGAAACATTATAATTAAACAATTGTAATTCTTAAGGAGGAATTAAATCATGGCTAAATTTATGAAAACAGTTGATGGTAATACAGCTGCTGCTCATGTATCTTATGCATTTACAGATGTAGCTGCTATTTACCCAATCACTCCTTCTTCAACAATGGCAGAAGTTGTTGATGAATGGGCATCACAGGGAAGAAAGAATATCTTCGGACAGGTTGTAAAAGTTGTAGAAATGCAATCTGAAGGTGGTGCAGCAGGTGCATTCCACGGATCATTATCTGCTGGGGCATTAACTTCTACTTACACTGCATCTCAGGGTCTATTATTGATGCTACCAAACATGTATAAGTGTGCTGGTGAATTATTACCAGGTGTATTCCATGTTTCAGCTCGTGCTCTTGCATCACAGGCTCTATCAATATTCGGTGATCATCAGGACGTTATGTCAGCTAGAATGACAGGATGTTGTTTATTAGCATCTGGTTCAGTTCAGGAAGTTGCTGATATAGCACCAGTAGCTCACTATGCAGCTATAGAAGGTAAGTTACCATTCATCCACTTCTTCGATGGTTTCAGAACTTCACATGAAATTCAGAAGGTTGAATTATTAGAAAATGAAGACTACGCTAAGTTATTAAACTTTGACGCAGTTAAGGAATTCAGAGATAGTGCGTTATCTCCAAACCACCCATTCACTAAGGGTACAGCTCAGAACCCAGATATATATTTCCAGACAAGAGAAGCATCTAACAAGTACTATGACGATATGGTAGGCATAGTTGAAAAGTATATGGAAAAGATGTCTGAATTAACTGGTAGAAAGCATGGATTATTTGATTACTATGGAGCAGAAGATGCTAAGTATGTAATGGTAGCTATGGGATCAGTTACTGAAGCTGCAGAAGAATTAATAGACGTATTAAATGCTAGAGGTGGAAAGTACGGTTTAGTTAAGGTACATCTTTACAGACCTTTCTCAGTAGAACATTTCTTAAAGGCAATGCCAAACACTGTAGAAAGAATAGTTGTACTAGACAGAACTAAGGAACCAGGTGCAAACGGTGAACCTCTGTACTTAGATGTAAAAGATATATACTATGGTAAGGAAAATGCTCCTATGATAATAGGTGGTAGATACGGATTAGGATCAAAGGATACTATACCAACTGACTTAATGGCTGCGTTTGAAAACTTAACTTCAGATGCTCCAAAGGATAGATTTACTCTAAGCATAGTAGATGACGTAACAAATCATTCTATAACTGCTAAGGAAGAAATAAAGATAGCTCAGCCAGGTACAGTAAGATGTAAGTTCTGGGGTCTTGGTTCAGATGGTACTGTTGGTGCTAACAAGCAGGCTATCAAGATAATAGGTGATAACACTGATAAGTATGTTCAGGCTTACTTTGACTATGACTCTAAGAAGTCTGGTGGTGTAACAATGTCACACCTAAGATTCGGTGATACTCCAATAAGATCTACTTATTTATTAGATGAAGCAGATTACATTGCATGTCATAAGCAATCATATGTATATCAGTATGATGTAATTAAGGGATTAAGAAAGGGTGGTAACTTCGTTCTAAATACTATCTGGTCACCAGAAGAATTAGATACTCATTTACCAGCTGCTCTTAAGAGATATATAGCAAGAAATGATATTCAGTTCTATACTATAGATGCTGTTAATATAGCTAAGGAAATAGGACTAGGAAATAGAATAAATATGATCTGTCAGTCAGCATTCTTCAAGCTAGCTGAAATAATACCAGAAGCTGAAGCTGTTAAGTACCTAAAGGATTCTATAAAGAAGACTTACGGTAAGAAGGGTGACAAGGTTGTAAACATGAACTGTGAAGCAGTTGATCAGGGTATAAACGCTCTAGTTAAGATAGATGTTCCTGCATCTTGGGCTGACGCAGTAGATGAAGAAAAGGTTGAAGCTAATGAACCAGCATTCATAAAGAACATATTAAGACCTATGACTGCTGTTGAAGGTAATAGTCTACCAGTTTCAGCGTTTGATGAAAATATAGATGGTCGTTTCCCAGCAGGTACAGCTGCATACGAAAAGAGATGTATAGCTGTTGATGTTCCTGAATGGCAGATAGACAACTGTATCCAGTGTAACCAGTGTTCAGTAGTATGTCCTCATGCTGCTATAAGACCAGTTCTACTTACAGAAGAAGAAGCTGCTAATGCACCAGAAGGATTTGCAACTAAGAAGGCTGTAGGTAAGGGATTAGAAGGATTACAGTACAGAATTCAGGTATCAGCTATGGACTGTACAGGATGTGGAAACTGTGCAGATATATGTCCAGCTAAGACTAAGGCACTAGTTATGAAGCCAATGGAAGAACAGAAGGAATTAGAAGAAGCTAACTGGTATTTCGCAACAGATTTCTCTAAGGTATCTGCTAAGCCAAATGTTATGCCAGCTACTACTATAAAGGGTTCTCAGTTCAGACAACCACTTCTTGAGTTCTCAGGAGCATGTGCTGGTTGTGGAGAAACTGCTTACATGAAGCTAGCTACTCAGTTATTCGGAACAAGAATGATGGTTGCAAATGCAACAGGATGTTCTTCAATATGGGGTGCTTCAGCTCCATCAACTCCTTACACATATGATCATGAAGGTAAGGGTCCAGCTTGGGCAAACTCACTATTCGAAGACAATGCTGAATACGGATATGGTATGCACCTAGCTGTTAGTCAGTTAAGAAGCAAGGTTGAAGATTTAGCTAAGGCTTTAGTAGAACTTGTTACAGATGAAGCTGAAAAGGCAGTTGTAGTTGAATTTATAGACAATATGTACAATGGTGACACTACTATAGCTACAAGTGAAGCATTCACTAAGTTAGTTGACAAGTATGCTGCAGAAGGTAAGTATACTGAAATAGTTAAGGAATTAGTTGACTTAAAGGATTACTTCGTTAAGAGATCTCAATGGATACTTGGTGGAGACGGTTGGTCATATGATATCGGTTATGGTGGATTAGATCACGTTCTAGCATCAGGAGAAGATGTAAATGTTCTTGTATTTGATACAGAAGTTTACTCTAACACAGGTGGTCAGTCTTCTAAGGCTACTCCAGTGGCGGCTATGGCTAAGTTTGCAGCAGCTGGTAAGAGATCTAAGAAGAAAGATTTAGGTATGATGGCAGCTACATACGGAAACGTATATGTTGCTCAGGTTGCTATAGGTGCAGATAAGAACCAGTTCTTAAAGGCATTAATAGAAGCTGAAAGACATGATGGTCCATCTCTAATAATCTGCTACGCTCCATGTATAAACCACGGAATTAAGAAGGGTATGGGTAAATCAGTAGAAAACGAAGCAGATGCTGTTAAGTGTGGATACTGGCACCTATACAGATTCAACCCAGAGCTTAAGGCTCAAGGTAAGAATCCATTTATCCTTGATTCTAAGGAACCAACTGAATCATTCAGAGAATTCATCATGGGACAGAACAGATATGCTGCAATAGCTAAGATGTTCCCAGAAGAAAGTGAAGAATTATTCGCAATGGCTGAACAGAATGCTAAGGAAAGATATGAAAGCTATAAGAGAATGGCTGAAGGAAAGTAATTAACTAACTAATGTTTTCATAAGCTAGCAATAGTTCGTGATAAAAAAGTTATGATTTGATAAAAAACCCCTCGGAGTTTACTCCGAGGGGTTTTGATTATACAATATTTGATATTGATTACAATGAAAATTTGTAATGTATTAAAATATAAAGGCATATTAAATAAAAACATATAATTAATTTTCTTATTTTTGATAACTCAATAGTATTCTATAAAGCTTGGAAATAGGAAGTCCCATCACAGTATAATAATCTCCTAAAATATTTTTAATTAAAAGTGCACCCATATCTTGAATACCATATGCGCCGGCCTTATCCATAGGGGATTCGCTTATAATATAATCATTTATAATTTTTTCCATATTTTCATCATACTCAAAAAATTCTACTTCTGTGAAAGATGCAAAACTTTCAAGTTCTTTTTCATTATTTACAATACTTATTCCGGTATAGACTCGATGCTTAGTGCCACAAAGTTTTCTGAGCATTCGGTATGCATCCTCATGATTTTTCGGCTTTCCTAGAATTTCATCATCACTTACAACTATTGTATCAGAACCGATAACAATCTTATTAGGGTTATTTTCAGAAACAACTAAAGCTTTATTATAAGCTAACGACAAAGTTAACAACTCTGCCTTTTCAAACATAGATTTACTTTTACTAGAAGAAAATAGAGTCCTCTCTATTTCTTCTTCATTAACTTCAGAAGCCTCTGTGAAAAAATCAATTTTGCACATTTCAAGAAGCTCCTTTCTCCTAGGGGATTTACTTGCAAGTATTATTTCCATTTTTTCCTCCTCTGTATATTAGATGCTTAATATTCATAAAAATATTTTAGACTCATCTAATAATAAAAATCAAATATAGTTTATATTGAGTATATTAATACATATATATAAAAAAATCAAAGGGAAATTATATTTTATAAGCAAATATTTTTTAATTTACTTAAAAAAATACAATGTTTCTTAGTAAAAAAGTGTAAGATTATTGGAATCATAATGAATAAATGATAAAAATAGTCTATAAGAAGAAAAAAAATTAAAATTATGGTATAATAAAGCGTAATCAAATTTAAAAATTCAGGTTTAAATGTATTTAAAGACGTATGTCTATGGAGGGGTTATGCATATTATTTTTAACAGAAGTTTAGAAGAAATGATAATGTACTTTTTTATATACTCGTTTTTAGGATGGGTTCTTGAAGTGGCATTTCATGCCCTTAAATGTGGTAAATTTATAAACAGAGGTATGCTTGCTGGTCCTGTATGCCCGATATATGGATTTGGTGCAGTAATTATTATATGCATCTTGGAACCAATAAAGAACAATTTATTTTTGCTATTTATCGGTTCTGCGATATTATGTACATTTTTAGAATATATTGCAGGCTTAGCTCTTGATAAACTATTTCATAAAAGATGGTGGGATTACTCAGATGTTCCATACAATATAGGCGGGTATGTGTGTCTGCAATTCTCAGTTTATTGGGGGATAGGCGGAATAATGCTTATAAGAGATATACAAGAATTGATAGGAAGTTTTGTTAATATATTCAGCACAGAGCTTATTTTAATCGCAAATGTCATATTTATTATTGCAATGTTTATAGATGCATTTGTTACTGTAAATTCAATAAATAAAATGAATAGAAAGCTAGAGCTATTAGAAGATTTACAAAAAGAAATTCACAACATTAGTGATTATATTGGTGAAAATGTAACTGAAAAAACTTTAGAAATAGCACAAAAGAGCCAACCAGTAATAGAAAATATTGAAAAGAAGAAAGCTGAGAGAAAAAATAAGACAATAGAGGCAAAAAGAGAAAGAAAAGAAAATATTGCTAAATTTAAAGAAGACATTTCCAAAAGTGTATCAACACAAGAATTTAACTCAGATAGTAAGGCTGTCGAAAAAATGAACAAACTATCTGACTCAATATATGGAAATAAATTATTTGCAAATAATAGCAGATACACTATAGAAGAATTAAACAGAAAGAAGGCTTATATACATAACAAGCCAGTTAGGGGAGAAAAAAGGCTTTTAAAAGCTTTTCCTAATATTAAAGAAAACAAGAGGAAAAAAGCGTTTAATGAAATGCGACAAAACTATACTGATAAAAAAAAGAATGCTTAATTTTAAGTAAAAATAAAATATGATTTTAATTTTAAAAACAATAATAAGAAGCTTATAATAACTGCAGTTTATAACTATTAACCTTGCAAATATTATAATTATAATATATTATTATTATGTGCCTTTTAATAGTGAGGCATTATTTCGATTGTAAATATGTTAATATAATTAATCGATTTAGTTTAATATATAAAAAATAGCATTAAAGCTTTATGTTAATAATAAAAAAGAGGTGGACAAATAATATGGAAAATAAAAAAATACAGCCAATTTTATGCGGAGGTGACTTAAATTGCTATAGTGTTGCAAGAGCATTTCACGAAGAATATGGGGTTACTTCAATAGCTTTTGGCAGATATTATTTAGGGGCTACAAATCACAGTAAATTTATAGATTTTAGAGAAACTCCTGAAATTAACGATGAAGCAAAATTTGTAAAAATTTTACTAGAAGAAGCAGATAAGCATGGCGATGATGAAGTTTTAATTCTTATGGGCTGTACAGATGAGTATGCTGAACTTATAATCGACCATAAGGATGAGTTAAAAGAAAAGTTTATAGTGCCTTACATAGATTCTGATTTAAAAAATAAACTTGTAGAAAAAGAATCTTTTTACAAGGTGTGTGAAAAATATGGTTTGGATTATCCAAAGACATATATATATAATAGGGGTGACCAAACAAGAGAGTTTGGATTTAAGTATCCAGTAATAGTTAAAGCTTCTGATAGTATTTCATTTTTCCAAAATCCATTTGAGGGAATGAACAAGGCTTATATAGCTCATTCAGAGGAAGAGTTTAATAAAATAATAAATGAAGTTTATTCACATGGTTATGAAAAAAGTATGATAGTCCAAGATTTTATACCAGGTGAGGATGATCATATGAGAGTTCTTACATGCTACTCGGATAGATTTGGAAAAGTTAAAATGATGTGTCTAGGTCATGTTTTGTTGGAGGAGCATACTCCTAAGGGAATAGGTAATCATGCTGCGATAATTACTCAATATGATGAAGAACTATTAAATAAGTACAAAAATTTCCTTGAAGAAATTGGATATGTTGGTTTCTCAAATTTTGATATAAAATATGATGACAGAGATGGAAAATATAAAGTATTTGAAATAAATTTAAGACAAGGTAGAAGTAATTTCTATGTTACCTCATCAGGTAATAACATTGCAAAATATGTTGTAGATGATAGAGTAAAAGAAAAAGATATGGAATTGAAAGTTCAGAAAGATGAATTTTATTGGCATGTAATACCTAATTCAGTGGTATACAAATATGTAAAGGACAAAGAACTTGTAGATAAGTGTAAAAAACTTGTGGCTAGTGGAAAAAGTGCGCATTCATATGAATATAAGTATGATTTAAGTGGCAACTTTAAGAGAAGTTTATACATTAAGCTATATAGTATAAACCAAAAAAAGAAATTCAAAAAATACTGTAAATAGTTTGGAGTAAAAAGATGAAAGAAAATTTAACAGTAGGAGTTTTAGGTGGATTAGGGCCGATGGCAACTGTATATTTTTACGATATGGTAGTAGAAATGACAGATGCAAAAAGAGATCAAGATCATGTTGATATGATAATAATGAATAGAGCTACGACTCCAGATAGAACTGCATATATAGTAGGAGATTCTGAAGATTCTCCTCTTGATTATTTGGTGAGGGATGCTAAAAGGCTAGAAGCAGCAGGTGCTAACTTTTTAGTCTTGACTTGTAATACAGCTCACTATTTTCATAAAGACATTAATGATAGCGTATCAATACCTCTATTAAATATGATAGAAGAAACTGTAGATTATGCTATAAAAGAAGGTCATTCTAAAATAGGTATATTAGCTACAACTGGTAATATAAAAATGCAAAACTATCAAAATATATGTAAAGAAAAAGGTGTAGATTTTTATGTTCCAGACGCTGATATACAGAAAAAAGTCATGAAAATAATATACGAAGATGTTAAAGCTGGAAACAAAGCGGACATGAATGTATTTAATGAAATAATTAGTGATTTGAAAAAAAATGGATGTGACTGTGCAATCCTTGGATGTACAGAATTATCAATAATTAAAAAAGATGAAAAATTGCCTGATGAATTTTTTATTGATTCATCAGAAGTTTTAGCAATGAATACAATAGTTAAGTCAGGAAGAAAACTTAAAGATAGAGCTTAATAAGAGGTGTATAATATGAAACTTAACAGTATAATTGAAGGACTTGAATATGAAATAAGTTCAAATCTTTTAGATATAGAAAGCTTAGAAATAAATGATATAGTTTATGATTCTAGAAAAGCCAAAGAAAAAACTATATTTGTAGCAATAAAAGGAGAAACAGTAGATGGACACAATTTTATAGCAAGTGCTTACGAAAAAGGATGTAGAGTATTTGTTGTAGATGAAGATGTAGAAATAAATGAAGACTCTATAAGAATAAAAGTAAAAGACAGTAGGAGTGCTTTATCAAAAATATCAGCTAATTTCTTTGGAAATCCATCTGAAAAAATAAAGGTTATAGGAGTAACAGGAACTAAGGGAAAAACTACTATTACAAATTATATAAAAACTGTTCTTTCAGAATCAGGAATGAATACTGGTGTTATAGGAACTAATGGAGTTTTTTATAATGATGTAAAGGCCAAAACAATAAATACTACTCCAGAAAGCTATGAATTACAAAAGACGATAAAAGAAATGCTAGATGCAGGTGTTGACTGTGTGGCAATGGAAGTCTCTTCAAGTGGTTTGATGATGAATAGAGTAAATGATATACAATTTGACATAGGTATATATACAAACTTGTCACCAGATCATATAGGGCCTAAAGAACATCCGACTTTTGAAGACTATAGACATTGTAAAAGTTTATTATTTTCCTTATGTAAGCATGGTATTGTAAATGTAGATGATGATAATGCTTTTTACATTATTGATAATGCAAAATGTGACATATCAACTTTTTCCATACATAAAGATAGTGATTTAAAAGCGGAAAATATAAAGCTTACAAGAAATGAAAAAATTCTTGGTGTAGAATTTGATTATACATATAAGGATGAAAGTAAAACTCATGCAAAAATTTGTTCTCCTGGAGAATTCAGTATTTATAATGCATTAGCAGTAATATCTGTATGTAAGCATCTCGGAATTGATAAAGAAAGGATGCTTGAGGCCTTATCAAATGCTAAGGTAGATGGTAGAGTAGAGGTATTGCCCGTGCTTCCGTATGCAACAGTAGTAGTAGATTATGCTCATAATGGGATGAGCTTAGAAAATGTTTTGAACACATTGTTGATGTACAAACCAAAGAGAATGATATCGTTATTTGGTTCTATCGGAGGAAGATGTGCGATTAGAAGGAAAGAATTAGGCGATGTTGCAGCAAAGCTTTGTGATATTACTGTTATAACTACAGATAATCCAGATAATGAAGATCCGATGGACATAATAAATGATATTGCAAAGTCATATGAAAATTCAAGCTGTCAGATATATAAAATAGTAGATAGAGCAGAAGCTATATATAAAGCTCTAAGTATAGCTGAAGACGGTGATATGATTCTAATTACTGGAAAGGGTCACGAGAAATACCAGATTATAAATGGTGAAAGAATATTCTATGATGAAAAGGGAGAAGTAATCAAGGCTGGAGAAAGAGTTAGAAAAGAAAAAGGTATTGAATTATAAAAAGTATATTAAAAAATAATTATGCAAATAGCGGTATAAAATCAATTTATTATTGTGCTTGTACCGCTATTTTGTTTGAATTCTAAAATATTGACCATATAATGATATAAAGCTATAATTAAATGGTAACAGATTTTTAGCGTATACATTATAAGAAATATAAAATATAAGGAAATTTGAAAAAATTTATTATTTGCCTTTTAGCAGATAATTTTTTTGAAGAAATTTTGAAATAAATTTAGATAAAAAAAGTTTTTGACTTATAATAAAAGATAAGAAACCTATAATAAAAAAGTAATAAAAATAAAGTATTTTGAGGGGACGAAATGAAGAAGTATTTGATAGTTTACAATCCGATGGCTGGAAAAAGCAACAAAAAAATATGGATACAAAGACTTATTGAAAAATTGAAAGAGAATGGAAATTCAGTTGAGCTTGTAACTACAGAGTATATAGGTCATGGTAGAGAAATATCATTTTATAATGCCAAAGATTATGATGTTATTGTATCAGCTGGTGGAGATGGAACGCTTAATGAGGTTGCTACAGGAATTTTGAAGTCAAACGCTGCGAGTTCTTTAGCCATTTTACCTATTGGATCTGGTAACGATTATTACAGAAATTTTGCTAATCCTAAAAACTTGAAAAAATCAATAGATATAATAGTTGATGGTAAAATAAAAATGGTAGATGTAGGCAGAAGCAGCAATGGAGAGTATTTGCTTAATATAGCAAGTATAGGATTAGATTGTTTAACAGTAAAAAAAGCAAAAAAATTAAAAAAAATTCTAGGTGGGTCCCTAGGATACTTATTTTCTTTAATTTATTCGATATTAGTTTTTAAAAAGCAAAATTTATCTATTTACATAGATGATAGAAAAATAGAAGCTAAAAATATTTTATACTGCTTTGGAAATGGAAAAGCATATGGAGGTGGAATTAAAATTATGCCGTGGAGCGATTGTTCGGATGAATTTTTTCACATAGTGAATATAGTAGATGTAAATAAATTACTATTAATTTTGTTATCACCTTCTATTGCTTTAGGCAGGCATACAATGTTTAAAAAATACGTGAAGGTGTATAAAGGTAAAAAGATAAGAGTAGAGTCACAAAAAAAATATGATTTTAATCTTGACGGAGAAATAATAGAAGATAGATATTTTATTGAATATGAATGTATATCTAAAAGACTAGCAATAGTTGTATAAAAAGCCCTAAAAATATAGTAGTTTGAAAAAAAGTAGCTATATTTTACTAGGGCTTTATTGAAGAATTTACTTAATTTAAATTTCTAAATGACATTTTATTTGATCTATTGTTGTTTCTTCCTGTTATTGCAAAAATAATATATTCAATTCCTGAAACAAGAAAAGTAACTCCAAGAACAAATTCTAGAGATATAGCTGCAATCCAAGGATTGATAATAATACATATACCACCGACTAATAAAATAATATTTGAAAGTATTCCTATTATATAA
>JAHHSS010000018.1 GCA_020025095.1 Peptostreptococcus sp.
ATTTTTATCTGTGTTTATTAAACTTCAGCAACCCATAATCCGTGAAGATTACAATATTCATAAGCTGCTACAACTTTATCACCATCTAATAAAGCAAACTCAGCGACTGGCTTGTCACTTGGAAGTAAATTTACTCTCTGAACAGTCTTTTCAGTTACAAGTGTTATAAACTTGATTGAGTGTTCTGGAGTCATTGGATGTTCTACACTACCAACTTTTACTTCTACCTTATTTCCTGATACTTCAACAACAGGAACGTGCTTTTCTCCAGCTGCATCTGTAGAGTTTGCATCTAGTAAAACCATATCTTCTTCACAACATGATAATGGTCCACCGCCGTTAACTACTTTTTCTACTATATTACCACATACATTACATTTATAAAATGATACTTTCTTTGCCATATCATAACCTCCTCATACATTAGTTATATAACTAAACTACTCTGAGCTGCATTCATCACAAACACCTCTCAAAATCAAATAAATCGAATTAACTTTAAAATCCTTTTTCTCAGATAGATTATCTACAGCATATTCTATTTTTTTCTCTTTTATATCAAAAATTTTTCCGCACTTTTCACATATAAAATGATGATGTTCTTCAGTATTTCCGTCAAACCTAACAGGATCTCCTGGAATATTTATCTTCTTAATATATCCATGTTCCTCTAGTTGGGTTAAATTCCTGTAAACAGTCCCTAAACTGAGATTAGGATTATTTTCCTTCAATCTATCATAAATATTATCAGCTGTTAGGTGCTCATTGCTACTAAGAACAGTCTTTAAAATCAACTCTCTCTGTCTAGAAAATTTCTTCATAACAATACACCCTTTTTTATTTTTTCAGCTTTATTATTTCCAATTTTCTGCCTTTACTTCAAAGAAAGCCTGTGGATGCTTACATACTGGACATAGCTTTGGAGCCTTCTTAGCTACATGTATGTGTCCACAGTTCTGGCACTTCCATACTACTACTTCTTCCTTTTCGAATACTCTACCTTCTTTAAGGTTAGCTAGTAAAGTTCTATATCTTTCTTCATGAGTCTTTTCTATTGCTGCAACACCCTTGAATAGTCTAGCTAATTCAGTAAACCCTTCTTCTTCAGCATCTTTTGCAAATCCTGCATACATATCAGTCCATTCATAGTTTTCACCTTCTGCAGCAGCTAATAAGTTTTCTTCTGTAGTTCCTATTTCTCCACCTTCTAGAGCCTTGAACCATAGCTTAGCATGTTCCTTTTCATTGTCAGCAGTTTCTAATAATATATCAGCTATCTGATTATATCCTTCTTTTCTTGCCTTAGAAGCAAAGTAAGTATACTTATTTCTCGCCATTGATTCTCCAGCGAAAGCTTCCTGTAAATTCTTTTCTGTCTTTGTTCCCTTTAATTCGATACTCATTTTAACATCCTCCTTAGATTTTAACTATCTTTTTATTTTAATAATAGTAACCATTACTATTATTGTTAACATTAATTATAGACCACACGGTCTTTCTTGTCAATATAAATTATTTTATAAGCTTTTATTTCAGCATCTATATATCTATCAACAAGACTTCTTCTTTTCACATTATAGATATACCCTAGCTCATACATTTAAAACATAAAAATAATAATATTTCCTATTATTAAATTTTTTTCTAAATCATATACGCTAAACTCTTCTATTTTCAAGCTTTTCATAATATATATTAGAATAATTTATTTTTCTATCCTATCCGTAATGGCTATGCCCCCCCCTACTAAAACTAAAAAATAATTATAAATTTTTGACATTAAGTCGAATAAATAATACACAAAAATTGAATGAAATTTATATAGCCACTATTTATTCCTATTCTTCAAGATAATTTCGTAGTGAAATAAATACTCTACAATGCAGTATCTTCTTTTTCAACACTATTTGACAAATAATCCAAATCAAAGATTATTTCTAAAAAAGGACTGCTATAAAGCAGTCCTAGATCATCATAATTTATTCTGGTATTATCATGACAGTAGATGCCGTATGCTTCAATACATAAGCAGTACAAGATCCTATCATTCTAGTTAACCCTTTTTTTGTTGACTTAGTCATAACTATAATGTCATCTTCATTTTCTTTCGCACGCTTTACTATTTCATCACCAGCATATCCAAAAGTAAAGTAAAGATTAATATTATAACCATCCATCACTTTTCTAGCCTGCTCAAGAAGTTCTCTTCCGAACTCTTCTGAATTCTTTATCTCATCACTCATGGAAATACCATCTACAAATACTAATTCCTTGACATTCATAATAGTGATTTCAATATTTTCGGGCTTGTAAATTTCTTTTATAAAATCTAAAGAATGCATACTTCTTTCTGTTCCATCAATGGGAACAAGTATTTTAGTAATTTTCATATATAACACTCCCTTCGCTAAAAAAGCAATTAAATCATTAATATTTACGATTAATTAAAATTATATTTTAATATTATTTACTTTTATTATATAACGAATAAATATTTTAGTCAACAAATAGTCTGAATATTATTTTTTAACACAAAATTTATACAGCACTTTCTTTCTTTTTATTTCCACTTATTACTAAAGCTATTACTCCACATATTATTGATGGAAGCACCCAGTTAAATCCTAAATCTCCACCTGGTAATCCATTTATAAACTCAAGAGCAGGAACCTTAGTTGATATTACTGTCATAGCACTAATAATGAATGCTGCTCCTGTTGCAAATTTATAAACAAGATCACTATGTATCTTATTCTTGAAAAATGCAAGAACTATAAGAACTATTGAAGGCGGATAAACTATAGAAAGTATTGGATTTGCAAATTTAACAAGTCCTGTAACTCCCATTGTTGCAACTATAGTAGCAAATATACATATGAAAAGAACAAACTTTGAATAGCTTATCTTTTCCTTTGACATCATTGTAAGGTACTCTGCTGTTGCAGATGTAAGTCCAATTGATGTTGTAAGGCAAGCAAGTGAAACTGCTACTGCAAGTATCGACTTACCAACATTACCAAGTAATCCTTGAGTTATATTAACTATTACCTTTGACTGCTGTATATCCATACTATATACACCTGATACTGTTGCACCTAGATATGTTAATCCTCCATATATAAGACCTAAGCCTACACAAGCTATCAAACCTGCTTTTACAAGAACCTTAACCTGTTCCTTTGGCTCAGTATAACCTTTATTCATAAGTGTAAGCATAAGTACAGAACCAACTGCTATTGAAACGAAACAGTCCATTGTCTGATAACCATCTGCTATACCTCTTTTAAATATACCGTCTATCATCGGTTGTGAAATCGGTTGTCCTAAAGGACTTATTATTCCTTTTATAATTATTACAGAAAGAGCAATTATAAGGAATGGTGTAAGCACCTGTCCAACTATGTCTATAACCTTTGACGGTCTAACTGTTAAGAAGAAAGTCAGTGCAAAGAATATTACTACAACCACTACTATTGGAACATTATTTCCTAACAATGGTGTAATACCCATTTCGTATGTTGTAGCCCCTGTTCTTGGTATTATGATTAGCGGACCAACACACATTATATCTACAAAACTTAAAATAATTGCAGGAATTCTTCCAATTCTTCCAAACAGCTCCATTATTTTACCTTGACACAAAGCTATGGCGATTACCGCTAATAATGCAAGACCTGCGTCAGAAAATGTAAATCCAGCAAAAGCCGTGAACCAATCTGGCCCTGATATTATACCTAAATACGGTGGAAATATAAGATTTCCTGCTCCAAAGAACATTGCGAATAGTGCGAAACCAAATACAAATATATCTTTCATACTATTTTTTTTACTCATAATTATTTCTTTCCTCCTTAATTTTTTTTCGTTTAAAACGATAAAAAGAATAATTACTATTCATTTTTTTAACTCTTGTATCTATTATAAGTTTATATAATAAAGCTGTCAAGGTTATTATATTGTATATACAACCATTTTGTTATTTTATAGATATTCTATAAAACTAAAGTTTAAGTTGAATTTTTTCTTATATTATTAAATCTCTTTCTCTTTTAAAAAACTTTTTATTAGTTTCATTTCTATTATACCTCTTATTAGAAAACACTTTCCTTTTAAATATATTGAATACTTTTGAAAACGTTATCTCAAGCTAATCTTCCCTATTTAAAGGCTTTGAGCTATTTTTTTTGAAAGTTTTTATTCATTATTCATTATTTTCTAATTGTTTTATTTTTATCATTTTTTCTGAACCTTTTTTACACTTTTTATGTATCTCAGATGATTTTTAAAAAGATTGTATCTTATTTTTTTTGTGCTTTTTTATTTTTTCTAGTATATTTTTAGGTCAAAGAAAAAAGACACCATCTTACTTTTTTATACGAAAAATCTTCTTTCTTAAAATTTTTCTTCTAAAAAAATATCTGGTATCTTTCTTTATTTTAATATTTATTCAATAGCTCATTATCATATTCTAAATTATATTGATTTAGAATATAATTTTATACCTATATTAAGCGTGCTTATAGTTAGGTTAGTCTATATCCTGAATTATACTTGGATCATCAGAGCTTCCACTTGAGTTATTTGAGTTTGAAGAATTACTCTGAGATTCATTTGTATTATTTGTTTCATTGTTATTATTTGAATTATCTTCAGTGTTGAAAGAACCAATTGGACCTATCGCCCATATCTTTCTAATCTGATTTTTCAACTCATCATATGACCAGCTTTTATTTGTATTCACTATACTGTTAGGATCATTTATCAAAAAGTCGCCATTCTTATTATATCCTTTTATAACTATTATATGACCTCTTTGAGTAAAAATTCCTGGCTCAACACTTACCAATAATATTTGACCATTATCTAGAGCTCTCTTCATCTTAGCTTCTACTGGTACTACATCTCTAGATTCAAGACCGTATTTTTTAAGACCTGTTTCAAATAGCTTCCAACTTGTGAAATTGTCTTTAGAAACATATCCATTGTCTTGACTATATTTAGCCACTTTGTATGGGTTGATATCTGCATTTTTATCAAAATGCTTAATTACCATTGCAAGTGATGTAGGACCACATCCAGTAAGACCTATCATTTCTTTGCCATATGGTCTATAACCCCATCTTCTATCCCACTGAAGAAATAGTGGTACATCACCATCAACATAATAACTTGATGTAATTCCAGATCTTATAGGTTTTTCATTGTATTTATCCTTATCTTTGTAACTATATACAAAATCAACTATTTCATGATTTGTAATCAACTGATCTATTAGTTCTTCAGGATATGAAGTAATATTTTCCACTATATAATCAAGTCTTTTCGCTTCATCTGCATTTAACTTATCTCTGATAGCCTCAAGCTTTCTTTTTTTGTCTTCTATTGTATCTTTCTTCTTCTCTTTTGGCTTAGTTTCTTTTTTAGGAGTTGTTACAGAAACACTTTCTTTTGGTTTACTAGTCTTACTATTTAATTTTTCAACGCCTGCTGCAATTGCTAAAATAGCAATAATCATCGCTACTAATACAATTATAAGCTTTTTATAGTTTATTTTTATCTGTTTCTTATTTCTATTCGAATTTTCTTTCTTCCTATTGCTCCTACTTAGATTTTCTTTTCTTTTCGGCGAAGAAGTTCTTCTATTTTCACCTAAAGTTGAATCTTTTAGCTTTAAAATTTCTTCTATTTCTCTTTCTCTTGCCTTTGATTTTTCTTCTGCCTTTTCTACTTCTAAAATCGAAGTTTTATCTTCAATATAAGCATTTTCATCTTCTTCAGCTTTTATTATCTTTGTTTTTGAATCGTCACTTTGCTTTGAAACACTCAATTTGTCTTTGTTTTCTTTTGCTATATCTTTTTTGTTTTTTTCCTTCTTTGGAGTAATTTTTTCGAAATCAGAATATTCCTTGTATATTTCTACTTTCGACTTATCCATCTGTGCTCTTTCTCTTGCTTTTTGTCTTATAAACTCATCTTCATCTATCATATATTCGTTGATATTTGCATCTTTAATATTATTGTTTGCAACAGACGAATTAATATTTTCCTCAAAGGAAGGCATGTTTAGCTCAAAATCTTCTCTTTCTTGTCCGTCATATAATTTAAAATCATCAAGCTCTTTATTCTTTGCATCCTGCTTTTGTTTTTTAAGCATTTCAATGCTTTCTTGCTTATCAAACTGATTTTTCTTTGCACTCTCAGTTACAGGAGACGATTTTCTAGTCGCTAATTTCTTTGTGTTTTTAGCGGCCTGTCTTCTTTTTTTAGCATTAAGTTCCGCTTCTTTAGCTGATATTGTTCTCACAACAAGCTC
Source organism: Peptostreptococcus sp. (assembly GCA_020025095.1). Taxonomy (GTDB): domain Bacteria; phylum Bacillota; class Clostridia; order Peptostreptococcales; family Peptostreptococcaceae; genus Peptostreptococcus. Next base: position 6,314 of record JAHHSS010000018.1, read on the forward strand.
TTCAGAGCCTTCATTATTTTCTTCTCCATTTTCTTTTTCATGGATTTTACTTAAAGTATTAGATTTATATATTTCTTCTTTTTCACTTAAATCTTGAAATATATTGGCATATTTATTATCTGCCTTTTTATTATTTCCTTTATAAGTATATTTTGTGTTCTTTTTGCTACCCGAAGCCATACTTTGCCCCCTTTCTCAAATAGAGTATTCCCTACTAATAATATCACAAAACCTCTCTTTTGTCATTTTAAAAAATAAAAAATAGAAGCCTTTGAACTTCTATTTTTTTATTTCATTTTATTTCCTTTTTCACTATAATTCTAACCATTTTCTTTCCTTTTCTTTATATCACGTAATTTATTTTCAACCGCATCTAAAGTAATCAGTTCAAGCAACTTCACAACCTCTTCATTTAAGTCGGAAAATAATTCATCTACATATTCTGACATACCACTTGCTATTAAGCAGTTTGACTCTATATCACCCGAATGCCATTTAGATTCTATAATATGTACTCCTATGGCTTCGTATATTTGCCTAAGATTTATATCTTTGCCATCTCTTGAAATCATATAACCGCCATTTACGCCTGCCTTAGTAACTACTAAGCCACTTTTTTTACACTTAGCCATTACCTTTCTTATTCTAACAGGATTAGTGCATAAATTCTCTGAAAGTTCTTCGCTCGACCTTGATTTCTTATCGTGAGCCAAAAATACTAATACGTGAATCGCAATTATAAATTCACTCATTTCTATGCTCCTTTCACATATCAGATACAACTCTACAATACAAAATATCTCTTTTCTATATTTTATATTTTTACCCACACTCATCTGCTCAAATCATAATTTCATTTGATTTTTAAATCATCATTCCTTAGTCGTATTATACAACTTTTTAAAATAAAAATCTATACTTCTAATTTTTATGCGATTTAATAATTTTATAGTATTGCCTAATATAACTTCAAATTGATATAAAAAAATATAACGTTGACAACTATTATATTTTCTAAACTGCAGAAAAATAACAGCTATCAACGTTAAATTTAAAATTCTATTAATCTTCTCTTAGTATATTTAGATCTTTTCCTTGCATAACCTTGTTCATAGTTCTCACTGAACACATTTTACCACACATAGTGCAAGTATCATTATGCTGAGGAGTTGATTCTTTTCTATATCTTCTCGCCTTTTCTTCGTCTATAGCAAGATTAAACATTTCTTCCCAATCTAATTTATGTCTAGCTTGAGCCATTTTATTGTCCCAATCTCTTGCATGAGGAATCTTCTTGGCTATATCAGCCGCATGAGCTGCTATTTTAGTAGCTATAATACCTTCTTTCATATCCTCTAAGTTTGGTAATCTTAGATGCTCTGCTGGAGTAACGTAGCATAAAAAGTCAACACCAGCAGCTGCTGCTATTGCACCACCTATAGCTGATGTTATATGGTCATATCCCGGTGCTATATCAGTTACTATCGGTCCTAGAACATAGAAAGGAGCTCCATGACAAAGTTTCTTTTGAAGTACTACATTTGCTTCTATTTCATCAATTGCAACATGGCCTGGTCCCTCTATTATTACCTGAACATTCTTTTCCCATGCTCTTAAAGTTAGTTCTCCTAGAGTTATTAACTCCTTTATCTGGTCTGCATCAGTTGAATCTGCTAAACAACCTGGTCTAAGAGCATCTCCTAAGCTCAAAGTAACATCATACTCTTGGCATATTTCAAGAAGCTCATCAAATCTTTCATAGAAAGGGTTTTCAGCATTATTTAATTCCATCCAAGCATACATAAGAGAACCACCTCTAGATACTATATTCATCTTTCTTTTATTTCTTTTAAATACATCCATGGCTTCTCTATTCATACCAACGTGTATAGTTACAAAATCAACACCATCTTCTGCATGCTTTCTCACAACATCTAGAAACTCATCTGCTGTAATATCTTTCAACTCTTTGTCATAAAATCCTATGGCATCATAAACTGGAACTGTACCTATCATTGCAGTTGACATATTTACAAGTTTTTTTCTAAATTCTTCTGTTTTTCCGAATGAGCTAAGATCCATTATTGCCTCAGCATTCATCTCTATTGCTTTTTGAACTTTTTCCAATTCTTTGTCTACATTAGGACAATCTCTTGATATACCTAAATTAACATTTATCTTAGTGCTTAAACCTTCTCCTACACCTTCTGCTTTTAAATTTTTATGATTTTTATTTGCTGGAATTGCAATTTTACCTTCAGCAACCTTCTTCATAAGCAGCTGAGGATCCATGTATTCCTTTTCAGCAACTCTCTTCATTTCTTCTGTTAAAATGCCTTTTTTAGCAGCTTCCATCTGTGTCTTATACATTAAACTTACCTCCAAGATTTTTGTTTATTTTGACAAAATACAATTCTCATTGAAATTTTGTTTTAAGCTTTATATATTCTTATATTTTTATAATATAATTTTATAATGTACTTTAATCTTCACACTAAATTTATTTTATTTGATTAAATTTATTTACAAGTTCTTCAGTTCTTTTTTTACAATCATTATTTTTTAATATATCAGATATTACACATATACCATCTATATTAGTTCCTTTCAAGTAATCCATATTTTCTACATTTATTCCACCTATAGCAAAAACTGGAATACTAACTTCATCTACTATTTTCTTCAAAGTTTCTTTTTCTACTGCATCTGCATCTTTTTTTGTAGATGTAGAAAATACGGCTCCTACTCCTATGTAATCAGCACCATTTTTTTCAGCTTCCTTAGCTTCATTTATATTACCTGCTGAAATACCGACTATTTTATTATATCCTATGAGTTTTTTAGCTATTTGGATTGGCATATCAGATTGCCCTAAATGAACACCATCTGCATCTACTGCAAGAGCTATGTCTATTCTGTCATTTATCAACATAGTTACTCCATATTTTTTGCATATTTCTTTAATTTTCAGTGCCCTATCAAGAAAATCTTTTGTTCCTAATTCCTTCTCTCTAATTTGAACAATCTTAGTTCCACCTTTTATGCTTTCCTCTACACATTTATATAAATCTTTTCCCATGCATGCTTTTTCATCAGTAATTAGATACATTGAAAATTTATTATCTACTTTTTCTATATTTATTTTGGCATATTTTTTTACTATATCATGATTAAAATGATAAATATTATTCATTAAATCAATTCTATAGCTAGCAATTCCATTTTTTTCTCTTTTTTCTCTTTCTAAAGCTCTTTCTCCAGAAATACTCATTGCCATTATGCCTGCTGCAGCACTTATAAAGGAAGTATTATCAGCACCTAGAAAACTAGCAATAAGAGATGTTATCATGCATCCAGTACCTGTTATATATGACAAAATATCTGATTGATTTTCTATTTTTAGGATATATCTACCATCAGTTACTATATCTGTCTTACCAGTAACAGCACACGTACATCTATATTTATTAGCTACTTCAATAGCAGATTCTATAGCATCACTACTTTCTGCCAAAGAATCAACACCCTTTGTTGAACCTTTTCTACCTGCTAATGCCATTATCTCTCCAGCATTTCCTTTTATAACACTCATGTGAACATTTTCTAGTAATTCCAATATCCCCTTATCCCTGTAATCGATAGCACCCATTCCTACAGGATCAAAAACTATAGGTACATTATTTTCATTTGCTGTTTTACCTGCTTTTATAATTGTTTCAAGCGGTTGAACATCTATTATCCCGAAGTTTATAACAATACTTTTTGAAATTTTAGTAAATCCTTCTACTTCTTCTTTTCCATCTGCCATAACGGGAGATGCTCCTATTGCAAGAGTAACATTTGCACAGTCATTTATAGTAACATAATTAGTTATCTGCTCGATAAGAGGTTTTTCTTCTCTTACTTTCTTGATAGCTTGGCATACTTTATTTATTATTTTTTCTTTATTCATGATAGCCTCCATTAATTGGCATTTTCATCTTATACTTATTATCATAGCTCAAGATAAAAATTTCTTTTTATTACATTTTTTACTTTTCTTTATAAAAATACTTTTTATTATAAGAATTATATTGAATTTAATCTATTTGTTCCTTATCATATCAAGTTCTTTATATATTTCCCCCATTGGATTAGTTGGACCACATCCATGACCTATATCCAAAGAATTTCTAATTGCATTTGTTATGAATTTTTTAGCTTTTTCTACCGCTTTCTCTATTGGATATCCTAATGCTAAATATGAAGCTATTGCAGATGACAGAGTACAACCCGTACCATGAGTATTTTTTGTTTCTATCCTTTCATTTTCATAGAAAAATACTTTTTTTTCCTTTGTTACAAGAACATCACAAGGCCTATCTAGCAAGTGACCTCCTTTTATAAGAACATGATTTCCAGTAAAATCGGCTATTATTTTACCTGCCTCTTCCATGTCTCTGGAATTATTTAATTCTATTTTTTTATTTTTATCTATTTGATATATAATACATCTTGTTTCAGATAAATTGGGTGTTATTATATTTGCTTTGGGAAGAAGTTCTTTAACTAAAATTCCCTTTGCCTCTGAATTTATAAGATCAAAACCAGAAGTCGATATCATTACTGGATCTAGAACAACATTTTTAGGCTTGTAAATGGCTATTGCTTCTGCTACTATTTTTATTATTTCTATATCTGATAGCATTCCAATTTTTATAGCATCTACCTTTATATCATCAAATATTGCTCTTATTTGCTCTCTTACCATTTTCTCTGAAATATTTTCTACTCCAAGTACACCAACTGTATTTTGAGCGGTAATAGCTGTAATTACACTCATACCATAAACTCCACAAGCTGCAAAAGTTTTTAAATCAGTTTGTATACCTGCTCCACCACTACTGTCAGATCCTGCAATTGTAAGCACTTTTTTCATATTTTCTCCCCCTTTCAAAATTTTATCTAAATTTCTGCATAAAAAAAGCACGTACCTAAGTACATGCTCGCGTTTATATCCTCCATGGTATACGTCTACCCATAAACATAAATTCCTACGCTGGCATTACCCAGATCAGGTCTAAAGGTCAAGGATCACATCCTTATCTCAGCCGATTTATCAGCCCCCTCTTTATTTATTAAATTTTAACTACAATTAAATAATAGCATATGCTTTTATTTTTGTAAACTCCTTTATTGATCTAGGTATTAAAGTAAACCTGCAAAAATCGGTACTGTAATTACACTTACAAGGGTAGTAAGAAATACACATCTTGAAGAAAATGTTGTACTTGTATTATATTTTTCTGCCATAATAGCCAAAAGTGCTGGACTTGGAAGTGCTGCAGTATAAAACATTATAGCATACGGAAGGTCATTATTTGCAGATATGTTAGCAATCTTAAAAATTAAAAGTATAAATAATGGAACTATAAGCATTCTAAATACAGTTAATCTATAAGCTTCTCTATCTGTAAACATTTCCTTTACCTTATACCTTGATAAAGACAGTCCTACTACTATCATAGACAATGGAGCCGTAAGATTTGATATATATGTAAGTAATGATACTACTGCTTTTGGAACATGAATTTGACTAATAAATAATATCATACCTATCAAAATAGCTGCATTTTGTCTTGTAAAAATTATATTTTTTATTCTTATTTTTTCTTTTGTGTCATAATTCATAGTAATCATTTTTATACCTATTGAGAAAATTAATATATTTTGTATAATATTTCCCATAGCCATTATAAATAAACCTTCATTACCGTATATTGCATACATCAATGGGTAGCCTATAAAACCATTATTAGAAAAAACCATCCCAAAAATCCATCCTCCGGCATTTTTCTTTTCTACCTTTATTATTTTTGTTATTAAATAAGCTATTAAAACAACTGAAAGATGATATACAGTCATTATAAACAAGACTCTAAATGTGTCCTTCATTAAATCTGCACTATATGGTCTAATCATAGATACTATTATAGTAGCCGGCACACTTACATCAATCAATAAATTCGTTAAATCATTTATTGAAGAATGTTTAATTACCCCTCTTTTTCCTAGAATGTATCCAATAAACATTAGTGCGAATAATATCAATACATTTGTAAATACTAATTGCACAAATAATCCTCCTTTATTTTTTTAGCAATATTAGTATAACATAGAGAAGAAACTCTTTCTATTGATATATATATTTTATTTTATTTCTTTTTAAATAGTAGGTATATCAAATTAAATATTACCACCCTATTTTATATCCTTTAAAATGCTTTTTTATGAATAATCTTTGACGTATTCTTGAATTTTTAATATGGCTTGTTTTTTTAGTTTTGAAACTGTAGTAGATGAACATCCTAACTTTTCTGCTACAAATTTTTGAGTTTTATCCTTTATATAAACTTCTTCCATTATATATCTTTCTCTTTCTGATAATATTGAAAATGAATTAAGCACAACTTTGTAATCAAATATTTTATTCATTTCTTCGTAAAAGGACATGAGAACAAGATAATTACTTTTTTCTCTACTTTTATTATCTAACTCAACATAACCTTGATTATCATAACAAAATATGTAATTGTTACTTTTTATAGCTAATAACAGGTCCATTATTTTTTTACTATCTAGACCAATTTCATTGGACATAGAAGTTAATACATTTTCAGAAATTTTTTCTGGCAAATCTTCAAACTTTTTAATAAATTTTGTATATATTGAGTTTGCCTCTCTTGGAATATTAAGCATTCCATAATCTCTATATGAGTTTTTTATGGCAAATCTTACCCTCCCAGCAAGAAATGTCCTCACCTTTACACCTACTCTAAAATCGTATTTTTCAATAGCTTCAAGTACACCTAACATTCCTGTCTGAAAAAGATCATCTTCATCTAATCCTTTATTTTTATAGATATTTACAGACTTGTCAACTTTAACAATATTTTGTACATAAGATATTTTCCCAGCTATAAATAATTCTTTTGCTTTTATATCGCCCTGTCCACTTTTCCATACCAAAACCCTATCTAGATGATCTAAATAGTCATCCCCCTCTAAAAAATCACTTTTTAACATCATTCTTCCTTCACTAGATTGGTCAAACTTATTTACATAATCTTCAATTTTTTTGACAACATTAAATATTTTCATTTCTTTACTCCTTTTAAAAATATCAATAAACATTTTTACAAACAGGGCTTTTATTAGAATATAGACAATTTGAAAAAATTATAAACTTTTTTTCAAATCAAAAAAGCTTTTATGTATAATATTTTCTACATAAAAGCTTTTTCTCTTCCATATTTTAAAGACTATTTAATTTTGATTTCTTATCTTTTATTATAGCTCAATATTCTTAGTGAATTTAAAACTGCTAAAACCGCTACGCCAACATCTGCAAATATCGCAATCCACATATTTGTTAAACCTAAAATACTTAGTAATAATACTAAAACTTTTATTCCAATTGCAAATACTATGTTTTCCCATACTACGCTATTGGTTTTTTTCGCTATTTTTATGGCTGGAATTATCTTTGAAACTTCATCAGTCATAAACACAAGATCTGAAGCCTCAATTGCTGCATCACTTCCTAATCCCCCCATAGAAATTCCTACATCTGCTCTTGCTATTACAGGAGCATCGTTTATTCCATCACCAATAAATGCGGTCTTTGAGTTTTCCTTATTCTCATTCATTATCTGTTCTACTATATCAACCTTGTCATTAGGAAGAAGTTTAGAATAATATCTTTCTATTCCTATTTCATTTGCCACTTCTTTAGCGACCTCGTCTGAATCTCCAGTTAACATGATAATTTTCTTTATTCCCATAGACTTCATCTCTCTAATAGTATCTCTCATATTATCTTTTATTCTATCAGATATTTCTATAGAACCTAAGAAAACACCATCAACTGCTATATAAACTTTTGTAGTTGCAGCAAATATTTCCTTAAATTTAATATTTCTAGATTTCATTAATCTTTCATTACCTGCAAGAATTTCTCTTCCATCATATACAACTCTTATACCATAGGCACTAATTTCTTCATAATCCTCAATTTTATCTATATTTATGCTTACCTTATCACTACAATATTTTGAAATTGAGTTAGCAATAGGATGAGAAGATCTTGATTCAGCTACTGCTGCATATTTCAATAGTTCTTCTTCCGAAATAAAATCTTCTACATTTACCTTGCTCACTTCAAATATTCCTTTTGTAATTGTTCCAGTTTTATCCATAAGCACAGTATCTACACTTTTAAGTGCTTCTATATAGTTACTTCCTTTCACCAATATACCATTTTTAGATGCTACTCCTATTCCAGAAAAATAGCTTAAAGGAATGGATAAAACTAAGGCACATGGACATGAAACAACAAGGAAAATCAAGCCTCTATAAAGCCAAGTAAAAAATGGCTGATTAAATACAAGAGTAGGAACTATAGATACAACTAGTGCAAGTGCAACAACTATTGGTGTATAATATCTTGCAAAAACTGTTATAAAATTCTCTGTCTTTGCCTTTTTACTAACAGAGTTTTCTACTAAATCTAATATTTTAGAAACTGTAGAGTCGCTAAATTCTTTAGTTACCTTTATTTCCACAACTGAATTTTTATTTATTATTCCAGAAGTAATCTCTTCACCTACACCAATGCTTTTCAACACTGATTCTCCTGTTATTGCTGATGTATCAAATCTACTCTTTCCTTTTACAACAATTCCATCAAGAGGAACTTTATCTCCTACCTTTACTATTATATTATCTCCTATTGATACCTCATTTGGATCTACCTCTACAATACTTCCATTTTTTAGGAGATATGCAACTTCTGGCTTTATATTCATTAATTCCTCAATGTTTTTTCTAGATTTATTTACAGCTTTGGATTCGAAATATTCACCTATATTATAAAATAACATTACCCCTACTGCTTCTGGATATTCTCCTATTGCTATTGCCCCAATAGTAGCTATCATCATTAAAAAGTTTTCATCTAAAAAATCAAATTTCCTAATATTTTTAAATACAGCTTTAAAAACTTCTTTACCAGAAATAATATATGCTACTGCAAGAAATGATATATATATTATTTTTTCATTACCAAACTGATTATATATAATCCCCAGTGCATAGAATAATATTGCCGTAAATATAGTAATCAATTGTTTTCTTTCTTTAAAAATACTAATATTATTTTTTTCTCCTACACTGCTCTCATGAGAATGTAAATGTGAATTTTCATCACATATTATGTGAAAATTATCGCAAGTATGCTTTTCATCTTTATTTGAACTGTATCCTACATCCAATCTAGCTGCAGCTCAGCCAGTTGATGCACATTCACACTCCTTTAATATATTCTCATTTTTTTTAATAGCTGCCTTTTTTGAAACTTCTATATCAAGTCCTGGCTCCGTAGCATCTATTATATCTATAACCTTTTCTATTATTTTTTCTTTATCATAACCTTCTTCTACATTAAATTTCAAATTCCTATTAATGAAATTCAAATTCGCCTTTGAAACGCCTTCTAGTTTTTTCGTTTTTTCCTCTATTTTTCTAGCGCAGTTTGCACAATTTAAACCGCCTAATAATATTTCAACCTTTTCCATAGCTTCAAACAAGCCTTGGCTTGACTCCCTTCTTTTTTAATTCTCTGTCTATGCTTACTATCTATAAAAATTAATTCATTTTAATAATACATTTCTTTTACATGGCGTAATCCACAATCAAATATTTTACCTACATGCTCATCATCTAGAGAGTAATATACAGTCTTACCTTCTTTTCTAAATTTAACAAGTCTACCATTTTTAAGAACTCTTAGCTGATGAGATATCGCTGATTGTGTCATTCCCAATAGTTCTGCTATGTCACAAACACACATTTCTCTTTCAAAAAGAGAATATATTATTTTTATTCTTGTACTATCTCCAAATATTTTAAACAAATCCGCAAGATCAGCTAACATTTCATCTGTTGGTTGTTCCTTCCTTGCTTCTTCTACTAACTCTTTATGTAAACAATGACTTTTACATAGCTCTATATCCCCCTTATTTTCACATTCTATACATTTTTTTTCTATCATAATAATCCACTCCTTAGACTATGTTATAATTTTATACTTATCTTATATAATGTACAAAGCGAAATAAATATTTTATTCATATAAATATATGAACACATATTCATATATTTATTATATTATAGCATTAATTTTTTGTAAAGATAAGAAATTAAAAAAACAGTCGAAAAACATTTTCGACTGCTTTAGTATATATATTATTGCTCCAATAAGTTAGATCTTGTATACAAATTATAATAGTATCCTTCTCTTTCCATAAGTTCTTTATGGCTTCCTTTTTCTACTATTCCTTGTTCATTCATTACAACTATTACATCTGCATTCTGTATCGTTGTTAGCCTATGAGCTATAGTTATTGTAGTTCTTCCCTTTGAAAGTTTTTCTAAAGATTCCTGAACTATAGCCTCACTTTGATTATCAAGAGCTGAAGTTGCCTCATCAAGTATTAATATTGGTGGATTTTTAAGAAATACTCTAGCAATGGATATTCTCTGCTTCTGACCACCAGAAAGCTTAACTCCTCTTTCTCCTACATAAGTGTCAAAACCATTTTCTAAATCAACTATAAAATCATAAGCTCCAGCTAGTTTAGCTGCTTTTATTATTTCATCATCACTAGCACCTGGCTTACCATAGCTGATATTTTCTCTTATAGTCCCAGAGAATAAATATACATCCTGTTGAACTATTCCTATACTATTTCTTAAAGAGCTTAAAGTAAATTCTTTAACATTTACACCGTCTACATATACTCCACCATCTGTTACATCATAAAATCTTGGAATCAAAGTACACACTGTTGTCTTACCACTTCCTGAAGGTCCAACAAGAGCTATATTTTGACCTTTTTTGATGCTTAGATTGAAATCTTTAAGAACATAGTCAAGTCCCTTATTATACTTAAATCCTACATTTCTAAATTCTATACAACCTTGTGCATCTACTAATTCTCTAGCATCCTTACCATCTACTATATCTGATTTAATACTCATAATTTCATTAAATCTTTCTATACCAGTCATCCCCTTTTGGAATTGCTCTGTAAATTCTATTATTCTCTTTACTGTAGTTAATAATGCCGTCACATACATTACATATGCCAGCATATCTCCAGGCTCTAGTTTCCCATGAAGTAGCTGCATTCCACCAAAGACAATTACTAAAAGATACATTAAACCATCAATTGCTCTATTTACTGTATTAAATCCTGCCATCGATTTATAAAATCTCTTTTTTATAGAAAGGAAATTATTATTGTCTTTTTTAAATTTCTTAAGTTCTATATGTTCATTTGCAAAACTTTTTACAACCTTTACCCCTAATAAACTGTCTTCTATGCTAGAATTAAGATTACCTACATGTATTCTTTGCCTCTTCTGCTCTGTTCTCATCCTGTTTTTAAATTTACTTGAACTTATAAACATTATTGGTATCATTATGAATATAGCCAAAGTTAGAGGAACATTAATATTTACTAGAATTACAAATGATATTACTATCTTTATGAATCCGATAAAATATTCCTCTGGACAATGATGTGAAAACTCTGTTATATCAAATAAGTCATTTGTCATTCTAGACATTATCTGCCCAACTTTTGTTTCATTATAGAAGTTATCTGACAAAGTCTGTAAATGAATATAAATATCGTTTCTCATATCAGTTTCTATTTTAGCTCCCATTATATGCCCTATAGATGCCATATAATATACTGCTACTAATTCAATAATTTTTATTGCTATAAAAAGAATCGCCATTCTTATTATTAGCTCAGTCGTAAGCGAAGCCTTATCGACTATACCAAGATTTGTTATATTTCTCAATATCAACGGTAAAATCATCTCTGATGCCGTAGTAAAAGCAGCACATATCAAATCTAAGATAAGAATATTTTTATATCTTTTAAAATATGGTGCTACACTTTTTATTAATTTCATATTGCTCATTTTATCCATAAATTTTACACTTAACGTGAATTCATCTCCTCTCCTATTTTAAACTCTTTATATACATATGCAAAAAACAAAAACAAAAACATTACTCCTATAATAAATATACAACTCTCATCTGTTAACTTTCCACCTTTTGTTACTGTGATAGTATTGTTCATTACATCTCTTATATATGATATTACTGTTATAGATGATATTGTTCCTATCAATAAAAAAGGAAATCTATTTATTTTATATCTAGCAACTTTATTAAGCTTTATAATTAGCTCAAAAAACGCTACTATACATGAAAAAAGTGTTATTATAATTATTTGATATGATTTTTTTGCCCATAGAATATCGAAGCTAGACAATGCAAAATTAATTATCATTAAAATCGCAAAAATCACAAAACCATGTATATACGCTTTTCTTATTGCTTTCTTATTTTGCATATAGTATTCACCCCTAAGCTCTATTTTCCTACCTCTTTATTATAATCTAGAAATTATTTTTTTTCAATTTACATATGATAATATTACTCAATACTATTTTTATATACCCTTTTTTTAGTATATATATCTTAAAATATCTCTTTAATAAAATTATTTTAATAAGGTCATCTAATTAAGAAAATAAAGACCATCCGTTTTATAAATATGTCACGGATGGTCAAAACTTTTAATTATTTATTTGTACAATTCTTCAAGAAGCTGCTTTGCTGAATCTTTTATACCATCTCCAGTACCATTAATACCTAATTGCGTATAAATTTCTCCAACTTTAACCTTAGTTTTGAATAATGTGTCAAAGATTTCATCTATAAGCGGTTCAGATAACTCTTGCTTTTGCTGAGGTCCAAACGGATTAGCAAAATATGTCTTGCTTATTCCCTTTTCATCAGTAGTACCCAAAGCTCTTCTCTTACCTTCAACAAATACAGGCTTGGCTTCTTTTGTATCCTTAAAATACTTAAGACCTATTTTTTCATCATAGTTATTTGCATAAAGGAACATATCTACCTTTGTTCCCTTTGTAATTTCCTTATATGTTGAAACTGGTATTACAACTCTAGCGTTAGTAGTTTCTGGATTAAAGAAAATACTTCTATCCATATCTCTATATGCTGCACCACTTTCTAAATCATCAAGTCTTACAAAGGCTCCTATCTCTGTACCATTTGCATATACTTCTCCATTTTTAAGATAAAAACTTCCCATATCATCAAATATTATATCCATATCTCTAATCTGGTCACCAGAAATCATTCTTAAAGCTTCAATAGTTTCAGATTTACCTGCACCTGAATCTCCAAGGAAAGCAACATTCTTCACACTTCCATCATTAAGTGTAATTGATACCATAGCACCATGTATTGGAAGTTTACCTTTCTTTAACATTGAAACATTATGAAGAGTAAGGCAAGTCTTTTTTATATAACCGAAATATTCAGCTTTCTTATCGTAAGCCACTTGTCCAACAAATATATCATTGTACTTATCATAATAGAATTTACAACCTGCTGTATCTGTATTCATTCCAAAAAGGCAAATTAAATCTGGCTTTTTATATCTTATTTCATCTGCATTAGCTAGTTCAAATAGATTTGCAAGTGAAACCCCACTAGCTATAAAATCTTTATGGAAATAAATATATGCTAGACTTTCTCCAATTTTAGCCGGATAACAGAACCAATTTTCAGGACTTTCATTGAAACTTTTCATAGGATGTTCAAATATTTCATCGAAACTACCCTCTCTCTTATTAGATGCTGGGTGAACTAGAAGCGGTGAACGAAGCATTATAGTATCTATAAATGGTATCGCTGCAAGCTTTCTATATGTTTCTCCAGTAGGCCACTCTAATCTATTTAACAAAATACAAGCATTTGAACCTGGGTTCAATTGTCTATATACTCTATTTACATGTCCTTGTACCTTTTCTCCGATAGTTCTATAAAAATTAAGTACTAGGTTATTAAAGTGGTTATCTATATCCATAAATCTTTTTGAAGTTAGTACGCTATCATTTAATTCAATTAAACTAAATTTAAGTCTACTTCTGAAGAAAGTATATATGTCTTCAAAAGTTTTTAGGAATAAATCTTTATCCTCAAGATATTCATCTTCTATATCTTCTAACTCGTATATTAAAAGTTTCTTTAGACAAGATATAAAATCAGAACTAGCCTGATGTATTGATTTATCTCTGATTATATATTTTGCTATTTTTCCATTTCTCTTCTTGATTATAGATATGTATTCAAGAATTATTTCATCCATTTCTCTGCTATTTGCTAGCTCAAATATATCTTTGAAATAAGTATTCTTATAATTAATAATTATAGGACTCTTACTTCCTTCACCATAATTTACCATAATTTTTCTCCTTCTATTTTTTCGAACGAATTTTTATCACTTGTATTTTTAGTTCGTTATTCTTTATTTATATATCTAATATTTTATCATATTAGCACTATCTTGTATATAAAA
>JAHHSS010000019.1 GCA_020025095.1 Peptostreptococcus sp.
AGGAGGTGTTGTTTATGTCTAGAACTAGCATAAAGCATATAGCCGAAGATTATAACATGAGTGAAAAAGAACTTGTGGGAAAAATTAATGACTTTGGTATTGAGATAATTGATAAGGAATACGTAGAAGGAGAAAATCTAGAACTTCTAGTAGAAATGTTGAATGAAGAAATAAAAGAAGCAAAAGGAAATGTAATTGAAGTAGATAATAAAATTACTGTACAGGATTTGTCTAACAAGCTTGGCAGATCAGCTTCTGAAATAATAATGCAACTTATGAAGATGGGTACAATGGCTACAATCAACCAAGAAATAAGCTTTGATATAGCAGCGTTGGTGTGCAACGAATTTGGGTACACATTGATTAAAAATGAAAGTTCAGAAATTGAGGAACTTGAAATAGAAGCATTAATGGATATAGAAGAAGATGATGAAAAAGACCTTATGCCAAGACCACCAGTAGTAACTGTTATGGGTCATGTCGATCATGGTAAGACATCACTTCTTGATGCAATTAGAAATTCAAATGTTACATCAGGAGAAGCTGGAGGAATAACTCAGCATATAGGTGCTTCAGAAGTAATGATAAATGGTCAAAAAATCGTATTTTTGGATACTCCAGGACACGAAGCTTTTACATCAATGAGAGCAAGAGGAGCGCAGGTTACAGATATAGCAATTCTTGTTGTAGCTGCCGATGATGGTATCATGCCACAGACAATAGAAGCTATAAATCATGCTAAAGCAGCTAATGTACCTATAATAGTTGCTATAAATAAGATTGATAAGCCTGGAGCTAGTCCTGATAAGGTAAAACAAGAATTAGCAGACCAGGGACTTTTAGTTGAAGATTGGGGTGGAGATGTAATCTCAGTTGAAGTTTCAGCTAAAAAGAGAATAAATATAGAAGGTCTACTTGAAATGGTACTTCTAGTTGCCGAAGTAGAAGAGTTGAAAGCAAATCCAAATAAGAGAGCAGTGGGTACAGTTATAGAAGCAGAGCTTGACAAGGGAAGAGGGCCAGTAGCGACAGTTCTTGTCCAAGGTGGTACTCTAAGAGTTGGAGATCCTATAGTTGCAGGTGTTGCAAGTGGTAAGGTAAGAGCTATGATTAACTACAAAGGAAAAAGGGTTAAACAGGCAGGCCCATCAACAGCTGTTGAAATATTAGGTCTATCAGACGTACCAGCAGGTGGAGATCAGTTTGTTGAAGTTCCAAACGATAAAACTGCAAGACTTATTGCTGAAAAGAGACAAGAAATGCAAAGAGAAGAAATGCTAAAGGCAAGCTCAAAGATTTCTCTTGATGATTTATTTGCTCAGATGAGTGAAGGAAAAGTAAAGGATCTTAATATAGTAATAAAGGCAGATGTTCAAGGTTCTGTACAGGCGGTTAAGCAAAGTTTAGAAAAACTATCTAATGATGAAGTTCAAATAAAGGTAATTCATGGCGGAGTTGGTGCAATCACTGAATCAGATGTACTTTTGGCATCAGCATCAAATGCTATAATAATTGGTTTCAATGTAAGACCAGTAGCAGGAGCTGAGCAATTAGCTGAAAAAGAAACAGTAGATATCAGAACATATACGATTATATATAAGGCGATAGAAGATATCAAGGCTGCGATGAGTGGTATGCTTGACCCAGAATATGTTGATGAAGATACTGGTAAGGTAGAAATAAGAGAAACATATAAAATTTCTGGAGTAGGTACAGTTGCAGGTGCTTATGTTATTTCAGGGAAAATATACAGAAATTGTAAGGTTAGAATTGTAAGAGATGGCATTATAATACATGAGGGAGAACTTGCATCACTTAGAAGATTTAAAGATGATGTTAAGGAAGTTGCTCAAGGATTTGAATGCGGTCTAGGTATTGTGAATTACAATGATATAAAAGTTGGAGATATAGTAGAAGGCTATATTACTAAAGAAGTTGAAAGAACAATAGACTAATTACATTTCTATTTTAATTAAGAAAGAGGTGTATTTAAATGGCTTCAAATAGAATAAAAAGAATAAGCGAAGAAGTGAGAAAAGTTATAAGTTCAATGCTTATAAATGGAATAAAAGATCCAAGAATAACATCTATGATAAGTGTTACAGAAGTAGAGGTTACCAATGACCTTAGATATGCTTTTGTTTATATAAGCATGTTAGGTGGAGATAGAGAAGAATCTCTTGCAGGCCTTAATAGTGCGAGAGGATATATGAGAAGAGAAGTAGGAAAAGCTGTCAAACTAAGATACGTTCCAGAAATAATCTTCAAAATAGATGACTCCATAGAAAAAGGAATGTATATGGATGAACTAATAAAGAGTGTAAACTCAAAAAATGATTAGTTTTAACGAATAAGATATATTATAGTGAGATAATTTATATTTTGCTGTATAATAAAGGGTGTCAGTGTTTTTCATGCTGACACCACTTTTATTATTAAGAATAGGATGTGATTTTATGAATAGTTTTACTAAGGAAATAGATAATATACTAGATTATATACAATCTAGTGATGATAAATTTTTAGTGTCATCTCATGTGAGTCCAGATGGAGATAATATTGGTTCTTCTCTTTCAATATATAATTTTTTAAAAAAGTTAGGTGAGGACGTTGTTTATGTTTTAGATGATGAGTATCCAAAAAATTTGATGTTTTTATACAATGAAAACATTAAAATGACTTCAAAAGATATTAAAGAAAAAGAAGGATACACTGTAATTGCTCTTGATTCTGGTGATTATGCTAGAATATGTGTGGATAGTGAAATACTTGAAAATGCTAAAGGAGTTATATGCATAGACCATCATATAACAAATGGAAACTATGCTTTTTTAAAATATATAGACACAGAAGAATCCTCTACTTGTGAACTCGTATATAATATTCTCGTGAGATATGAGCATAATACAAATAATAAAATTATTGATGAAGATATAGCTACATATCTTTATACAGGTCTTATAACAGATACAGGTAATTTTCAATATTCTAATACAAGAAACAGTTCATTTATTATGGCTTCAGAGTTAATGAAAAGAGGGGCAAGAAAGGATTTAATAATAGAAAAAATATTTCAAAATAACTCAGTTAATTTTTACAAGCTTTTAGGAGAAGCCTTAAATGGTCTTGAAATTGTGAAGTCGCAGATATCTATTATTTCAGTTGCCAAGGAAACTATGGATAAGTATGAAGTAGAATATGGCGATATAGATGCAATCACTCCGTATACAAGAGATATTGAAGGAATAGAACTTGGTATATTTATAAAAGAAAAAGAACTTGGTGAAATAAAAGTAAGTTTTCGTTCGAAAAACTATATAGATTGTTCAAAATTGGCATCTGAGTTTTCAGGTGGTGGTCATAAAAAGGCTGCAGGTTGTACAATAAAGAACTTGAATATAGAGTTGGCAAAAAAAATGCTTATAGAAAAAGCTATAAGTTATTTAAAATAATTAGCAAAATTTTTTAAAAGGAAGGACTTTAATGGATAGAATCTTCAATATAAATAAACCAATTGGAATGACTTCTCATGATGTCGTTTATAAGGTTAGAAAAATACTTAAAACAAAAAAAGTAGGTCACACAGGAACTTTAGATCCAGATGCACAGGGTGTTTTACCAATATGCGTTGGAAGAGCTACTAAAATAAGTGATTTGATACTCAATAAAGAAAAAGAATATATATGTGAATTTATTCTTGGAATTGAGACGGATACATATGATACTTCAGGCAAAATTATTAGTGAGCATGATATCAGATGTGTAAAAATAGAAGATGTTAAAAAGGCTATAAATAGTCAAGTTGGAGAAATAATGCAATACCCGCCTATTTACTCCGCTTTAAAGATTAATGGTAAAAAGATGTGTGATCTTGCAAGGAGTGGGCGTGCAGATGAAATCGAGTTAAAAGCTAGACCTGTAACTATAAACTCTATTGAGATACTAAATATTGAAATACCGAAAGTGACGATAAGGGTAAGTTGTAGCAAGGGTACCTATATCAGAAGTCTTTGTCATGATATAGGTCAAATATTAAAGGTAGGCGGATGTATGTCTTACCTTCAAAGAACTAAAAGCGGAATATTTGATATAGAAAAATCAATTAGCCTTGAAGAGCTTGAAATGTATAGAGATGAGGATAGGCTAATAGAAAAAAGTTATTCAGTAGAAGAAGTTCTCATGGAATTTCCATATATAGTTTTACATCAAAATGCAGTGAAATATTATTCAAATGGTGGTAAAATAGAAGAAAGAAGGTTTATAGAAGGAAACTATAAAAATTCTTTATCTAAAAGAGTAAGAGTGTATTCCAATAAAAAGGAATTTATAGGAATTGGAATATTTTAATGGTAAAGAGTGAAAAAATATTCAAATTAGGATAATGGTGATATTATGAAAATATACAATAACTTGGATGAAATAGATTTTCCCTTTGATACATGCGTTACAATAGGGAACTTTGATGGTGTTCATAAAGGGCATCAAACACTAATAAATAAAACTATACAATATTCCAAGGAAAATAACTTAAAAAGTGTAGTGTTTACATTCTCTAATCATCCTGTAAATTATTTTAAACCGGGTTATGTAAAAAATATTATTTCTAGCAAAGAAAAATATGAGTTAATTGAAAGAATGGGCATAGATATATATATATCCATACCATTTGATGCAAGTATGACTCAAATATCAGCAGAAGAATATATTGATAATATTCTTATCAATAAATTGCATGTCAAAAAGATGGTTATTGGCCATGACTTTACTTTTGCAAGAAAAAGAGAAGGCAATCCAGAACTTTTAAAAAAACTAGCAAAAGAAAAAGGGTTTTCTGTTGAAGTGGTAGATCCAGTAATAATGGATGGAAGAAGAATAAGCTCTACAGATATAAGGAAGGCTATTGCAGATGGAGATGTGGCAGAGGCTGAGCACCTCTTAGGCAGATATTTTGCAGTAGAAGGAACTGTCATTAAAGGAAGGCAAATAGGTCGAACTATTGGTTTTCCTACTGCAAATATTCAATATGACAGTAGTATGGCGATACCTAAAATAGGTATATATGCAACCTTAGCAGTGATAGATGGACAAGTATATTGTGGTGCTACTAGTATAGGAACAAATCCAACAGTAAATGGCAAGAATTTGAGTATAGAAACATATATATTGGATTTTGATGAAGACATATATGGAAAAAATCTAAGAATAGAATTTGTCGAAAATATGAGAGATGAAATAAAATTTGATAGCAAGGAAGATTTAAAAGAACAACTTCAAAAAGATACAAAATATGTGAGAAATAACTATATAAGTGTTCTCGAAAATCTAGTTGATAGTCCTAGGGATTATAATATCACAATAAAAAATATAAGAAAACATTTAAAGTTGAAAAAATAAATTATTTTCTTGAACAGCTAAGATAACTATGTTATAATGATTAAGGTTGAAACCTGAGCTCGGCTTTAGAGTCTCCATTCAAAGCTTAGCTTTTGGCGATTATAAAATTTAGGAGGAAAATATGATAAACAAAGAACAAATAATCAAGGAATTTGGAAGAAAAGAAGGAGATACTGGTTCTCCAGAAGTTCAGATAGCTTTATTAACAGCTAGAATTAACGAATTAAATGAACACTTAAAGGTTCATAAGAAGGATCATCACTCAAGAAGAGGTCTTTTAAAGATGGTTGGTAGAAGAAGAAATCTATTAACTTACTTAAAGAGAAATGATCTTGAAGGATACAGAGCTTTAATAGCTAAGTTAGGATTAAGAAAATAATTCTTTTTAAGCAGATATGATTTTTCATATCTGCTTTGTTTTATAATCTATTAAAAAGCTTTTATTATCATTTTTAATATAAATCTATTTTTATATTGTAAAATGTGATAAAATATTCTTATGGTGTGTTATAGGAAAATAGTATTAATAATGCTTTTAAGCATTAGAATAGACATGAAAAATTCTGTAAATAATATCCCTATCATAGGATAGAGCTGTTATTTACAGAAAAATTTCAAGGTCTAAAAATTAGATTAATTTGAAAAAGACACACTGATATTAGAACTATTTTATAAAAGATAGAAGAAGTTAGGAGGTACTACTTTGGACATAAAATTAATATGTGATAGTTTATGTGATATTCCTGAAGAAATACAGCAAAAGGAATACCTTGAGGTTATTCCTCTAACCCTTATTATGGATGGTAAGGAATATAAAGATGGTGTCGATATAACAAAAGAAGAGTTTTATGATAGCGTTTTAAAGTCTGGTGAAATTCCGAAGACTTCTCAAGCAACATATATGCAGTTCAAAGAAGCTTTCGAAGCCGCTGTTAAGGATGGAAAGAGTATACTTTGCTTGACTGGTGCATCATCTGCTACTGGTACATTCCAAAGTGCAATTTTAGCAAAGGGTGATATGGAAGAAGGTAATATTCATGTATTTGATACAGAAAATTTATCACTTGGAGCAGGGCAATTTGTAATTCGTGCATGTGATATGATAGAAGAGGGCTTAAGTGTAGAAGAAACCGTTGAAAAATTGGAAGAATTAAGAGAAAGTGTAAGTATACTATTTGCACCTGCTTCTTTTGATTTTCTTAAAAAAAGTGGAAGAGTTCCTTTGACAACAGCAATAATTGGGAATATGCTTAATATAAAGCCTATTTTTAAAATGGAAAGAGGGAAAATAAGCTTAGTAACAAAAGTAAGAGGAATAAAGAAGTTAGCATCAAAATTGGTAGAACTTACAATTGAAAATAATAGTGATACTCTATCAGAACTTACAGTTACGATGGGACATGGATGTAATTTAGATGATTATGAAAAGCTTAAAAAAGAAGTAGAATTAAAATTGAAAAACAAAGTAAAGAAAATAATGGTTACAAAAGGTGGAGTTTGTATATGTTCTCATACAGGTCCAGATATAATTGCAATCAGTTATTCAAAGTAAGATAAACAAGGAGGAAACTATGTTCGAACATAGAATATTTGAAACAGAATTAGCTGGTAGGAAACTATCAGTTGAAATAGGAAAAATTTGTGAAATGACAAATGGAAACTGTATTATAAGATACGGTGACACAATGCTAATGGTAAATGTAACAAAATCAGCGCAACCAAGAGATGGAGTGGATTTTTTCCCTCTAAGTGTTGATTTTGAGGAAAAATTATATTCAGTGGGTAAAATACCAGGTGGATTCTTGAAGAGAGAAGGAAAGCCTTCTGAAAAGGCAATACTTACTTCAAGACTAATAGATAGACCATTAAGACCATTATTCCCGGATGGATTTAGAAATGATGTACAGGTAGTAGCTACAGTTTTATCTGTAGATCAAGATTGCACTCCAGATATAGTAGCTATGATAGGTTCATCTATAGCATTGTCTATATCTGATATTCCGTTTAACGGCCCAACAGGCTCAGTTCTTATAGGTCGTGTAGATGGTGAATTTATTGTAAACCCAGATCAAGAACAAAGAGAAAATAGTGATTTGCATTTAGTAGTGTCTGGTACTAAAGAGGCTATTATGATGGTTGAAGCTGGAGCACAAGAAGTAGATGAAAGTGTTGTTCTTGATGGAATTCTATTTGCTCACGAAGAAATAAAAAAAATAGTAGAATTTATAGAAAAAATAGTAGAAGAAGTAGGACATGAAAAATGTGAAGTCGAACTTCATTTACCATCAGAAGAAATAACAAAATTAGTAAATGATTTTGCAAGGGAAAAGATGCGTGAAGCAGTGAAGATTCCAGAAAAGATGGAGAGAACAGAAAAAATGGATTCAGTGAGTGCCGAAACTCTTGAATATTTTGAATCTCAACTTGAAGATTTTGAAGAAGTTGCTGGAGATATAGAGGATGTTCTTCACGATATAATAAAAGATGAAGTAAGAAGTTTAATAGTTGATGAAAATGTAAGGCCTGATAATAGAGCTCTTGATGAAATAAGACCAATATGGTGTGAAACAGGAATGATTCCTAGAACACATGGTTCTTCTATATTTACTAGAGGTCAGACTCAGGTACTAAATGTAACTACTCTAGGTGCCCTAGGTGATGTTCAAAAACTTGATGGATTGGATGAAGAAGAAGCTAAGAGATATATGCATCATTACAACTTCCCATCATATTCAGTAGGGGAAACAAGACCATCAAGAGGCCCAGGAAGAAGAGAAATAGGACATGGTGCACTTGCTGAAAGAGCATTGTTACCAGTAATACCTGCACAAGAAGATTTCCCATATGCAATAAGATTAGTATCAGAAGTGTTAAGCTCAAATGGTTCAACTTCTCAGGCTTCAGTATGTGCTTCTACTCTATCATTATTGGATGCAGGTGTTCCAATAAGAGATATGGTCGCAGGTATAGCTATGGGACTTATAAAGCATCATGACAAGGTAGCAGTTCTTTCAGATATACAGGGTATGGAAGATCATCTTGGAGATATGGATTTCAAGGTTGCAGGTACTGAGCATGGTGTAACTGCTATACAAATGGATATAAAGATAGATGGTATTGATGAAGCAATTCTTAGACAAGCTTTAAAGCAAGCTAAAGAAGGAAGAATGCACATACTTGGAGAAATGAAAAAGGTAATATCTGAGCCGAAGTCTGAGCTTTCACCATATGCACCTAAGATTGTCAAGATGATGATAAATCCAGATAAAATTAGAGATGTAATAGGTCCAGGAGGAAAAATGATTAATAAGATAATCGATGAAACTGGAGTTAAGATAGATATTGAGCAAACTGGTCAAGTTTATATAGTAGGTGTTGAATCAGATATGCTAGATAAGGCAAAATCTATGATAGATGGAATAGTTGCAGAAGCTGAAGCAGGTAAAATATACAAGGGAACTGTAACTAGAATAGAAAAGTTCGGTGCTTTTGTTGAGATTCTTCCAGGAAAGCAAGGTCTTTTACATATATCACAAATATCAAATAATAGAGTAAATAAGGTTGAAGACGTACTTGCAATAGGCGATGTTATAGATGTATTAGTAACAGAAATAGATGATAAAGATAGAATAAACCTATCTGTAAAGGCAATTTCTAACTAAATAATAAAATAATAAATGGCAGTATCAAAATAGAATATTTTTGATATTGCTATTTTTATTGTATAAAAGTGAAAATATATATTAAATATAGAAATTTATTTAGCTTACATTATGAAAACAAAAAGAAAATAATTTTTATGAAAGAGAAAATCATTGTATATGTACATGGAATTATGTTTTATAAATTAATAAAGGTATAGAAGTAAAGTAGCAAGAAATTTAATAATAGAGCCTATAATATGTAAAAGATTTATTTCTAAGCCTACTTTGAAAAACAAATATTAGAGATTAGATTGATATTTTAATAGTAAAAATAAAATATTAAGAACTTAAGTAATGTGAAATTAAGCTAATTGAATTATACTTATTAATAAAAAGTTATAGCTTGGATATACTTTATGCATTTAGTAAATATATATACATAGCTGTCTTAGTATGATATAATATAAGGATGTGTAAACTATCAGGTTGCTTTTTAATGCGGTTGAAATTATGATAATTATATAAAGAAATTAATCAAATAAAAATAGGAGGTAAGAGTTATAGAGTACAGAAAATTGAAAAATGGATTGAGAATCGTTGCAGAAGAAATTCCCTATGTGAGATCCGTTTCTTTAGGAGTTTGGATAAATGTTGGTTCAAGAATGGAAGACGAATCTAACTACGGTATTGCTCATTTTATCGAACATATGCTCTTTAAAGGGACTAAAAATAGAACTTCGAGACAAATTTCAAATGATATAGACTATTATGGTGGAAATATAAATGCATTTACTACAGAAGATCATACATGTTACCATGTAAAAATGCCATCTAATCATATTGATAGAGGAATAGAAGTTTTATCAGATATGATAAACAATCCCAAGTTCGATGAAAAGGATATTGAAAAAGAGAAATCGGTAATTATAGAAGAAATAAAGATGTATAAGGATTCATCTGAAGATTACCTATATGATGAACTTTTGATGAGGACTTTTGACAACAAGGGAATAGGAAGAAATGTTTTAGGAAGTGAGAAATCAGTAACAAATATAAATAGAGAAAAAATAATTAATTTTTTTGAAAAATACTATATTCCTAATAATTCAGTAATAGTTCTTAGTGGAAATTTTGTTTTAGAAGATATAATTAAAAAAATTGATAATGGTTTCAAAAATTGGAAAGAAAAAGAATTGATACCGAATAGAGAAAGTCAGGAATTTAAAGCTGTGCGTTTTTTGCAAGATAAAGATGATGAGCAAGTAAATCTGGCTATAATTTTTGAGTGTCCAGATGACACTATTGATAAAGAATTTTATGCAGTTAAATTAATAGGTAACATACTAGGAAATACACCAAGTTCCAGATTATTTCAGCATATAAGAGAGGAAAAAGGACTATCTTATAGTATATATTCTTCAGATAGTTTTTATGTAGGATACGGAGAATTTGGAATATTTTCGAGTATGGCAGCTGAAAATCTTAAAGAAGTTTATGATTCTATTATTTATGAAATAGAAACTATAAGAAAAAATTATATCACTGAAGAAGAATTGATATTTGCAAAAGAGCAATATAAAGGTATGGTGATAATGAACCTAGAAGATACTGAAGATAGAATGATGCTTATTGGAGAATATGAAGTAGAAAATAGAAGGCTTAAAAATATAGAAGAAGTGATAAATTGTGTCGACAGCATAGATCTTGAATATATGAAAAAAATAATAGATAGAATATTTAATGGTAAAATGTCTGTTGGTATTACAGGCAAATCGGTAAAAACAATAATGAAATAGAGGTGGTCTAATGGCTAGAAAAACAAATTCAAGAAATCCGGGCAAAAGACCAACAAGGGGAAGAAGACCAGTTAATAAAAAAATAGAAAAAAGAAGAGGGTTGAGAATAAACTCAGAATATCACAATATAATAGTAATTTTTTTAGGGCTGTTTTTTGCATATGGTTTGTATTCAAGTTCAGGAGCCGTACTCCCTAAAATAATACAGACGGTATTCAAAGGTTTATTTGGCGGTCTTGCAATACTTTTACCAATTGTTATGATAATAATTGGTGCTCTGGGATTTGTAGATGGAAATGAAAAAATAGATAGATTTAGAAAAACAAAGATGTTTTATGTTGCAATAGCATTTTTGATTATATATTATGGTTTAATTAATTATGCTCAGATACCATCTGATAGCATGTTAAGCACAGATGTATTACAAGATACTATAAAAATGGGAGTAACTAGAGAGGGAATAGGATTAGTACCTTCTTTTATTACATACTACTTAACTCATATACTTGGTCTTGTAGGTGCATGGCTATTAACAATATTTGCAACTATAATATCAATACTTTATATATTTAAAATATCTATGCAAGATATTATTAATTTATTTAAAAGTCCTAAGGATGGAAAAGAGAGTATCTTCTCTAAGATTAAGCTATTTAAGAGAAAAAATATAGATGGTGAAGATGTAGATGATTCGACTATAGTAAGTAAAACAGGTTTCTTTGATATGTTTAAAAATAAAATTGGTAAAAATGAAAATCAAGACGAAGACATTGAAGATGATGATAAAACTATAAAAATTGTGGGATTTAATAAGGCTGAAGATGATTATTTAGAAATACTTGAGGGCACTCAGGGCTTATCAGATTTAGAAATACTTCAGAAGCTTCAGAATGAAGAACCTGTATTAGGTGGAATGGTAGAAGGAAATGATCTTGAAAAATCAGATCCAGCAGAATCTTTGTTTGACGATCATGAATTTAGTACTCATGAAATAGTTCCAGAAGATGAGCTTGTAAATACTTTGTCAAATACAATGCCGAATAGTGATAAGTTAAGCGGAATATCTGATTTAAAGAGAAAATCACAAATATCATCAAATGGAAATTTAACTTCAAGTGCAAGTGAAGCTATTTCTTCTGATGAAAATGAACATTTAAAATATAAAAATTATAAAAAACCACCTGTTTCTCTTTTAAACAAAGTTGTCAGCAAAAATGATAAAAGATCTAAACAAAAAGTTCTTGATAATGCAAGACAACTTGAGCAGACCTTAAAAGATTTTGGGGTAGATGCTTCAATTAATCAAGTAACAGTAGGTCCGACTATTACTAGATATGAGATACAGCCCAAACCAGGAGTAAAGGTGAGTAAGATTGTAAATCTTACAGATGATATTGCCTTAAGCCTTGCTGCAAAAAGCATAAGAATGGAAGCTCCAATACCAGGAAAAAGTGCAATTGGAATAGAAGTTCCAAATGATGAACCACAAATGGTTAGCGCTAGAGAAATAATTGAAAGTTCTGAGTTCAATAATTTCAAATCCCCTTTAGCAATGGGACTTGGAAAGGATGTTTCAGGAAAAATAATTATAGGCGATATATCAAAGATGCCGCATCTATTAATTGCGGGTTCAACAGGTTCTGGAAAATCTGTATGTGTAAATACTTTGATAACAAGTATATTATATAAGGCAAAGCCAGATGAGGTTAAATTAATGCTAATAGACCCAAAAGTTGTTGAACTAGCCAACTACAATGGAATACCTCATTTGATGATTCCAGTTGTAACAGATCCTAAAAAAGCTGCAAATGCGCTTTGTTGGGCAGTAACTGAAATGAATAGAAGATATAAATTATTTGCAGAATCACAAGTAAAAGATATATCAAGTTATAATGATAAAACAGATAATCCACTACCTAAGATTGTAATAATCATAGACGAGCTTGCAGATCTTATGATGGTAAGTGCAAATGAGGTCGAGGATTATATATGTAGGTTAGCTCAAATGGCTAGAGCAGCAGGTATGCACCTTATAGTAGCAACTCAAAGACCTTCTGTAGATGTTATTACAGGTGTAATTAAAGCGAATATACCTTCTAGAATAGCATTTGCAGTTTCATCACAAACTGACTCTAGAACAATTATAGATATGGGTGGAGCAGAAAAACTTCTTGGAAAAGGTGATATGTTATTCTATCCTTTAGGAGCTGCAAAACCAAGAAGGTTGCAAGGAGCCTTTATTTCTGAAGCAGAATCAGATAAGGTTATAGAATATGTAAAAAAAGAAGCTGAGGGTATTGGCGGAGTAAACTATATGGAGGACATAGAAGAGTCTATTTCTAATATAGGAAATATAAAGTCAGATGACACAGATGAATTTCTTTATGATGCAATAGAGTTTGTCGTAAAAAATGGGCAAGCTTCAGCATCTATGCTTCAAAGAAAGTTTAAAATAGGATTTAATAGAGCTGCAAGATTGATAGACGATATGGAAGAAAGAGGCATTGTAGGTCCTAGTGAGGGCAGCAAACCTAGAAAAGTATTAATATCTAAAGAGCAGCTTTCGCAATTACAGTAAACGGAGGAAATAAAATTTGAAAATAGCATTAGAATCATTAGGATGTTCAAAAAATTTAGTTGATGCAGAAATTATGCTGGGAATGTTAAATAAAGATGGACATCAGTTAGTAGGAGATTGTGAAGACGCAGACGTAGTAATAGTAAATACGTGTGGATTTATAGAAGACGCAAAGCAAGAATCTATAGATTCCATAGTTAGATATGCTGAACTGAAAAATGAAGGTATTATAAAGTATCTTCTTGTTTCAGGATGTCTTGCACAAAGATATACAGAAGAATTATTAGAATCAGTTCCAGAAATAGATGCCATTGTTGGTACGGGAAGTTATGATAAGATAACAGAAATAGTGGATAAACTTCCAAAAGATGAAGAAAAGCTTGTACAGTTAGATGATATAAATTTTAGCTTTAATGAAAATCTTCCAAGATATATTTCTACACCACCATATCTTGCATATTTAAAGATTGGTGAAGGTTGTGATAATAATTGTACTTACTGCATAATACCTAAGTTAAGAGGTAAATATAGGAGTAGAGAAAAAGAGGAATTATTAAAGGAAGCCAAAGGACTTAAAGAAAGTGGAGTAAAAGAATTAATAGTAATAGCTCAAGATACAACAGTATATGGAAAAGACCTATATGGAAAAGATTGTTTGGCACAACTTCTTGAAGAATTGGCTAAGTTAGATTTTGATTGGATAAGAGTACTTTATTCATATCCTGAAGGTATATCTGAAGAGGTAGTAGATGTAATAGCGAAATATGATAATATATGTAGTTATTTTGATATACCGATGCAACATGCAAGTAATAGAATACTAAAGTTGATGAACAGAAAAACTTCTAGAGAAGAATTAAAGCAAAAAGTTGAAATGATAAGAAGTAAGATAAAAGATGCTGTAATAAGAACAACATTCATAGTAGGATTTCCAGGTGAAACGGATGAAGATTTTGAAGAACTTATGAGTTTTGTTGAAGAGATGAAGTTTGATAGAATGGGTGCATTTAAGTACTCAAGAGAAGAAGGGACTGCAGCGGATCTTCTTCCTAATCATATTGATGAAGAGCTTAAAAAAGAAAGGCTTGAAAGATTGATGATTCTACAGCAAGGAATATCTGAAGAAAAAAATCAAAGCAATGTAGGTAAAATAATTAAAGTTTTGATTGAAGATAGGATAGACGACACTTTATTTATAGGAAGATCTCAAAAAGATGCAGAAGAAATAGATAGTGTAGTTTATGTAGAAACAGAAAAAAACTTAGATATAGGCGAAATGATTGATGTAAAAATAGATATAGCATATGAATATGATTTAAAAGGTAAACCGCTCGTGTAATTAGAGAAATTTAAACTGTCTAAAAACTTTGTTAGGATTTAGGCAGTTTTTATATTTCTAGAATATAAGTAGCTAAATAAAATTGAAAATAATATATTTTTATAAAAAATATAAAAGGATACCGATTAAAAGTGAAGTGTGATAAACTATATAGTATATAAATATTAAAATTATAATTAAGGAGGGTTTTTTAATGAATCTACCTAACAAATTAACCGTTTTTAGAATGTGTATGGTGCCATTGTTAGTGCTATTTATGTACTTGCCAATTCCTGGCAAATACTTGATTTCATTGATTATATTTGTAGTTGCAGCCATCACAGATGCATTAGATGGCAATATAGCAAGAAGAAATAATCTAGTGACTGATTTTGGTAAATTTATGGATCCACTTGCAGATAAATTGTTGGTGATAGCAGCTCTTATTTGTCTTATAGAAGTTGGTTTAGTGCCTGGATGGGTAGTTCTTATTATAGTTGCTAGAGAACTTGCAGTAAGTATTATGAGAGCTATTGCAGCCGCTGATGGTAAGGTGATAGCAGCAGGCAATAGTGGGAAAATTAAAACAGTTGTGCAGATGGTGTCAATAGTACTTTTATTATTTGGAGCTAATATAGAATCTTCAATAGTAATTACTATAGGTAAGGTGTTAATCTATATTGCAGCTGCGCTTACAGTATATTCTGGATATGAATATTTTGCTAATAATAAATATTTATTCGAAGATAGATAATATTGTACTTATTCGGTGAGCTATTCCTCACCGAATATTTACATGCAAAAGTGTTTAAAAAAAATATAAATTGACTATTAATATATAGAGATAGAAATAATTATAAAGAACGTTTGTTCTTGACTCTTTAAATTTACTCTTGTATAATATAGCTTATAGAGAACGTATGTTTATATTATGTAAAATAGAAAGGACGATAACATGGCAATAGATAAAAATAAAATGGATGCTTTGAACGAAGCGCTAGGAAAAATTGAAAAGGAATATGGAAAAGGTTCAGTAATGAAGCTTGGTGAAACGAGTTCACTTGAAATAGATTCAATATCAACTGGTTCAATAGGCCTTGATATAGCTTTGGGAATTGGTGGTCTTCCAAGAGGAAGAATAGTTGAAATATATGGTCCAGAATCATCAGGTAAAACAACAGTTGCACTTCACTGTATTGCAGAGGCACAAAAAAAAGATGGAATAGCTGCCTTTATAGATGCTGAACATGCACTCGACCCAGTTTATGCAAGAGCTTTGGGTGTTGACATAGATAATCTTGTAATATCTCAACCAGATACTGGTGAACAAGCACTTGATATTGCAGAATCTTTAATAAGATCTGGCGCTATAGATATACTTGTAGTCGATTCTGTTGCAGCCTTAGTCCCAAAAGCGGAAATAGAAGGTGATATGGGAGATTCTCATGTTGGTCTTCAGGCTAGATTAATGTCTCAAGCACTTAGAAAGCTTACAGGTTCAATAAAGAAGTCCAATTGTGTAGTAATATTTATCAATCAGCTTAGAGAAAAGGTAGGTATAATGTTTGGTAATCCAGAAACTACCACTGGTGGTAGAGCACTTAAATTCTTCTCTAGTATGAGACTCGAAGTAAGAAGAGTAGATACAATCAAACAAGGCGATAAGATGCTTGGAAGTAGAACAAGGGTTAAGGTAGTTAAGAATAAGGTTGCACCACCATTTAAGCAAGTCGAGTTTGATATAATGTATGGAACCGGAATATCAAAGACAGGGGATCTTTTAGATGTAGCTGCTGGTATTGATGTAGTAAAAAAAGCTGGCGCATGGTATAGTTATAAAGATGAAAAAATGGGACAAGGTAGAGAAAACTCAAAGAATTTCTTGGAAGAAAATGAAGACATAGCTAAAGAAATAGATGCTAAGGTTAGAGAATATTATGGTCTAGAGTATGATGAAGCAGCGCTTAGTTCGGAATCAACTTCTGAGATTTTAGAAAATATTGAAGAAAACAAAAAATAGTTATAGAAAAATAAAATAAGTTTAATATAAATTATAGATAATTTATATTAGAACGGCGTGAAAAATAAAAAAATGTTTTTTCACGCCTATTTTATTATTTTTAAAAATAATAAATAGTACTTTAAAAAGTTTATATACTAACCGTTACGACTATTTTATACTATCAACAACAAGTTTATATAATTGACATAAGCATTAAAAAATAATAAAATAAGTATATAGGATTGCCCTATAAATTAATTTATGATTTTTTACAAAAGCTAGAGAGTATTTTACATAAAGTACTTATAACAGAAAATGAACTTTGAAAACAGAATAACACAAAGGAGGTGGACACCATTATAGTATATATTATATTGACAGCAGTTCTTGCTATCGTAATAGGACTATTAATTGGTTATGTTATCAGAAAAAACATCTCTGAAGCTAAAATTGGACAAGCAGAAATTCTTGCAAAAGAAATTGTTGAAAAAGCAAACAGAGATTCTGAAACAGTAAAAAAAGAAAAACTTCTTGAAGCTAAAGAAGAAATTCATAGATTACGTACTGAAGGCGAAAATGAAAATAGAGAAAGAAGATTGGAAGTACAGAAATATGAAAAAAGAGTGTTGCAGAAGGAAGAAAATCTAGACAGAAAGATTCAATCTTTAGAGCAAAAGGAAAATGAATTAACTAGGAAAAATGAAATTGTAACACAAAAAGAGAAAGACGTAGAAGAAATAAAAGAACAACAGTTACAGAAGTTGGAAAGCATCTCAGGATTTACGACAGAAGAAGCAAAAGAGATTATATTATCTAATGCAGAGAGAGATGTAAGAAGAGAAATGTCCCTTATGATTAAGGAAAAGGAAGCTCAAGCTAAAGAAGAAGCAGATAAGAGAGCAAGAGAAATCATAGGATATGCTATACAGAAGTGTTCAGCAGATCATGTGGCAGAAACAACAGTATCAGTAGTCAATCTACCTAACGATGAAATGAAGGGTAGAATAATCGGTAGAGAAGGTCGAAATATAAGAGCCTTAGAGACGCTTACAGGAATAGATTTGATAATTGATGATACTCCTGAAGCGGTAATACTATCAGGGTTTGATCCAATAAGAAGAGATGTTGCTAGAATTGCACTTGAAAATCTTATAAGCGATGGTAGAATTCATCCAGCTAGAATAGAAGAAATGGTAGAAAAAGCTAAGAAAGAAGTACAAAATATCATCAAAGAGGCTGGAGAACAGGCTATGTTTGATACAGGTGTACATGGGCTACATCCAGAACTTGTTAAGTTACTAGGTAGATTAAAGTATAGAACAAGTTATGGACAGAATGTGCTTAAGCATTCAATAGAGGTGTCTATTTTAGCAGGTATAATGGCTGAAGAAATAGGAGCTGATGTTAAACTTGCAAAGAGAGCAGGGCTAGTTCATGATATAGGAAAAGCCGTAGACCATGAGGTACAGGGTACGCATATAGAAATAGGTATGGAATTGTTAAAGAAGTATAAGGAATCAAAAGATGTTATACACGCAATGAGTACTCACCATGGAGATTATGAGCCTCAAACAGTAGAGGCGGTTCTTGTAACAGCGGCAGATGCTGTTTCAGCAGCTAGACCAGGAGCTAGAAGAGAAACTCTTGAAGCCTATATTAAGAGATTAGAAAAACTTGAAGAGATTACTAATTCATATGAAGGTGTAGATAAGTCATTTGCTATTCAGGCTGGTAGAGAAGTAAGAATTATGGTAAAACCAGAAGAAATAAATGATGAGGAAATACATTTACTTGCCAGAGATATGACTAAGAGAATTGAGGAAGAACTTGATTATCCAGGTCAAATAAAGGTAAGTATTATAAGAGAAACTAGAGCTACGGATTATGCAAAGTAGATAAAAATCTACAACCAAAGCCCCAAAAGTAGAAATACTTTTGGGGCTTTTTTGTTTAAAATTGATAAATAATGGAAAATATAGTAATGTGATAATATGGGAAATTGCTGCTTTAGTTTTATTGACAACAAAAATTAAGGAGGAAAAGTCATGAATTTAAAATATATTTATCATAGTGGTTTTTATTTGGAATTAGAAAATTGTGCCATTATATTTGATTATTATAAGGGGGATGTTCCTCAAATAAACAAAAATAAAAAATTATTTGTTTTTAGTAGCCATGCTCATGCAGATCACTATAATGAAGCTATATTCAAGATTTTTGCTGACTACAATGTAACATATATATTGTCTGATGATATAAAAATTAAAGATGATTTTAGGGATTTAAATATAGAATTTTTATCTCCAAATAAAAAATACAGTATAGAAGGTTTAATAATAAGTACTCTTAAAAGTACAGATGAAGGTCTTGCTTTTATAGTAGAGGTTGAAGGAAAAAGAATATATCATAGCGGGGATTTGAATTGGTGGACTTGGAAAGGTTTTGAAACTGAGGAAGAATATAGAATAATGAGCGAAAATTTTAAAACAGAAATAGATAAAATAAAGGGATTAAATATAGATTTAGCAATGGCAGTACTTGATTACAGACAAAAAGAAAGGTATGATTGGGGTTTAGAGTATCTTCTTAAGAATACAAACATAAAATATCTTGTACCAATGCATTGTTGGGGTAAGTATGATGTAATCGACAAATTCAGGGAAGAGCATAAAGACTTGTTAAAAAACACATATCTAGTTAAGACAAATCAAATAGGAAAAAAAGGAATTTGCATATAAGTTTTAAAATACAAAGAAATTTTTATAATAAAAATGGATAAATTTAAACTATAGCAAAGAGTATATGGACTTTTATAAGTTTGTAATATCAATATAATTATTATATAATAGT
>JAHHSS010000002.1 GCA_020025095.1 Peptostreptococcus sp.
ATATATATGTATAAACTATAAATATTGGGAAAAATAAATATTAACCTATCTTTTCTTTTATTAGATTAGAATATATAAAACATTTTTAAAATTGTTTTTAGACATTTTAAAAGCTTAAAACTTAATAAAATAACAATTATTCCGTTTTTTTATTATTTGTATTACCGTTTTCCCGTTTAAATTCGATGTTTTATTAAGTTATATTATCTTTTATTTTAAAAAAGCTACTTTTGTTATTTATTTTATAGACTGTCTGTGATATACTAAAATACGGTTATTGTAAAATATATATGGTTATTGTTAAATAAAGGGAGGAAATATAATGAGCTTTAAAGGAATTTTTACTGAAATTGCAAAAGTTCGTCGTGAAGTATTTACTGAAGTTGCTAGATTTGCATATGAGGGAAGCGACGATTACAATAAATTAGAAGAAATACCATATAGGATTATCCCAGGTGAAGTGGCTACTCTTAGAGAAAGTATTTTTCTAGAAAGAGCTATTGTCGGTGAAAGAGTTAGACTTGCTATGGGTATGCCTCTTAGAACTGTCAACGAGCACGCACCACTTTCTGCTGGTATAGACAAAGATATGATAAAAAATACTATCTATAAGGCTCCGTTTGTAAATATCATCAAATTTGCATGCAATTCATGTCCAGATAATATCTACAAGTCTACAGATTTGTGTAGAGGTTGTCTTGCAAGACCATGTGTTGAAGTGTGTCCAAAAGATGCTATATCTGTAATAAACGGAAAATCTGTTATAGATCAAGATAAATGTATAAAGTGTGGAAGATGTAAGAATTCCTGTCCATATGGTGCAATCGCAAAACTTGAAAGACCTTGTGCTGTATCGTGTGGAATGAATGCAATTTCATCAGATGAACTTGGAAGAGCTAAGATAGACTATGATAAATGTGTTTCATGTGGTGTATGTATATCATCTTGTCCATTTGGGGCAATAGCTGATAAAACTCAAATATTCCAACTAATAGAAGCAATCAAATCAGGAGAAAAAGTAATCGCAGAAGTTGCACCTGCTTTTGTTGGTCAATTTGGTCCTAAGGTTACTCCTGAAAAACTAAAAACTGCATTATTAGAATTAGGTTTTTATGACGTTGTAGAGGTTGCAATAGGTGCAGACCTTTGTACAATAGAAGAAGCAGAAGACTTTATGTCAAAAGTGCCTAACGAACTTGATTTTATGGCTACATCTTGTTGCCCTTCATGGTCTGTAATGGCTAAAAAACTTTTCCCTGAGTTCAAGGATAATATATCAATGGCCATGACTCCTATGGTATTTACTGCTAGATGGATAAAGCAAAGACATGAAGATGCAAAGGTTGTATTTATAGGGCCTTGTGTTTCTAAAAAATTAGAAGCAACTAGAAAATCTGTAAAGAGTCATGTTGATTATGTACTTACTTTTGAAGAAGTAATGGGAATGTTCCAAGCTAAGGATATAGACCTTGAAAATATTGAAGAAAGTGCTGAAGTAAACGAAGGTACAGGAGCTGGTAGAGGTTTCGCAGTTTCAGGTGGAGTTGCAAACGCAGTCGCAGATATAATCAAGAAGACTAACCCCGATATAGATGTTAAAATAGATAAGGCCGATGGACTTAAAGAATGTAGAAATATGCTTTTACTTGCAAAAGCAGGAAAAAGAAATGGATATCTTCTTGAGGGTATGGCTTGTCCAGGAGGATGTGTCGCTGGTACAGGAACTATACAACCTGTAAATAAGAGTACTGCTACTGTTAATCTTTACAAAAAAAATGCAGAACTTCAAGTTGCAAACGAAAGTAAATTTGCTCAAGAGTTATCAACTTTAGATTCAAATTGGTTTGATGATTGGTCTATAGAAAAATAATAAACAATTAAGTAAACTATTCAAAGTTAAATTGATATATCTAAAAAACCGAAGCAATTTTTGCTTCGGTTTTTAACATAATATAAAGTTTTTATTTTAAGTAAAATTATACTATTTTAGTTGTAAAATCTTCTATATTCCAAACATCATCTACTACATCCATATAAAATTCTGGTTCATGACTTACTAATAAAACTGTTCCCTTAAATTCTTTTACTGCCTTTTTTAGTTCATCTTTTGCATCTACGTCTAAGTGATTTGTCGGTTCGTCTAATACAAGAAAATTAATTTCTTTTAACATTATTTTACAAAGTCTTACTTTTGCAGCCTCTCCACCCGAAAGAACTCTTACCTGACTAGTAATATGGTCATTTGTAAGTCCACATTTTGCTAATGCCCTTCTTATATCTATGTTATCAAGTCCCGGAAATTCATTCCACACATCATCTAAAGCAGTATTTGTATTTTCATGTGAACTTTCTTGTTCAAAATATCCAACTTCTAGGTAATCTCCCAAATTCACCTCTCCATCAAATGGTTTAACAATTCCAAGAAGCGTTTTAAGAAGTGTAGACTTACCAATACCATTCATTCCCTTTAGTGCGATTTTCTTCCCTCTCTCTAACCTGAAATTAAGTGGCTTTGTAAGTGCTTCATCATATCCTAATACAAGGTTTTTTGTTTCAAATATAAGTTTTCCCGATGCCCTAGACATTTTGAAATCAAATTCTGGCTTAATTTTCTCCTTTGGTCTTTCTAAAATTTCCATTTTATCAAGTATTTTTTGTCTTGAATTAGCCATTCCCCTAGTAGCTACTCTAGCCTTATTTCTAGCAATAAAATCCTCTAGTTTTTTTCTTTCTTCTTGTTGTTTTTCATAAGCTATTTCTTCTTGTCTTTTCTTTATTTCATTTAGTCTTTCAAATTCATCATAATTACCTTTATATCTATTCAATTCCCCATTTTCTAGGTGATATATTACATTACAAGTATCATTTATAAAAGGTATATCATGAGAAACAAGTACAAAGGCATTTTCAAAGTTCTGAAGGTATCTTCTAAGCCAATTTATATGATCTTCATCAAGGTAGTTTGTAGGCTCGTCAAGAACAAGTATTGTAGGATTTTCTAAAAGAAGCTTTGTAAGAAGTACCTTTGACCTCTGTCCTCCTGAAAGGTCTGTAACATCCTTATCCAGTCCAATTTCTCCTAAGCCAAGCCCATTTGCAACTTCCTGTATCTTTGCATCTATTGTATAAAAACCACTGTGTTCCAATACTGTTTGTATTTCTGCAGTGTCCTCCATGTATTTTGCCATTTCATCATCTGTAGCATCCGCCATTTTATCATATATTTCAAGCATTTCCTTTTCTAACTCAAACATATGATTAAAAGCACCTCTCAGTGTGTCCATTATTGTACTTCCTTTTTCAAGAACTGTATGTTGATCAAGGTAACCAACTGAAACTCTATTTGACCATTTGATAGTACCCGCATCTGGCATTAGCTTCATAGTAATTATATTTAAAAAACTAGATTTTCCTTCTCCATTAGGCCCTACTAGTGCTATATGTTCTCCCTTTCTGATTCTAAACGAAACATCTTCTAAAATAGTTCTAGCACCAAAGCCATGACTAACATTTTCTACTACTAACATCTTTCCTCCTGCTTTTTCTTATTTACATTATTATACTTTAAATCTAATCTTATATTTAGTGTATAACTCTCTGTTTCACATAATAATCATTATAACATAATTGATGCAAGATAATATATAATAATTTATGAATAAAAATTTGAATTAAAGCTAATGAATACAGTTATTTAATACTTAGATAATATTTAATATTTATTTTAAAAATTATTTTCTATTTTTGCACTGTAGTTCTTTTTATATTCTTAATTGTTCTAATCTCACGTTTTAATGTATTTTCTCTGGTTGAGTTCTCAAATATATTAACCTGTTTGTTAATTATATGGTATGAGAATAGAATAAGTTAGTATATCTGGAAAAGATATATTTGAAACAACCGCTAATACTTATAGATATATATTAGATAAAAGGTAAATTAGTAATATGCCTGACCTTGCAGCTGTTTAAAATGGATATAAATATACTGATGCTTTAGCTACTACACCGTTTATTAATGAATATAATTTAAACACAAACAATAATTTATTACCTCTGTTTCCAGTTAATAAAAATATTAAAAATACTCCCATTAAAATAGTTTTCGGAGGTAAGGATTCCTTACCATATACAAGTTCAAATTATACACTTGCAGGAAGTAATAGATATAAAAATCCTGTTGAAATAGCAAAATCCTACAAGAGTATTTTAAATAAAAATATTGATACACTTGTAATTACAAATGTAGAAAATTTTCTAAATGATATTTGTTTAGGCCCACTTGTTTCAGAGTTAAATACAGCTATTTTACTTACAAAATCAGACAATCTAAATGCTGCCACTATGGAGTACATTAAATCAAATAATAATATAAAAAAATTATTATTGTAGTTGGAGAAAATTCTATATCTAAGAATATAGAAAATGTATTAAAAGATATTAAAAATTAATCAAAAACTATAGATACTAAAAAAATCATAAAAAATACTAACCACCAATTGTTATATTTTTTAAATCTAACAATTGCTAGTTAGTGCGTTTAACATTTTTTATTTTTATATAAAATAGTTTGATTTAATGAAGTTGCAGGATAAGCTTCAATGATATCTGGGTCATTTAAAGAACTTTGGAAATCTTTATTTAAATCTTTTTTTAAATCATCATTCATATTTTCTTTAATATTTTTTGGTAAATTTTTTTCAACTTCTGGATTTAAATCTTTTTTTATTATAGATTTAATTACTTTTTTTTCGTATTCTGTCCTAGATTTATAAAATTTTTCGATTTCTGACTTTGCTTTTATTAGTTCATCTCGCTTTAAAATTAATTTTTCCGCCTTTTCCTCATTACCCTCTATAACATATAGTTCCATATTAAACCCTAACACTTTTATATGTGTATCCATACTAGAATAAATATACATAATATCTTTGAATAGTTTTCTGTCATGCTTGGTATCTTTTAATGTCATAATATACCCCCTTATTAGCCTTTAATCGTGCTTTACTCGTGGTAATACCTAACTGATTATTATATATGGTGTTTTAGCGGGCGAAATTTTTTGCTCGGCTATTTCTTCTTCAAGTTAATTTCTAATTACTAACAAAGGAGAAAAAAAGGGACAACACTGTCCCTCTTTGTAGTACGGTTTAATCTTTTATAAAAAGTATCTATGTTGATATCACTTATTTACACTATATTAATCATTTTTTTTAATAGCCCTTTCAATAAGTACGATTTTAATGTATAATTAAAAACAGTAAGGAGGTAAAAATTGAAATGAAAAAAGATAATCCTGAAGCTAATAATAGAATCAGAAGAAAACCTGCAAGTTCTTCAAGTAAAACTTCAAGATCTTCTTCTGATTCTAAATTGAGCAAAAAGGATCTGACTCTTCCTTCGGAAAGAAGAAAAAGTACTCAGAATCCTAAAAGAAAAACGCAATCAAGCTCAACTACTTCAAGAAATTCTTCGTCATCGAACCCTTCATCTAGAACTAGATCCGTAAGTGCTTCTAGTGCATCTAAAAGCAAAACTTCTAGTCAGGTAAATAGAAACGATAAAAAAAGTAAGAAAAATAAATCTTCTAAACATAGAGAAGGTTCTAAGGCATTACAGAAGAAGCTGAGAAGTAAAAAGAAAAGAAAAATCGTCGGCGGTATCATTGCCGTCTTAATTGTATGTTGTGCTTTAGCATTAGGTTTTGTTTTCGCATCACTTAAAGATATTAAACCAGTTAATGAGGCTCTTTTGGATAAATTGACTCATCAAACGACAACTATTAAGTATGCTAATGGTGAAACCATGTCTACCGCACCAACGCTTTACAAAAAAACACCTATTCCACTGAGTGATATGTCCCCTTATCTTCGTAAGGCAATTGTTTCAATCGAAGATGAGCGTTTCTACTCTCACAGTGGGGTCGACTATTGGGGGCTTGGACGTTCAGTTGTTAAAACAGCTCTAGGTAGCAGACAGGGTGGTAGTACAATTCCTATGCAGGTATCAAAGATACTACTTACAAGTAGCGATCAAACTATTAGCCGTAAGATTAAGGATATTTACTACGCACTTGAAATGAATAAGACAGTAAGTAAAGATAAAATTCTTGAAACCTATCTAAATAACTATTTCGTAGGAAAAGGGCTATGCGGTGCAGAAGCTGGTTCAATGGGTTATTTTGGTAAACATTGTAAAGATCTAACTCTTGGAGAAGCAGCTATGCTTGCTGGGGTTACAAGAAACCCCGCGAAATACGCACCTTATTCTACTGCTAGACTTACAGGGGATGAAACTAAAGAAGATTTAGACCATAGACTTCTATTCTATCTACCTACAGGTGGTCTTGCAGAGCCTAATGCTACAGAAAAAGAAATGTACGAAAAACTTAACGAATGGGATCTTATAGATCAAGATACTTATAAACAGTTAAAAAGCGGTGATTTACTCGTTAGAAAAGCAATAAATAACCCTAATGCTAAAGTAAGACAAGAAACAGTTCTTGCTAAGATGAGAGATCTTAATGTTATAACTGAAAAGCAGTATATTGAAGCAAAGAATGAAAATATTTCTATTAGGTTCCCAGATACTAAAGAAAAAGTTGCTAACTCTGTTGAAAGTTTAATTGAGTATGATGTTATTGATGCTCTTATGGAACAGGGTAAAACTGAAGAAGAAGCTAGAAATCAATACTATAATGGTGGCTTAGTTATAAACTCAACTATAGACCCTAAAATTCAGGAATCTATAGAAAAACAGTATGAAAATGGAAATAACTTCCCTAATGATACTGTTGCAGATAATGGCTTAAGTCAGCCGCAGTCAGCTACAGTAATAATAGATTATAAAACAGGTAATATTAAGGGGCTTATTGGTGGTCGTAATATTAAAGCTAGAAAAACTCTTAATAGGGCAATCACGCCTTATCAACCTGGTTCTACTATCAAACCGCTGTCTGTATACACACCTGCAATTGATACAGCAAAAGTAACTCAGTCTACTCTAATGTCAGACTCAAGAGGCGGATATAGATTTAAAGAGAATCAACAAGATAACCCTGAAACAACAACTCAAGGTTATGGATCTATGTGCTTAAGACATGCCCTTGCACTATCATCTAATACAATAGCATATAAGACAGGAGAACT
The DNA here is from genome assembly GCA_020025095.1 of Peptostreptococcus sp. Classification (GTDB taxonomy): domain Bacteria; phylum Bacillota; class Clostridia; order Peptostreptococcales; family Peptostreptococcaceae; genus Peptostreptococcus. Next base: position 7,148 of record JAHHSS010000002.1, read on the forward strand.
TCTTGGTCCTACTTATGACGACTGTATAGATGTAATGATAGACTATCTTAGAAACTTTGGTATTACTACTATACTAGATTTTAAGGAAGAAAATAAAGCTGGGCTTCAAAGAAGTGATAGACATTTTAACTCACTTGTACTTGGTGGTTTGACTAAAGGTATTACTCCACTTCAGATGGCAGCTGCCTTTGGTACTATTGCAAATGGTGGTGTATATATTGAACCAGAAATATTCACAACAATTACTTCTTATAATGGTGAGTTAATTGTAAAGAATACACCTCAAACACATAAGGTAATAGATCCAGCCGTTGCATATGTAATGACAGACATGCTTCAAGCTGTTGTAACAGAAGGTATTGGTAAAAATGCCGCTCTAAACAACGGTATGCCTGTAGCTGGTAAAACTGGTTCTACAAATAACTATCTTGATACATGGTTTGTTGGATTTACTCCATACTATGTAGGAAGTGTTTATATTGGTGATGATGCCGGTGTCAAGAAAAACGATGGAACTACTATGCAAAGACGTCCTATCGAAGGTGGTGGATCAATGGCTTCATCAAAACTATGGGCAAAGATTATGAATCCTATTCATCAAAATCTAGAATACAAGAAATTCACTAAACCAGATGGTGTTTATATGACTTCAATAAATCCTATTGATGGTGGTAGAACAGCATATGGTGTAATGGCTGCATTCTTAGATGGAACAGCACCTGAAAGATATAGTTCTGGAGGATATTTCCAAGGTAATCAAAAACCTCGTAGCAATACTAGAACTAACAGATACGGAAATTCTAGCCAACAACAAGGCATCCAACAACAGGGTAACCAACAACAAGGTATCCAGCAACAACAAGGTGGCAATAGATATACAGGTGGTCAACAGGGCGGATTAAGAAACCCACAGAACACTGGTGGAAATATTGGAACTGTTCAAGGTCAAAGACAAAGACAAGGGCAGTAATTAATATAAAAAGCTATTTGTTTTACATTTTAAATAAAAGTTTTTTTAAATTTTAAGGTCGACATTTCAATGTCGGCCTTTTTAATTATTTTTATGACTAATATTGATAATAATAAAAATATATTAATAATACAAAAAAATCAAATAACATTACTGTCAGTACTACCTTTAATTATTATCAAACACCCTTTAACAAATAATTTTTCATATAAAAAAGACAGCAATTGAAGATGCCGCTTCATATGCTGTCATAATCTTTTCGCTAGATTTTAGCTCGATTTTTTATTCGCTTTTTCTATATTCAGTTTGTTGCCCTTTATTTTTCTATTCTTCATTTTGTTGATTATTGTTTTTGCAATCTTTTTATCAACATCTACAAATGTGTATTTATCATAAACATCTATATTTCCAATTTGTTTTCCTGCAACACCTGTTTCACCTGCTATAGAACCTAGTATATCCTTAGCCTGTATTTTTTGTTTTCTTCCTACATTAAGAAATAGTCTTGTCATATTAGCAGCATTATAATTTTTCTTTCTACCACCTTTTCTATTTCTATCTCTTCCATAAGAAGTTTCTTCTTTAATTTCTTGCTTTTCCTCATCGCCTAAACTATTTTTTATAATAGCTGCGCAAATATCAATCAATGAATAATCCTCTTCTTCACAGAAGTCCTCAACCCACTGAATTTGTTTTGCAAAACTTCCCTCTTCAAGAGTTGATTTTACTTCTTCAAAAAACTGTCCTACTTTTCTCTGCTCAACGTCATCTACTGTAGGTATTGAGTGTTTTTCGATTTTAGACTTTGTGTATCTTTCAATATCTTTAAGTCTTCTCATATCTCTTCCAAAAGCAAATGAAAATGCTATACCTTCTCTACCAGCTCTACCAGTTCTACCTATTCTATGAACATAGTATTCCTCATCTTGTGGCAATTCATAATTAACAACACATTCAACATCATCTATATCTATACCTCTTGCCGCTACATCAGTTGCAACTAAGATATCTATTGTTCCTGCTCTGAACTTATCCATTACGATATCTCTTTGCACCTGTTTCATATCGCCATGAAGTGAATCTGCTCCATATCCTCTAGCCTGAAGGTTAGAAACTAATTCGTCTGCCCCCTTCTTTGTATTTGTAAATACTACTGTAAGCTTTGGATTATATACATCTATTATTCTAGTTAAAACCTCAAGCCTATTTGAATTTCTTGTTTCTATATAAAATTGCTTGATATTTGAAACTGTAAGTTCTTTTCTAACAACTTTTATATGCACCGGATCCTTCTGATACTTTTTAGTTAAATCAAGTATAGATTTAGGCATAGTCGCTGAAAATAAAGCTGTTTGTCTTTCTTCTGGAACACTGTTTAGTATTGTTTCAATATCTTCTCTAAAGCCCATATCAAGCATTTCATCTGCTTCATCTAGAACTACCATTTTAACATTATCCATTCTTAATGTTTTTCTGTTAATATGATCTATTACTCTACCTGGAGTACCTATCACTACTTGAACTCCGCCCTTTAGAGCCTTTATTTGTCTATTTATTGGTTGTCCACCATATATGGGAAGAGTCTTTAAACCGCTTATATATTTCGTAAGCTTTCTCATTTCTTCTGAAACCTGAATAGCAAGTTCTCTTGTCGGACAAAGAACTATTGCCTGAAGCTTCTTATTGTTTACATCCACCTTCTCTAAAAGTGGTATACTGAATGCCGCAGTCTTTCCTGTACCTGTCTGAGCCTGACCTATTACGTCATGTCCTTCTAGCATTACAGGTATCGCCTTTGCCTGGATTGGAGATGGTTGTTCAAATCCAAGATCCTCAATTGCCCTCATTATTCCTTCGTTTATTTCTAATTCATTAAATTTGTTTATTTCCATAAAACTTCCTTTCTTATTAAATATCTATTTTTATAGATACATATCTATTTTATAGATACTTATCTATTATACTTGTAAAATGGATATTTTGCAAACTATTATTGTATTAATTTTTTTCAACGATTTTTATAGTCTAACTTAAAGTACTATAAAAATTCATATTACCTTATAAAGTATTTGTCAAAAAAAATGTTACTATAAATCTATACCCTATTTGCAAAAATAAACACATAAAATAAAAAAGCAGTATTTTTTTAAATTGGCTATTTATAAAAATTAAAAGCTTTTAAAACCAATTTAATTATACTGCTTATTATCTTTAAAAATTATTATTTGTTTTTTTCAAACAGAAATTCCTTCCATTTTTCCACATCTCTATTTCCTATATTGTAGCCTTGTTCATAAATTTCAACTAACTTTTCTTTATGAATTTCTCTATTAGTTATATCCATCTTTTCAGGATAAACTACATAAGCCTTCCCCTGTCTTTCAAGTTCTTCTACCAGATCACATTGTCTATTGTATACTTCAGGCCTTCTTATTAAGGCATCCGCTACACCAGGGAACTTTTTAAAATGTCTTTTGTAAAATCTAGGATGCTTCACATCCTTTTTTCTATATTCTCTTTCTTGTGTCCTTACTATAAAAAATTTATCATATCCATCTTCCATAGCTATATCTATAGCTATACCACCTGTAAGTCCACCATCAAAGTATACTCTGTCCCCAATTACTGTTGGCTCCATGAAAATTGGTAGAGATGATGAAGCTCTAGCTATTTTCATTAAATCCTCAAGACATTTAACATCTGTATTGGTAAAATTTTTAGCTGACCTTTTTTTTACATCATAAGCTACAATTCTATATTTAGCAGGATTTTTTTTAAATGTTTCATAATCAAACTCTAGCCATTCTCCTGGCTTTCCAATTTCTTCATAAATATATTCGCCATTAAAAAAACCCTTACCCTTTAAAAAAGATTTCCATCCTCCAAAATTAGGATCATCAACTATCTCTATAAATGATTTTTTTGTTCTTTCTATATCCCTAGACAAGTAGTTAAGAGTTTGACTAGTTCCAGCTGATATCCCCGCTACATAATTAAAGTATAATTCATTCTCTAAAAGTACATTTACTATACCGGCAGAAAAAGCGCCTCTCATTCCGCCACCTTCAAAAATAAGCGCTACATCATTTATATTGTTCTTAAGCTCCATAGTTTTCCTCCTTGGGCATCATAAAAATATATTGAATATACATATATTTATAATCAAAAATTGTGCACATATCTATGAGTGCACAATTTTTAATTTGTAAAACTATTCGTAAGATATTATCTCCATTACAGAATTATCTACAGCTGACTTTATCAATTTTTCAACATCTAGCTTTGTTTCTGACTTCTCTATTCTCTCAAGTCTAGGTTTAGTTACTGGCTTTTTAGGTGAAAATAATGAACAGCAATCTGCTTCTGGAATTATTGATGTTTCGTATGTTCCTATTTCTTCTGCTAATTTTATAATGTCTACCTTATCCATAGCTATAAGAGGTCTAAATATTGGCATAGAAACTGAAGCATTTGTACATACTATCCCTTGCATTGTCTGAGATGCAACTTGACCAATACTTTCTCCTGTTATTAGAGCATCACAATATCTTTTCTTTCCTATTTCTTCTGCAATTCTCATCATAAATCTTCTAGAAAGAATTGTCGTTTCCTCTTCATTGCAATTTTCTGCTATGGCTTTTTGTATATCAAGAGTATTTACCATATGAAGTTTTATAGGTCCACAATATTTAGAAAGAATTCTAGCGAGTTCCCTTACTTTTTCTTGTGACCTTTCGTTAGTAAATGGATATGAATGGAAATGAACTGCTTCTATATCCACACCTCTCTTAGCTATTAACCAAGATGCCACTGGACTGTCTATACCACCTGATAAAAGTGACATAGCCTTACCATTTGTTCCTAAAGGAAGCCCACCATATGCTTCTACTGAATCAGAATATACCAAGATATGCTCTTTTCTATACTCACAAGTTATTTTTACTTGTGGATTTCGTACATCTACGCTTACCTCTGGGTTATTTATATTTGAAAGAACATATCCACCAATATCTATACTCATTTCTTGAGATGTCATTGGAAAATCCTTATCACCTCTTTTAGATTCTATCTTGAAAGTCTTTACTCCTTGTGAAACTTTTTCTTTTAGCATATTCAATGCAGTTTCTTTTAAAAGTTCATAGTCTTTTTCTTTTTTTATTGCAGGGCACACACCTACCACACCGAATACTTTTCTTACTTCTTCTATTACTTCCTTATAATTGCTATCATCCACATCCACATATATTCTTCCATATTCTTTATATACATTGAATGTACCTATAGACTTTAGCATATTTCTTATATTTCTTATTAACTTATTTTCAAATATATATCTATTTTTGCCCTTTACTCCTATTTCTCCATATTTGGCTATTAATATATTATACATAATTTCTCCTTCTTGTTTTATATTTCAAAAATTCTAAGCAAGACTGCCTTTTAATAATTTTATCTTTTTTTTCTTCTAGATAATAATCTAATCATCTCCACATAAGACTTAATTTTTTCAACGGTATAATCTATTTCTTCTTTTGTATTCATTTCAGATAAACTAAATCTTATAGCACCATCTATTTCTTCTGGAGCAAGGCCTATCGCATTGAGTACATGACTACCTTTTTTCTTTGATGAGCAGGCAGAACCTGTAGACACATAAATGCCGTCTTCTTCAAGATAGTGTAAAAGAACCTCACCTTTAACTCCTTCAAAAGAAACATTTAATATGTGACAAACACCATTTTCAATATCTGTATTGATTTTTATATCATCTATATTTTTAGATAAAGATTTATAGAGATACTCTCTTAATTCCCTTATATTATCAATGTTTTTCTTTAAATCATCAAAAAGAATTTCTATGGCCTTTCCCATTCCGTATATACCTGGAACATTCTCCGTACCTGACCTTAAATTAAATTCTTGACCTCCACCTGTCAAAAGTGGTTTAAATCTATTTGTATCCTTTATATACATAAATCCAACACCCTTAGGACCATGAATTTTATGCGAACTTACACTCATAAAATCAACTTTCAAATCTTTTAATTTAAAATCAATTTTGCCATAGGCTTGGACTGCATCAACATGAAAAAATACCTTATCATTAAATTTTTCTATTATTTCACCAACTTCTTTAATAGGTTCAATGCAGCCTATTTCATTGTTTACAAACATAATACTTACTAAGCAAGTTCTATCAGTAATAGAATTTTCCAATTGATTTAAATCTATTTGACCTTTTTTATCTACCCCTAAAATAGTAATCTCGAAACCATCATTTTCAAGATCTTTTACCGTGTTTAAAACTGCTGGATGCTCTATAGCAGTAGTTATAATATGATTTTTTCTTTTATTATTTAGCTTTGCAACACTTCTTATAATTGCATTATTACTTTCTGTACCTCCTGAGGTGAATATTATTGATTTATCTTCAACGCCAAGAGTTTTGGCAATATTATTTCTTATTTTTTTGATTTTTTTTTCAACTTCAAAGCCAGCTCTATACGCAGCAGAAGGATTAGCAAAATCGTCTGTAAAAGATAAGACTACTTCGTCAACTACTTCTTTATATGGCTTTGTTGTAGCACTATTGTCTAAATAAATTTTCATACTGTCAACTCCTTTACAAAACTTTATTATATCATAAAATATGTAACTATTAAACGCAATCATGTAATTTGAATACAAAATAAGCTAAATATTAATTAAATTATATGATTGATATTTTTCATCAACACTATTTCTTAAAAAACAAATAAAATAGGCGGCATAGAAAGTTATCTGTGCCACCTATTAATTTAGATTAAATTATATAATTGATATTTTTTTCATCAATACCATTTGACAAAAAAGCACTATTATTATATCTACGCTATTTTTCCAAGCCAAAGCTTATATTTTATTTTATTTCATTTGAATGATTTAAAATATCAATTGCTTCTTTTTCCATATCATCTTGAAGCTCTTTATAAATTTTATATTTATTAGCCTTATTATAAAATAGCGGGAATTTATTTTTTTTCCTAAAATCATCTTGCCACTGTGTATAATCAATATTTTCAAAATTATTTCTATCAAAATAAGCGTATATAGCATCTTCTACATTCTGATTATCTCTCATACTTATTTTTTGAAAGAATTCTATCCCCTTTATTTTTTTATTCCCCTTCAAATCATAAAGTAAATTTGAACTTTGATAAGCAAAATTCCTTACCTCTATCTCACCTTCTAAATGCGATGTAGGATAGTATCTTATTTTCAGTATTCCATTTTGTTTGTCAAAATTCATTTCATCAATAGAGGCGTGTTTAGCCATTACATGCTTTGAATATTCTTCTGAGTTTGGAGATACATTATTAATATTAATATCTTTTGACAAATTTTCCTGATTTAAAATATCAACAGGATCATTTTTGATTTTAGAAAAAGGGTCTATTTTAACTAAGGCAAATACTATAATTGAAAGTACAACAATTACCTTTATCCAAGGCATATATTTTTTCATACTAATAGCTCCCCTTCTAATAAAATTAAATATTTTAAAATATTTTCTGTACTAGCATATTGATCTTTTTTAAAAGCTATACCTTTTAATTTTTTATTGTTCACTAAATAATACTAGCTAAAATAAAACAGATGATATCTGATTTATTTGTATATTATTATAAATTTTTTTTTATAATAATTATTTTTAGTGAATTCTAAAAAAATTAACTAAGACTATTATATATGATTTTTTAGAAATTATAAATAGTAAATCTTGCAATAAAAAATATCCATTCTATTTTGAATGGATATTTTTTATTAATTTAACTACAATATTTTATCAAAAAAGTCTTTTGCTCTATCGCTTTTTGGATTATTAAATACTTCTTCTGGAGTTCCATCCTCTACTATAAGTCCCCCATCTACAAATATAACTCTATCAGCAACTTCTTTTGCAAATCCCATCTCATGAGTAACTATTGCCATTGTCATACCATCTTGTGCAAGCTCTTTTATAACGTCTAGTACCTCTTTTACCATTTCTGGATCAAGAGCTGATGTTGGCTCATCAAATAACATCATATCTGGCTCCATTGCAAGTGCTCTCGCTATAGCTATACGTTGTTGCTGTCCTCCTGAAAGCTGTGAAGGATATGCATCTTTCTTATCCAAAAGCCCTACACGATTTAGAAGTTCTGTTGCCTTTTTTTCTGCCTCTTCTTTACCTTTTCCTTTTACCTTTATTGGTGCTAGAGTAATATTTTCCATAATGGTTTTGTTTGGAAAAAGATTGAAATTTTGAAAAACCATACCTATCTTCTCTCTTGTTTTATCTATTGTTTTCCCATCTATTATGCTTTTTCCCTCAAAAATTATATCTCCACTTGTAGGTTCTTCTAATAAATTCATACACCTTAAAATAGTACTTTTACCTGAACCCGATGGACCTATTATAACAAGGATATCTCCCTTATCTATTTCAAGATTTACTCCTTTTATAACTTCTAAATCTCCAAATTTTTTATGTAAATTATTTATTTGAAGTAATACTTCTTTTTCGCTCATAACTGCCTCCTAATCAACTATCTATACATTTTTCTAAAACTTCTTTTCCCACTCTTTTAAAAAATAAACCTACATTCAAATATATGCATACACTCTGTACATTTTCCAATGTGAAATTTTTTATCTTCCTTTAGCATTTAGCTTTTTTTCAAATCTTCCTATTAATCTTGATAAAGTAAATGTAATTATAAAGTATAAAACCATAGCTACTAGATAAGGTCCCATAGCTTTATATGTGGCATTTGAAACAGCTCCTGATACAAACATAATTTCTGATATTCCAACTGCTGAAAGTATTGATGACTCTTTGACCAATGTTACAAATTCATTTGCTAAAGCTGGAAGTATATTCTTAACTGCTTGAGGAACTATTACATATCTCATTGATTGCCAATAATTTAATCCCAATGAGCGACTAGCCTCCATTTGTCCCTTATTAACTGACTGTATTCCTGATCTCATAATTTCTGATATGTAAGCACCCGAATTTAATGTTAAAGCAAATGCTGCACCAGTAAAATCACCACTTAAACCAAATAAACTAGGAAAATTAATTCCAATTTGTGGAAGAGCAAATGCTATTATCATAACCTGAACAAATAAAGGTGTATCTCTTATTACTTCTACATAAATTGCTGATATTATATTTAATATTTTTATCTTAGAAAGCCTAGCTAATGAAGCAAGAAGCCCTATAATAAAGCCTCCTATAACAGCTATGAATGATACCAAAATAGTATATCCAGCGCCTTGTAAATACATTCCCGAATAATTTAATAAGTAACCCATTTTTTTCTCCTTCTCTTATTTTATAATGTCATAATAACTTTAATATTAATATGTCTAGCAAATAAGATTTTAAACAAATTTTATTTGCTAATTTTATCCCCCTGCTTCATATAAAAATGAAGCAGGGAATTTTTACATATTAATTATTAAAAGTTTTTCTATAAATTTTATACGAGCTTTTAATTTTTTTCTTTTGATACTTCTTCTACTGCATTTGCTAGTATTTTGTCATATTCTCCACTTGCTTCAAGCTCTTTTATTTCTTCATTCATTAGTTTTAATAATTCTTTGTTATTACCTTTTTTAACAGCGATTGCCATAGATTCTTCTTCTCCACCATTAGTCAATTTAAGACCATTTACTAGCTTTACATCGTCATACTTTCCTTGGCTTATATTTGCAACTTTGCTATTTAAAACTATTGCATCAATCTTTCCGCTTTTCAAATCCATTACTAAGTTAGGAACAGACTTTAATGCCTTGTAATCGTCTTTCTTTAATTTTTCCTTTACATATGTTTCCTGAATAGATCCTTTTTGAACTCCTAACTTTAATTTCTTTAAATCTTCTTCTGACTTTATTTTATCTAGGTTATTTGCTTTTACTATCACTCCATTTTCGCCCTTAAAATATATATCTGAAAAATCTACTGCTTTTTTACGAGTTTCATTAGGTGTCATACCAGTAATAACCATATCTACTTTTCCAGACTGAAGTGCTGCTAGAAGTGAATCAAAGTCCATTGATTTTATTTCTAATTTAACACCTATTTTTTCTGCTATTTTTTTAGCTAATTCTATATCTGCACCTACAATTTTGCTTTTTCCATCTTCTGAAATAATAAATTCAAATGGTGGATAGTCTGGAGATGTTCCTAGAACAATTTTTCCTGATTCCTTAATTTTACTAAGTTCGTTTTCTTCTTTACCACATCCTACTGCACTGATAGCAAACATAGCTACTAATGTTACTGCTAATAATTTTTTAAATACTTTTTTCATAATGATTTCTCCTTTTCTTAAATAATACTAAATAATAATTTTATAAATTTTGTAACAAAAAAGTCCCTTGGTTATAAAACCAAGAGACGAATATTCCGCGTTACCACTCTTATTGACAGATATTGCTGATTTATTTAGTATTCGAATAATCGGCCGTTACTAATTCCTCAGATTAGAATGAATTTATTGAATATTCGCTTTTATCAGACTAATTTTCTTCCACCTTCTCTTAAATCTTTGTTTATTTGAAGATATAAAATAAAAGATAAAAGTATATACAAAAAAATCTCTTGGTTAAAAACCAAGAGACGAATATTCCGCGTTACCACTCTTATTGACAATAAATCTGTCCTCTCAAACCCTTAAGGCGGGAAACCTACTAAAATACTTAATTTCTTCTAGTAACCTCAGAAGCTCTCTTCACTATAAACTTCAATATTGAGCTCACACCAAAATCTCAACTCGCTGTAAATCCATCTACGCTACTCTCTTCGTCATAGGTTTTGTTTATTATTTTTTATATGTTATGCTACTAATTATACTTATACAAATTCCCATTGTCAAGTTTTTTTAAAAAATTTTTTTCGAATTTTTTCAAATTTGGAAAATTTTATCCCCTCATTAACATATAAACCATAATCTTTATTACATATTCAGCTTTTTTATACTCATGAATTTTTTTAAATATATATATTCGTCTTCATTATGGCTTACTATTATCAATGTTTTTCCATTAGCTTTTTCTATTACCATCTTCATAACTTTTTCTTTATTTTCTAAGTCAAGACCTTTAAAGGGTTCATCCATTATAAGAGTATCAAATTCTGTGGATAAAGCTCTTAAAATTGCTACTCTTCTTTTCATTCCTCCGCTTAATTCTCTTACTCTTTTATCTACTATATCCTCTAAGCCAAGCTTTGAAAGATTTTCTATTATACTTTCTTTGTTAACAGTATCTGATACTAACCTGATATTCAAGAAAACACTTAAATTTTTGCATAGACTATCATCTTGGAAAACTGCACTTATTTTTCTTCCTTCTAGACCTTTAACTTGCCCTGAATAATCTTTCTCCAATCCTAACATAATTCTTACAAGTGTAGATTTTCCTATTCCTGATTCTCCCATTATAAAACTTGTTTTTCCGTCTTCGAATATATAATTAAAATTTTTCAATACTTCTTTATCATCAAATTTTTTTGTAACATTAATGAATTCTATACTCATATTCGCTCCCTAACCCTTTATTTCAAGCTTATTTAAAAATATATCTAACAATTTTATTATAAGGTTTTTAAATAATACGCTCAATACTATTATTGTAATAGTCCAAGCAAACAAATCTGCTGTATTCAAATATACCTTTGATTGATATAAATTTTCTCCTATAGAATTTATCGGCATGGCAATTACTTCTGCAGCTATACCTGATTTCCAGCACAAAGCTATTGATATATTGCAGGCTGATTTAATATAAGGCGATAATTCAGAAAGATAGATATATCTTATTTTTTTTATTCTTTTTACTTTAAATACTCTTGCCATTTCCTCTAATTCTTTTGGAATTGCTTCTATTCCACTCAATATATTTCTATAAACTATAGGTAAACACATCATAAATGATATAACTATAGATAAATTTTCAGAGGAAATCCATATAAGGCATAATATTATAAATGAAACAACTGGAACAGCTTGTATTGTTTGCATAAGTGGCTCTAGAAGTATTTTAAAAGTATTCTTTGTAGTTGAAATCACTGCAAATATGCTTGCTAGCGTAAATCCAAAAATGAATCCTAAACTTATTCTTAAAAAAGTATTTTTTATACTTATCCAAAATATTTTTTCCTGAGACAACTCAAAAAGCCTCTTAATTGCAGAAAAAGGAGATACCAAAAGTATCTCCTGTCCTAATTTCATACTTAATATCTGCCATACTGTTAGCCAAAATATTATTGCTAAAAAATGATACTTGTTAATTCTTTTGAATATAGTAAAAATCTTCACCTGGCATCTTTCCTCCTATTGATTTAGGGTTGGCATCATATAGTATCTTTAAGTAGGCACTTAAATTATTTTTCATCTCTTGACCATCAATATATGTTATATTACAATTTGGTATTGCCTTTTTTGCAATAGGCTCAGGTACTATATTAAATTCTCCTATTAACTTAGCTGCTTTATCTATATCCTTATTAGTAAATTCTATGGATTCCTTGTATTCTTCCATAAAGTCTTTTATTTTTTCAGGATATTTATCAGCAAAATCTTTTCTAACAATGAGTACTCCAGTTATCATTTTACTCTTATCCTTTTTGTCCTTGTTCAACTTATCCCATTCTTTATTAAGGTCTATCGCAACATTAAGGTTTTTATCTTTTCCCTGGGCAACCGTTACAAATGGCTGAGGAAGAACAGCTATTGCATTTTTTTCTTTCATAAGGGCAGAAAGAACTTCTGTGTGCTCAGATTTATATTCAACTTTAATATCTTTCTCAGGATTTATCCCATTTCCCTTCAGTATATAATCTAATGCATACTGTGGAGTTGCACCTTTTCCGCTTGAATATATGTGCTTACCTCTTAAGTCTGATATACTCTTAATAGAATTTCCATTTTCAACTATATAAAGTATTCCTAAAGTATTAATCGCAAGAGTATCTACATTACCCTTAGTTTTATTGTATAATACCGATGCTACATTAGATGGAACTGCTGCAATATCAAGTTCTTTATTTACTATCTTAGGAACTATTTCATCTACAGAATTAGCTATGTTAAATTCATAATCCTTATCATTCTTTTCCTTGTCATTATCCTTTTCATCTTCTTTAGCTTCTTGCATCATTTTTACTAACCCCATACTTGTAGGTCCTTTTAAAGCTGCTACTTTTGCTACTACATTACTTTCTTTCGTGCTATTCGTAGTACTATCTACTTTTTTATCACTAGAACAAGCTACTAGAGAAACTACTAACAATAATGACGTTAAAATCATAGACAATTTCTTTTTCATAACACACCTCCACTTATTTTTTAAGTTTTTAAATTTTTAAAAACTCGCTATAATCAAATAATATCATAACGAATTTTAAATTTCTATTATTTTATAAGATTAAATCAAAAGATTAGGTAATTAAATTTCATAAAAAATAAAGAGGAATATTTTCCTCTTTATTTTTTATCATAATATCTCCAAAATATATATTTACATCGTATTTAAAAATTCTATTTTTTTGATATTTTCTTATTGTAAGCATATTCTAATTCTTTAATAAATCTTGATTTAGATATTTTCTTTCCAAACCTCTTTTCTGGAGAACTAATTACTATGTTGTCTTTAGCCCTTGTAATTGCAACATAGAGTAAACGTCTTTCTTCTTCATAATTGGGGTCTTTTACCTTTTCATCATCTGATGGTATGAAAGGCACAACATTATCATTTACACCAGCTACATAAACGTTTGTGAATTCTAATCCTTTCGCACTATGCATAGTCGTCAAAACGACGCCCTCTGAATTGATATCATCCATTGAATTTGATTTTTTTTCGCTTCTATTTTTTATTTCTTCTTTTACATTTTCTATATGCTCAAAATATTCAAAAATGCTTTTATATGCTTTTGCAGAATTTTCAAGTTCGTCTAAAATTTCTACAATCTGCTTTGCCTTAATTTTCCTTTCATGACAATATTCCAATATATATCTATCATAATCTAAAGTGGATCTTATATATGAGATTCCATACTCAGGTGCAAGACTTCTAACATATTCTAAGTCGCCATAAAGTTCCTCAAGATTCTTCTTCTGAAAATCTTTTATCTCTGAACTATCCATAAGGCTTTGGAAAAAATCATCAGATTTTAAAGCCATGTTTACTTCACTTTTAGATATATATCTAAAAGGTTTATTTATTATTCTGTACCAATCCTCGTTACTAGCTATATTTACTGCTATTTTTAAATATGAAATAATATCTTTACTCACCCAATGGTCATATATGCTTCTTGCAGAATCTTTAAGTACAAAGGGTATTCTATTGTCCATAAATATATCTACAAAAGCTCTAGCCTGTCTATTTGTTCTATATATTACTGCAAAATCACTATACTCAAAAAAACCATTTTTTGTTTTTGTAATTTTTTCATTGTCTTTTATTTTTTCACATTCAACAAGAGATTTTATCTCATTTGCAATAATACTAGCTTCATCATCTGTATCTTTAGGACGTATATATCTTATCTCTCCAATTTCTTCACTGTTCGAATTAATATCTTTTACATGCCTATTTTTATTATTTTTTATTAGTTTTTGAGATATTTCCACTATATTCTTTTTAGACCTATAATTTACATCTAAAACAATATTTTTGGCTCCTTTAAAATATTTTCCGAAATCCATCATAAAATCTGGTCTAGCACCTCTAAAACCGTAAATACTTTGATCTTCATCTCCTACTGCAAAAACATTGTTCAAAGGACTTGCAATCATCCTTATTACTTCAAACTGTATCCTATTTATATCTTGAAATTCATCAATTAATATATATTTATAAACTTGTCGTACAATATTCAAAACCTCTGGACTTTTATTCAATAATATGTAAGTTAGTATCAGCATATCATCAAAATCTATTTTATTTGCTGATTTTTTTGCCTTCTCATATAATCTAAATATGTCCTCAAATTCACTTTGAGAAAAAACTTGAGATTCAAAATCACTAGATTTCATCATCTCATTTTTTACTAAGGAAATTTCTGATAAAACATCAGATATATCATCATCACTGTAATTTGCAATTTTAAGATGTTTTAATATGCTTTTAACAAGCTTGAACCTATCAATTTCAGATATTAAATCTTCTAATTTCACCCCGCTATATCTTCTTAAAATCCTAAAAAAAGATGAGTGAAAGGTTCCAAAATTCACCTTTTTTATTTTTTCATTATTTGAAAGACTTAGAGTTCTTTTTTTCATATCAAGAGAAGAAGCTTTCGTAAAACTAATTGCAAGTATTCTACTTGGAGCAATATTGCAATTTTCTACCATATTTATAATTCTATGAGCTATGACTCTTGTCTTTCCAGAACCTGGTCCTGCCAATACAAGACAAGGGCCATTAAGATGCTCTACTGCTATTTTTTGATTTTTATTTAACTCCAAAATATTCCCCTCCCATATTAATATAGACATTTTAAAAATTATAAAAGCTATGTTGAATGATTTTTCAAGAATTTTAAGTCATATCTTTTGAAATTATTTTCTTTTATATATTTTAAAATGACTACAATATTTATTTTACCACAAATAGATATACCCGTACAATTTGAATTGTGTACGGGTATATTCTTTATCTATCTATTATGTTTTTATTATTTCTTTTTCCTTTTTTTTACTAGTACTTGTTATTCCAGAAAAATAATCTAGCATCCTTGCCGACTCTGTTTGATTTACCATTATGAGAAGTAAATCTCCCTCTAAAATCATAGTGTTTCCTCTAGGAATAATTTCTTTCTCTCCCCTATAAATCGAAACTACTAAACAATTTTGTGGCCATTCAACTTCATATATGTATTTTCCTTCTATATCACTACCTAGGTGTACTACCAATTCAACAAGAGTTTTTTTATTTTCTTTACCTTTGTACTCTAAATGCTCAGAACCTAATATATCCTCTAAAAGGTCATCGTATACAGGATTAACTCCTAAAAGATCTGATGTAAGTAATGCTATAAATACTACTACTGATAATGGTAATAATTGCTCAAAAGATCCCGTCATTTCAAAAATAAGTATAATACCTGTTATAGGAGCCTTGACTATAGCTGCAAAATGCCCTGCCATAGCAAGAATAGCAAAATTTATTAGAAATTGTGACGGAACACCAAGATATCTAATACATATCATACCAAAAATAGCACCTATTATTGACCCTAAAGCAAGAAGTGGGAAAAATATTCCTCCTGGAACACCAGAACCAAAAGATATAAAAGTAAAAAGATACTTAACTACAAATAAAAATAGCATCATTAACATACTTATATGTAGAGATTCCATACTCATAATTAAAGAGTGTCCACCACCTATAAGTACAGGTAATGTCATTCCTACAATACCAGAACATATAAAAGGTATCATTATTTTAAATTCTTTTTTGATAGGAAGGTCTCTATATAAATGCTTTGTTTTTAAAATTCCATTATTAAATATATAACTACTAAGCCCAACCAAAACACCTAAAATTACTAAAGACCAATAATATTTTATAGGCATTTTACTCAACATATCAAATCTTAAAGATGGATTGATTCCCAAGAAAGCTTTAGTGATTACATCTGCAGTAACTGCTGAAACCATTGCAGACATCAAAACTATTGGTGAAAAATTTTTATGAACTTCCTCTAGTGCAAACATTACACCTGCAAGAGGGGCATTAAAAGCTGCTGCCAGACCGGCAGATGCACCACTTGTAATTAAATATTTATGCTCATAGTCCATTTGATTAGATTTTTTTGATATACCTTCCCCTATGGCAGCACCCATTTGAACTGATGGACCCTCTCTACCTACAGACAATCCAGCAGCTAAGCACATAATACCACCGACAAACTTATAAATTAATACCTTTTTCCAGTCAGTCTCCATTCTTCTTGTGATAATTCCTTCAACTTGCGGTATTCCTGAACCTGAAATATTAGGTTCTTTCTTTACACAATAAGTAACGAACAAAGACATGAGTACTAGAATAGCAAATACCCCCAACATGTACAAGGGCTTTCCAGTTACAAAACTGTAAATGGCTTCGAATCTTTTCAGTAGGTATTCACCTAAAATTCTGTATAAGACTATAGTTCCACCACTAAAAGCCCCTATAATAAGTGAATACCCTACCATCCTGTATTTCAGTCCATCGGTAGTGTTTAGAATATTTGACACGTTTTCGTCTTTGTCATTTTTAAACCATGAAAAAATATTTTTTTTCATACTACCTCCTAAAATAAGACTTGGCTACATTATAGTCAAGTTTAATTGCTTTTAATATATTTTTAAAATTTAAAATAAACTCTGTATTCTAGAGCTTTATTTAAATATTATTAATTTTTTTACATGCTCTGACAAGGTGAGAAATTAATATTGATGTAGTTACTGCTCCTACCCCTCCTGGAACAGGTGTTATAGCTGATACCTTATCTATAACGGAGTCTAAATCAACATCTCCACACATATTCCCTTCATCATCAAAGTTAATTCCAACGTCTATTACAATTGAGTTTTCATTTATATAATCTTTATTTATCATTTTTGCACGTCCCATGCATGAAACTACAATATCACTATTTTTAGTTATCTCTTTTATGTTTTCTGTCTTTGAATGGCATACTGTAACAGTAGCATCTCTGTTTATTAGCAAAATAGATAGGGGCTTTCCAACTACTAATGATCTCCCCAGAACTGCTACTTTTTTTCCGCTTAAATTTATCTTATAAAAGTTCAATATCTCTATTACCCCCATAGCAGTACACGGTGGATAAGCCATCTCATCACCAAACATTACTTTTGCCATATTCATAGGAGAAAAACAATCTAGATCTTTTTCAACTTTTATAACCTTTTCAATCACTTCTTCATCAATATGTTTAGGAAGTGGTCTAAAACAAAGTATTCCATGTACTTCTATATCATCATTCAGTTTTTGAATAGCTTCTATATACTCCTCTTGAGTACAATTTTCATCTAATTCTATAGATTTTGTTTCTATACCACATCTATCACATCTTTTCTTTGCAGCTCTCTCATATGCTTCATCATCAAACTTATGCCCAACCTTCACCATCGCAAGTGTCGGAATAATTCCCATTGATTTAAGCTTTTTAACATCTTCTATAGCATTTTCCGTAATATGATCAGCAACGGCTTTTCCTTTTAACAATTTATTATCTAACATTCTCTAACACTCCTCTATATATTTTATCGCATCTATTTGATATTTCCTCTATCAATACTTCCATCTCAGAGGAGATTTTCTCCACATATTCACAGTCATTTATGTCTTTTATGTTGATTAAAACATTTAATCTCGCACTTAAGGCAGCGGCTTTAAGCATTTGAACGCCTACTCCTACATCACTTATCAACATTTTAGATCCTTTTATTAATAGTTCTTCATGTAAATCTAGAATTTCTAAAGAAAGCCTTAATAAATTCATTGGAACCATAGCGGCATTTTTTAGACACTTTTGCATTTCAGTATACTTTCTTCTTTTTTCATCATCGCTTTCTGCCGGCATTTTATAAGCAGCTGCAAGCGGAAGAAAAGCTTCTGCATCTTCATCTACCATATCAATTACCTTTTTGGAAATAAATTCTGTCTTTTTTAGTATATTTTGTATGTCTTCTTCAAATTCTGCATACTTTTTTTTACCTGTTGTAAAATTAGAAACCATTGATGCCAAAGAATTTGACAGTGTTAAAGCATATGCAGCAACACTTCCACCACCTGGCATAGATTTTTTAGAGGCAAGCTCTTCTGAAAATTTTTTCATGCTCATATCTACATATTTTGTCACTATTTTTTCCTCCTATTTAAAACCGTCATGACTTATAGTATATCATTTTTTTTAAAAAAATTGAAGAGATGAAAAGATATAGCAAATAAAAAATAAAAGGAAGTCAATGTAATTCAAATGACTTCCTTTATTTGCTATTCCTAAATTTTATTTTGATTATTAAAATAACCCTGATATTTTTCCAAATTCGTCTACATCTATTCTCTCAGCTGCAGGTTTCTTTGGAAGTCCAGGCATCTTCATAATAGCTCCTGTAAGAGCCACTATAAATCCTGCTCCAGCAGACACTGTAAGATCTCTTACGCCTATTTTAAAATTAGTTGGTCTACCAAGCTTTGTTTGATCATCCGATAAAGAATACTGTGTTTTAGCAACACATATAGGAAGATTAGCAAAACCTAATTCCTCTAGTTCTTTAATCTGCTTCTTGGCTTCACTAGTAAATTCTACACCGTCAGCACCATATATCTTAGTTGCTATAGAATTTAATTTTTCTTCTATACTTTCATCTTCATCATAGCAATATGTAAAGTTATTTTCGCCTTCTTCTATTAATTTTAGTACTTCTCTTGCTACTTCTTCTCCACCTTCGCCGCCTTTTGCCCAAACTTCTGATAACGCAACATTTACACCTAATTCATTGCACTTCGTCTCTATCAATTTCAATTCCGCTTCAGTGTCCATAGGGAATCTATTAATTGCAACTAGTGCTGGTAATTTATAAACTTCTTTAATATTTTCTATATGTTTTAAAAGATTTGGAATACCTCTTTCAAGAGCTTCTATGTTCTCTTCATTTAACTGCTCTTTAGCAACTCCACCATTATATTTTAATGCTCTTACAGTTGCTACTATAATTACCGCATCAGGCTTTATACCTGCCTTTCTACATTTTATGTCCAAAAATTTTTCAGCACCAAGATCTGCTCCAAATCCAGCTTCTGTAACTACATAGTCACTCATATGCATAGCCATCTTTGTAGCTATTATTGAGTTACATCCATGAGCTATATTGGCAAAAGGACCACCATGAATTATAGCCGGTGTTTTTTCAAGCGTTTGAACAAGATTAGGCTTAAGAGCATCTTTTAATATTGCAGCCATGGCTCCATTAGCTTTTAAATCCCTAGCAGTAACTGGTTTTGAATCATATGTATATGCAACTACTATATCTCCTAGTTTTTCTTTTAGTTCTGCTATATTATTAGAAAGACAGAATGTTGCCATTACCTCAGAAGCAACTGTGATATCAAATCCATCTTCTCTTGTTACACCATCTACTTTTTTACCTAATCCATCTACTATGTTTCTAAGCTGTCTGTCATTCATATCTACACATCTTCTCCAAGTTACTCTCTTGGGGTTTATATTTAATATATTTCCTTGATGTATGTGATTGTCCAGCATAGCTGCAAGAAGGTTATTTGCCGCTCCTATTGCATGCATATCACCTGTAAAATGTAGGTTTATATCTTCCATAGGTATCACCTGTGCATATCCACCACCTGCAGCTCCACCCTTAATACCAAAAACTGGTCCCATTGATGGTTCCCTAAGTGCTGCAATTACATTTTTACCTAGGCGACTAAGCGCATCCGCAACTCCTATCGAAGTCGTTGTTTTACCTTCTCCTGCTGGAGTAGGATTAATTGCTGTAGTTAATATTAGTTTCCCTTTTTTATTAGGAATTCTATCCAAAACATTGTAATCTATCTTTGCTTTATACTTGCCATATAGTTCAATATCATCTTCCGACAAACCTATTTTTTTTGCGATTTTTCTTATATCTTCTGCCTTTGCCTCTTGAGCAATTTCAATATCTGACTTAAATCCCATTTTAAACCTCCTGGCTATAAACTTTTTATATTCCTTAGACTCAATACCAGAATTATTTTTTATTTGGTCGACATAAGAAATATAATTAAACAGCTACTTTTTTGTAAAAAATATAATTTTAGTTCGATATATATCGAACATTACTTCTTGTAGCTATATTAATAGTATATGATATTTTAAAAAAATAGTCAATAAGCAAGTTTAGTTATTTTCTAACTCCTAATAATAGCTTGTTGTAAACAAAAAAATATTAAAAAAGACCTTTGCAGGTCTTTTTTTTCAAGGTATTTAAGTGTTAGGGACAAACTTACATTTTATCTTCTTATATCATTTGTTATATTATTTTATTATTTTAATTTAACTATTTATTAACATGAATTTTAATTAAATATTATAATATTTTTATACTCTAAGGTATTTTAAAACTAAAGTCTAGCAAATGAAGAAGCAAATTCTTCACACTTTGCTATTGCAGCATCATCTGGAGTTTCATTTACTATTAAGCCTTCTCCATCAAATAAACTTGCTCCTGCAGAACGAACTCTATCTTCCCAGATTCTCATCCATTCTCCATCTCCCCATCCATAAGATCCGAAAAGGGCCACATTTTTACCTGAAAGCATTGCTTCTGCCTGATCAAAGAATGGAGCAAATTCTGCCTCTTCAAGTTCTTCATTTCCCATTGAAGGGCAACCAAAAATTAATGATTCATAATCTCCCACATCTTTCGTTCCTTCTGAAATGTTTACTAGGTCAAATTCAACACCTTCCTTAGAAATACCTGCTGCAATTGCATTTGCCATTGCTTCCGTATTTCCAGTTCCACTCCAATAAAATACTCCTATCTTTTTCATTAACTTTTCCTCCTATGCTATACACTTATTTTGAAACTGGGCAACTATGCTATCCAGTTTTCTACCACATTCTAGTTCTGCAACTGTAAAAGCCTTTAACTTGTCATATATTGAGAATATTTTTTTGGCTTCTCCTATATTTTCATATACTTTCCAATATCCACAATACTGATAGTTTTTCCCATTATTATCTATAAAACCTTTTACATCCGAAAGCGGATAACCCAAGAATAAGCCTATTTCATGTGGGAATTCATCTTTCGACATTCTTTCTTTCAAAATTTTTAAATAGTCACTTAGCATTGATGAGTCACTATACCCATATTTTAAAAGTATTTGTGAAACATTTTCTTCCCTTAAATGTTCTAGCAAATCTTTTTCACTATAAACAAGAAGCAAAATTCTTTTTTCGCACTCACAGACCTTTTCTATCTTTATACCATGAGGTTGAAATTTATTATTGTATTCATCTATTAAAAAAGTTAATTCTGGAATTTCTTTCTTAAATACAGACACAAGATTAGATACCTTTTTACCAAATAAAACTGGCGAACAAAAAGTAGCCAATACATTTTCAAATTTTGCATTTGTCATATAGTCACCGCCTCTTCCTTCATTGCATAATGGTTTTTAATCATTTTTTAATAAAAACTAACTTTATTTGAAGTCTTTAATGAAACTGATTATCATTAACCATCTGTGTTAATTATAACAAGCAGATTTCTTATTGTCAATATTTTTTTGATAAATATTATCAGTTAACTTTGTTTTTTATATGGGAATTTTAAAATTAGCATTTAAAATATTTATTATAAAATAAAAAACTGCCATTAAAAACGGCAGTTTTTTATTTTTTTATTTTAAATTTTTTGTTTCATTAATAGCCTTATCCATCACTTCTCGTGTGATTCCGCCCGTTATATATCCATATATCTTACTTTCTTTATCTATAAGAAATGTTGTTGGCATAGAATATACTTGATATTTTTCAAATATTTCTCCGGTATTATCCATAAGTACTGGATATTTAATTCCCATTTTTTCTATAAACTTTTTTACACCAGCTTCATCTTCTTCTCTTCCTTGCCCCGGAGATACTACTCCTATTACGGCAACATCTTTTTTATTGTAACCTTCATCTTCATACAATTTTTCTATATCAGGAATTTCATCTCTACAAGGAGGACACCATGTTGCAAAAAAATTCAAAAACACAACCTTGTCTTTGAAATCTTTTTCTATATTTATCATATTCCCATTCTGATCTTTAAGATTTATAGGAATCATAGCTTGTCTCTTTTCTTGAGATTTTACATCTTCTTCTGGTGAATTTTCTTTTTCAGATTTTGCAGACTCTTTCTCTGGTTTTTTTTCTTGATTTGAAGTATCCGAACTCTCTTGTCTAGCTAAGCTAGAAGAAATCTTTGCTTCAAATTTTTCTAAGGTCCCAAATGTAAGCATCAATCCCATTACTATTAATATTACCGCTCCTAATTTTACAACTCCATTCATTATTTTGGGATTTCTTTTTATAAAATTAAGAGTTTCCCCTGTAAACAAACCTAAAATGATAAATGGTATTAAAAAACCTATTATATATAATATAACTAAGAGATTTCCTTCAAATACACTTTTTGCATTTGAAGCAAGTATTAATACCGATGCAAGTGCAGGACCTACACAAGGAGTCCAAGCAAAGCTAAATCCAAATCCCATAACAAAAGCAACTAGTGGGTTCATTTTTTTGGAGCTTGTCTTATTATTTAATCTAAATTGTTTACTTAAAAACTTTATCTTAAACAATCCAAGCTGATTTAAACCCAGTATTATAATAATCACTCCACCTATCTTTGAAAGAATATCTCTGTAATCCTTCAAAAGAGAGCCTAGTGAAGAAAATCCAAGGCCTAATATAAAAAATGCTGCAGATATTCCTAGTATAAAGAATATCGTATGAAGCAGGACTGTTTTTCTTCCATATTTTATACTTCCATCCGTATCTTTTTCCTTAGCACCACCAGCCAAATAACTCATATAGAGTGGTATTAGCGGTATTACGCAGGGGGAGAAAAACGATACTAGTCCTTCTGTGAATACCATAGCAAAATTAATGCTACTCGATAATCCTAACGAATTCATAACGAATTTACCTCTTTTCCACCTATAATAGACTTCTTGGATACTATTTTGAAAACTTTAAAATATATCAAGCTTTCACTAGTTGAACATACTAAGTTATCTCTCACTTTGTTTGAAATATTAATCCTCTATTATAGCTGCCTCATACAAGCTATAGTAACCTCATCCATAGGATCTATTTCATATGCTCTTTCTATATAGTATTTAGCATCATCATAATTTCCATTATTTAGATATGCCATTCCCAAATTGCATAATATTTCTGGATCATCTTTTCTTAGTTTTGAAGCCTTAGTCAAATACTCTATTGCTCCATTCAAATCACCTTGTTCAGCAAGACAAAGTGCCATCTCAACTAATGTATCCACCTGAGTAGGTCTTATTATAAGTATTTTTTCTAAATATTTTATTGCTTCTCCAATTTCACCTAATGACTTATATGCTAAGCTTATAATAAATAGGAGGTTCCACCAATCTGGATTTTCATCCTCTAAAGGAAGTAATTTTTTTAATCCTTCTTCTGCTTTTCCCTGAAATACAAGGTTATATCCTTCTTCATACTCTACTTTAAAGCTTATATTAGCTATATTTTCTTGAAGTTCTGCTATCAAATCTTCCTCTAAGCCTAAATCTAAAGCTCTATTCCATACATAATTTGCTTTTATATACTGCTTTTGATTGGAATAATGGAAACCTAACTGATAATAGGCAAGAGCAAATTCATCATCAATATCAAGAATTTTTTCAAGAGAATAAAGTGCTTCCATAAGAAAATCATTCATACCTTCTAAATTACCATCTTTTTGATATCTTAAGGCAAGTTCCTGGCATATAACTGCATACTGATATAGTGCCATTATATCATCGTCCTTTTCTCTTAAAAAAGATTTTATATACACAAGAGCATCTGTGATTTCACCTTTTTGATAACTCTGACTTGACATATAACCTAAATATGGAAATTTATCAAAATCTACTTTCTTTTCAAATGCAGTGATAAACTTATCATATTCAACATTATATATAAAATTTGAATCTATACCTTGCATATAAAGCATAGCATCTACCATCGACATCATATTTAATGATTCATGGGCAGTATTTTCCTTTATGTTTTTTACCAAAACATCACTTTTCATAGGAGCTTTTAAACCTTCTTTTGGTACTGTATATCCATCTAAAGCAAGTTCGCTATCTTCACTTATTGTGATAAAAACTAACTCCTCTGATTTCTCCAATATGTATTTTTCTATTCTACTTTTCATAAATATACCTTCCTTCAATTAATATAGTACTAAAATACATTAAATGAAAATTGGATAATAAGCTTATACCCAATGTTTCACAATTTGTAATATTTTTTTGTGTTTATTCTCTAAAGTAACTAAAGATGCTTTTAATTTTTTGAAAATCATCTTTAATTAAAATTTATTATTATATAGTAATTCCCATATAATAACTAGTATTTTAAATACTTTTATTTTTATAACATTATATAAAAAATTTTATATTTCAACTTTATAGGCCTTTGATTTTTCAAATATTTTTTCTATGTCATAGTAAAATAAAATTGTATTTTCTTCTTTTTTTATTTTAGAATGTATATTTTCTTTCAAATCAATTATGTTAAAGTTAAATTCTTCAAATTGAACATACCTTATAATATTTTTTGCTGATTCTCCAAAATGCTCTGGAGTATATTTTTTCTGATTTTCTTCTTTTTTCAAAAACTGATGACCTCTATTTTTAAAATCCTTCACTTCTATTCTATTAAAAAAGCTTGGTATCGACGAACTTCTGCCAAGTGATATATAGTCAAACTTTAAAATGTCTTTAAAAATCTCTAATTCATTTTTTCTGTCAAAAGAAAAATCTTCATCTAAACATATATTTTTAAATTTTTTTTCTAAAACTATGTCATTAAAGAAATTTAAAAATATTTCATAAAGTCTATTTTTCCCATTAGAAAGATCAAAATAAGCATTTTCATCAAAATAATTAGCAAACTCCTCAAAAAACTTAAATGGCCTATCATAGTATCTCTCAATTACAAATTCTGTAGATAAATTAAAATTACCCGAATTATAGTATAGCTCTAGTATTTCTTCTATATCTTTAAGCTTTAAAATTTCACCATATGAAATATATTTATTAGAAAGAATTTCATACGGTGGGTAATCCTTATACTCATAAGCATGTTCATCAGCCCTATCTCTTATTCCCGTTCCCTTAATCATCTTCAAAAAGCCTAATTGCAAGCATTCTGATTTAAGCTTAAACACATGATCAAAAGAGTATGAAAATCTTTCATAACTTTCATATGGAAGACCTGCTATTAAATCCAGGTGCTGATGTATATTCTTATAGCTTGATACAGTGTTTACAACCTTTGTTAATCTTTCAAAATCATCTTTTCTACCTACAGCTTCTAGTGTTTTTTTATTAGTTGATTGAACCCCTATTTCAAATTGAAAAAGGCCTGCTTTACAATTTTTTAGAAATTCCAACATTTCATCATCTATTAGATGTGCTGTAACTTCAAAATGATAACTTGTATATCCATTATCATTTTCTATTAAAAAATTCATTATATCCTTAGCTATTTTTTTATTAGCATTAAATGTTCTATCAATAAATTTAATTTGAGAAACTCTGGCATCTATTAGTTTTTTCAAATCTTTTTTTATTCTATCAACACTAAAATATCTCAATCCTTTAATTGCTGATGAAAGGCAATATTGGCAGTTAAAAGGACAACCTCTTGATGATTCAAAATACACAATTTTATTTTCATATTCTTTTTTGTCTATATTTTCATATGGACTAGGAATTTCATCTAAATTTGTTATTAAAGGCATAGGCTCATTAGCTGTTATTTTTCCATATTCTCTATGACATATACCTTTAACCTCTTCTATTTTCATTTTTCCTAAGAATTTTAAAATTAAATCCCTATAAATAACTTCTCCTTCACCATATAAAATATAATCCACAAATGGATATTTTTTCATTGCACTTATATAATCATAACTAACTTCTGGCCCTCCAAAGGCTATTTTTATATTAGATTTGATTTTTTTTATATTTTCACAAAGTCTAACTATATCTTCTATATTCCATATATATACAGAAAAAACTATTAAATCTGGATTCATCTTATAGATATCTTTCATTATAAAATCAATACTATTATTAATAGTATATTCTTTCATAAATAATTCATAATCTTTTCCTTCAAGATATCTTGAATACTCTCTTATATATCTTATTGCCAAATTCGTATGTATGAATTTTGAATTTAGCGTTGTCAACAATACTTTCATAATCACTCCGTTTAACTTTTATTTTTAATTTTTCCCCTAGCCTAGCAGTTTATACTGAAATTTATATATTCCTGTTTTGCTAGATAGTTTTATTTCTATTTTCTTTTGACCTGCCTCTTGCAATATTTCCCTGCTTTCTAGCCTTGCCATATTTAAGATAGGATCGAAAAATTCCTCCCCTACTTCTTTTTCCAAGAAAGCTTTTGGAGAAGCCTTTTTAATATAGGGGCTTATCTTGACCCTTCCATACCTTATTTTTAAAATATGCTCAGCCATATCTTGGATAAACTTCCTATAACTATTGCTTTTTTTCTTATAGTCTAAGTCCTCAGAATTTTCTTCTGTCTTATCTTCTAATAAGGACAATAAAACATAGTAAAGACTTCTTAGACCGTCATCTTCTTTTTGACTGTATTCCATACAAGCTTCTTGACTATAAATGGCTTGAAAAACATCTAGTATTCCTATACCCGTTGTATAAAGGCTATTTTTTTCTTCAATTTCATAGCTATCTATTAGCT
>JAHHSS010000020.1 GCA_020025095.1 Peptostreptococcus sp.
ATATAATGGAGGAAGATTATGGAATTATACAAATATATTAGTGAAATAATATCTGCTAATCCTGTTAGAATAGTTTTTAGCAATAAGAACAAGAAAGATTATAAATATGACAAAGTTAAAATCAATTATACTCAAATAAAGGATAAAGATATTTATCAAATAGAAAAGTTTACAGAAAATCAGGTTTTTCATGAAAATATTAGTAGAGAAGAACTTGCATCTGTAACAGAAGATATAATGCAAAATTTTAAACAAATGGCAGCTGTATCAGCAGAATACAATTTCGATATAAGAATATCTAAAAAAGGGAAGATATTTTTCTCCAAGCATAGACAAAAAGGGAATGTAAAAGTAAAATCATCACATAATAAAAAGAAAAATTATATTTTGGAAGAGGGTATGATTATACCACCATTGATAGATTTAGGTATTTTTAGCAAGGACGGAAAAGTAATAAATTCAAAATATGATAAATTTAAGCAGATTAATAGATTTGTGGAAATCATAGATGATGAAATAAAAAAAATTGAAAAAGAATATAATGAAGATAAAGAAAAGGTTCTTCATATACTAGATTTTGGTTGCGGAAAATCTTATCTTACATTTATTTTATACTATTATTTTACAGAAATAAAAAACATTAATGTGAAAATTACAGGTTTAGATTTGAAAGAAGATGTAATAAAAAAATGTAATAAAATAGCAGATAGCTATGGATATGAAAATCTTAAATTTGAATTGGGAGATATTAATGGCTATAAGTATCAGAATAATGTAGATCTTGTAATTACACTACACGCTTGTGACACAGCTACGGATTATGCGCTTTTTAATGCTATAAACTGGAATGCAAAAATGATATTTTCAGTACCGTGCTGCCAACATGAAATTAATTCGTCAATTAATCCTGATAAATTAAAATTGATTTCTAAATATGGGATAATACAAGAAAGAGTGGCTGCCTTGTTTACAGATTCAATAAGAGCGAATATTTTAGAGTGTATGGGCTATAAAACTCAACTTCTTGAATTTATAGATATTGCTCACTCTCCTAAAAATATACTTATTAGAGCTGTAAAAAGCAATATCTCAAAAAATAAAAAGAAAAAAGCTCTTGAAGAAATAGAAGAAATGAGAAAAGAGTTCAGATTTGAGCAGACTTTATATTCTTTACTTGAGAGTAAACTGAAATCTATTGAATAAAAAGGATATCTTGTTAAGAGAAATTGTAAATTTTCAAGTTACATAGTAAGATATACTTAAGTGCCACAATAATATTTAGAGATGTATTTTATGATAATTTACATATTTATAATATTATTGAAGATTTAATTATAATATAAAAAAAGTTACAAATGTATAACTAAAAAATTACAAAACATTAAAAAACAATGAAAGATAGAAATTAAGTGATATAATAGACAAGAAACTAAAGGAAAAGATATGAGGTATAGAGATGAAAAAATTTAAATACATAATTATTCCTATTCTCTTGTGTGGCGTCTTTGTCTTTGGATTTAATAAATTCATGGATAAAAAAGATGTAGAACTTTTGCAGAAAAAGGATTTATTTATGATGCTACATGATACCAAGAGTTTAGTAAAAGATAAGGGAGTATTTGCCAACAACTATCTTATGAGAAATGGATACATGATGGTTATGGGTTCATCTGAGTTGAGCCATTCTACAAAACAGCATCCAGATTACTATTTTAATACTGGGAGAACAAAAAATGGAGTAATAACTATCGGTAGAGCATATACTCAAACTTTACAAGATGCAACTATAGTGGGAAGTTTGGATAATAATATAAAGGATAAAAAAATAGTCCTTCTGCTTTCCATGCAATGGTTTATGGATAGGGATGGAGTAACACCACATCATTTTCAAACCAGATTTTCTCCAGTTCAATTTTATAGATTTATGAAAAATCCAGAGATTTCTAATGAAGTAAAAGATAAATATATAAAAAGAGTTTCAGAACTATTGAATAAACCGGGAGAATTTAAGCCAGAAGCATTTTATGCGAAGCTGTACATGGACAAATCTATAAAAGGAAAAATATTAAGAACAATTTTCAAACCATATTATTTCTTTAGAGAATCAATGGTTTCTCTTAAAGACAAGGGGATAACTATGAAGAAGCTTGAACGTATGTATGATAAAGATGAAGTTAGCTATAGAATAAGGGGCAATATAGATTGGGAAAAAGAAATGTCCGAGGCTAAGAAGGAAGCAGAAACTAGAGTAGGTAATAAAGTAGAAACTTTAGGTGGAAAAAGACTTTATATTGATAAGGGATATTATAAAGAATACATACATGGAAAAGACAAGAAATTTAAAAACGTATATGACAAAGTTAATTTAAATAAGGGTAGAGAATTTGAAGATTTAGACATATTTTTAGATACTTGTAAAGACCTTGGAATAAAGCCAACAATAGTTCTTCTTCCGGGAATGAATGAATTTTATAATTACACGGGTATCAACCAAAAAGAAAGAAAAGATTTCTTTGAAAAGGTAAATAATGTGATAAAGCCATATGATTTTAGAGTGATTGATTTATCTAAAAATGAAAACAGAAGATACTATTTAAGAGATGTAATGCATCTAGGTACAGTTGGATGGGTAGATTTGTGTAATCAATTGTACAATATTTATGAAAGGTAGGGAAATTAAATGGACGAAAAAAAGAAATATATTTATATGTCTATTTTAATAGCAGTTGCTATAATTCTTTGCGTATTAGTATTTACATTCCTTCCATTTAAGGAACTCCCATTCATATATAACGAGTTTTAAACGGAGGTGACTTTATGATAAATATAATTGATGGAGTTAAAAAGTATGCAAAAACTGACAGAACAGCAGTAATATGTAAGGATACAACACTTAGTTATTCAAAATTGGACAAGTATTCAGATATAATAGGGAATTATATACTTAGCAAGTATGATAATAAGACACCAGTAGCTATATATGGAAATAAAGAGAGATTAATTCTTCCTTGTATGATAGCCTCTCTTAAATCTGGTAGAGCATATGTACCTATGGATATAAGTTTTCCAGAACAAAGAGTAAGAGATGTATTAGCATCAGTAAGGCCAAACATAATGTTTGATTTCTCTGATAAAGATTTCTTCTATGATGAGGAAGGTAATTTAAAGGAAGAATTTGCTTATATTGAAATAATCGATAGAAAAAAATTGGAAGATTTTATAACTATGAATATAGATAGTGAGCTTGCAAAAGAAGTTCCTGAAGAGAAATGGGTCAAAGGAGATGAAGATTCATATATACTATTTACTTCAGGCTCAACTGGGAAACCAAAGGGAGTAGAAATAAGTGCCTATAATTTAGATAGTTTTATACAGTGGATGAGTCCGATACTTGGATTAAATGGAGATGAGAAAGTTGTAATGGATCAACCAGCATATTCTTTTGATTTAAGTGTGTCTCAGCTTTATCCTGGTATTGCAAACGGAGCAACTCTGTACTCACTACCTAAAAGTGTAGTTGCCGATTTTAGAGCCTTGTTTACTGAGATGAAAAAATCAAACATGGAAATATGGGTGTCAACACCATCTTTTGTAGGAATGTGCTTAGCTGATAGAGAGTTTAGTGAGGAGCTTCTTCCGAAACTAAGAAAGATGCTTTTTATAGGTGAAGTTTTACCAGTAGAAGTAGCTAGAAAATTGCGTGAGAAATTTCCAAAAGTTGATATAGTAAACGGATATGGACCAACAGAGGCTACAGTCGGAATAAGTCATGTTGTAATAACAGATGAGCATATTGACTCTGGTAATAGTTTACCAGTAGGTGTTCCAATGCCAAATGCTACAATCAAGATAATAGATGATAACGGTAAAGAGTTGCCACAAGGAGAAAAAGGAGAAATAGTAATTATAGGACCTTCAGTTTCAAAAGGATATTATAGAAATGAAGAAAAGACTAGAGAGGTTTTCTATGTAGATAAAACTGCCAATTTAGAAAAAGCAGTAGAAGGTCTTGATAATGAACTAAATGAATTAAGATTTAGAGCATATAAAACTGGGGATATAGGTTCTATTTTACCAGATGGTAACATTAAGTATAGTGGAAGAAAAGATTTCCAAATTAAACTAAATGGATACAGAATTGAAATAGAAGATATAGAAAATAATTTAAGAAAGATTGACAATATAAGAAATGCAGTAGTTTTACCAGTAATTAAGGATGAAAAAATAGCATATCTTAAGGGATTTGTAGAACTTGAAGAAGCTAATAATTTAAGTAATTTAAAAAATCAAATCTCTATTAAAAAGAAGCTATCAAAGTTAATACCGGAATATATGGTTCCTAGAAATATTACTGTAATAGAGTCTTTTCCTATGAATACAAATGGAAAAATTGATAGAAAAAAATTAGCAGAAGAATTATAAAATAAGGGGGCTATATGACATTTTCACAGTATGATGGATATCTATATATGTATATACTCCTTTTAACAATGATACCTGCAGTTGTTCTTGGTATAATGGAAAAAAAGTTGAAATACTATGGTATGCTTGCAACTGCATTGATGATATATTTGATAATAGGCTTGGATATACAGTTTAGATATTTGGCGATATTTATAATATGGGAAATGGCAGTGATATTTATTTATAAGTATCTAAGAGCAAAGAAAAAGTCACAATGGGTATTTAGAGGATTTTTATTTGCTACTATGTTGCCATTAATAATAAATAAGGTATCACCTATAACCTCCTTTGGAGTAGTAGGTTTTGTAGGTATTTCTTACTTAAGTTTTAGAACGATACAAATAGTGATAGAACTATATGATGGTTCAATTAAAGAATTAAGTTTTCTTGATACTTTATATTTCGTATTATTTTTCCCAACACTTAGTTCTGGGCCAATTGATAGATCTAGAAGATTTGAAGAAGAAATAAATAAGGTAATACCAAGAGATGAGTATCTCAATGATTATTTAATTCCAGGTATTAAAAAAATATTTCAGGGCTTATTATATAAATTTGCAATAGCAACTCTGATACATTTTTATTGGGTAAGTAGAATAAATCCAAACCCTGGAATACTACCGATAATTTCATATATGTATGCATATACATTGTATCTTTTCTTTGATTTTGCTGGATACAGTTTACTAGCTGTTGGAACTAGCTATATATTTGGCGTTCATGCTCCAGATAATTTCAACAAACCATTTATAAGTAAGGATATGAAAGAATTTTGGACTAGGTGGCATATAAGTCTTTCTAGATGGTTTGGAGATTATATATTCTCAAGATATGTATTAAATGCCATGAGAAAGAAAAAATTTAAAAAGAGAGCAACTGCATCTCATGTAGCACAGATGATAACAATGACTACAATGGGACTTTGGCACGGACTTACATGGTATTACATAGTATATGGATTATATCAAGGAGTAGCGCTTGTATTAACAGACGAATTCACAAAGAAATCCAAGATATATAAAAAATATAAGAAAGAAAAATGGTTCCAGCGAGTACAGATATTTATAACATTCCATATAATATGCTTTGGTATGCTTATATTCTCAGGATTTTTAAATCATTATATAAAATTCTAGTGGATATTAAACATCCTAAACTATAGGAAAAAATATATATCTTATCTAAATAATCATATTAGAAATTATCTAATATGATTATGGAATAAATAAGCTTTTTATATTATAATAAAGAGTAAAATAAGAATAATAGATATATATTTGAAGGAGGGACGACTTAGGTCAGAAAAATGGAATTACAAGAAAAAATAATAGAAATTTTTGAAGAAGTTTTAGGAACAGATGAAATAGCAGAGGATTTAGATTTAGATATGTTTGAAAATGAGCTTTTGGATTCTTTAGCGATTATAGAAGTGCTTTTAGGAATTGAAGAAAAGCTTGGCTTATCTTTACAGCCTACAGATCTTGAAAGAAAAGATATGGCAACAGTGAATAATTTAGTTGCTTTCTTGGAGCCTAGACTAAAGTAAAATCAGAAGATAATTATACATATAAGCTTTAAGAATCGAAGACTTTGTTTTCGATTCTTTTTGTATATATAAACTAGCTAGCAATACTCGGTGATTTTAAAAATAGAAATAAAAGTTTTTGAAAATAAAAGTAATTATCGAGTAATAGAGGTAAATTAGCTGTGTTAAAAAAGAACATAAAAATTGTAACAATTTGGTTAATAAGTATTGATTAGATGTATATTTATGATAAACTATAAGTTGGTTACTTATTGAAGGGCAAGTATAATATTTTGTATAATGCTTTAATATTTTTATATAGTAACTATGAAATATAATACCATAAAAGGGGAGAAGTAATGTCGAGAGTTGCTAGAAAAAGGCTCGAAAAAGAAGCCAGAAAAAAGAAAAGAAGACTTCTTTTTGGGATAAATAAAGCCAAATCTGCTGACGTTAAAATAGAAAAAACTGAAACTGTGGATGAGGTTCCTAAAAAAGAAAAAATAAAACAGAGTGAAGTGAAAACTTTGAATTCCAGTAAGCAGAAAATTGAAAATAATAAAAAGCAAATAGAAAATAATTCACAAGATATTGATTTCTGCAAGAGCTTTAGTAGTTCATCTTTTGAAGATGGAGATACTAAGGTAGCTAGACCACAAAAGATGAAAACTGCTGATAGAATAATTTCAGTTGAAGACGAGAGAATGTACTATGAAAGAAAGAAAAATAGAATGAAAAATGGTTTACCAGCTGAAAATAATGTTCTTACAGTAAATGATATACATACTGCAGAAGAAGAAGCTCAAGATATTGATAAAATTGTAAATGATGCAAAAAAAGAAAATATTAAATCTGAAAATAATATCAATGAAATAAAGAGACTGAATATAGAGGATGCACCTTTTAAAGATGTTGTAAAAGTTGCTGAATCTAGACTTGAAGCAGAAAAAGAAAGAAAGAAAAAGTTAGATGATTTAAGAAAAAAAGAAGAAGAGTTAAAGAAAAAAGAACTCATAAAGAAGGAAGAAAATCTCAAGGAAAAAGAGGTAGGTAAAGTGGAAGATAATGAAGTGAAGAAGAATAATCAAGAAACTTTATCTGATAAAGATTCCGCTAAAAAATCTGAGTCAGATACTAACACGGTAGATGAAGAATTAAAAAGAGAAAAAGAAAAAAGATTAAGAGAACAGATTGAAAGAGAGAAGGAAGAAAAGCTTGCAGAGTTAAATTCAAAGGAGGATAATTCAACAAATAAAGAAGAAAATTCCGATGAAGATGATGAAATAGCAAACAATGATGGCATAGAGGAAGCAGAAGATAAAACTGACAATAGTGACAATGAAATTGACGACGACGAGTATGAAGATGAAAAAGAAGTTGGGAAATTTAAGAGATTTATAAAAAGTTTCTTTAAGTACTTAGGAATTGCTATCTTAGTGGTCTATATTTTAGGATGCATAGTTTTCTACAACAGATTCTTTGTAAACACAAAAGTAAATGGAATGGATGTAGGATTGATGAGTCCTTCTAAAGTAGATGAAATGGCAGAAGATAGGGTGAATGGATATAAAATAATAATTGATGGAAGAAACAATGTTAAGGATGAACTTTCAGGCAAAGATGTAGATATGAAATACATAAAAGATGGAAGTGCAGATAGAATAAAAAGAGAACAAGGCTTCCTTACTTGGCCAGTAGCTCTATTTAAAGATGATGTTATTGATGGAAAATTAAAAATAGAAGTAAATGAAAATAAGTTAAAAGAAAAGGTTGAAAACTTTAATATATTTAAAAAGGAATATATTAAACCACCAGTTAGCGCATATCCAAGATATGATGAAAAGAAGAAAGATCTTGTAATTGATAAGGGAGACCTTGGAAGTACGCCTATAAAATCAAAGGTAATTGATTTTGTAAACAATTCTGTAAAGGCAGAAACTTTAAAAACAGACTACCCAAATAGTGTGTATGAAGATCAGAAAAATAAAGCTGATGATCCAAGAATAAAAAGAGCTATAGCAGAAATGAAGAAGTACACAGGCGTAAAGGTTGTATATGACTTTGGATATGAAAAGTATACACTAGATGGAAAAGAAATAAGTAAGATGTTTGACGTAGCTTCAGAAAGTGATTACAAGGTTCATTTCAATAAAGAAAAAGTTAGGGATTTTGTAAGAAGCTTAAGCAGAAAGTACTCAACATATGGAGATACTAGAGTAATACCATCAGCTTCAACAGGTGGAAATCTAAAGGTTAGCGGTGGTGTATATGGTTGGCTAATAGATAGAGATGGCGAAACTGATGAACTAGTAAAGATAATCGAGAGTAGAAAAAGTGTAGAGAATAGAAAGCCTCTATACAAGCAGACTGCAGTTTCAAGATATAAAAATGATTTAGGTAATGAATTTATAGAAATTGATTTATCTAAGCAACATATGTGGTTTGTAAGAGATGGTAAGGCTATCGTAGAAACTCCTATAGTTTCTGG
This sequence comes from Peptostreptococcus sp., assembly GCA_020025095.1. Lineage (GTDB taxonomy): Bacteria > Bacillota > Clostridia > Peptostreptococcales > Peptostreptococcaceae > Peptostreptococcus. Next base: position 8,478 of record JAHHSS010000020.1, read on the forward strand.
TAATCCTAACCAAGGTGACGCAACACCTCCAGGAATATATCCAATTACATATAAGACAAGAAATGCTGTTTTAAGAGGTCCTGGATATGCTTCACCAGTATCTTATTGGATTCCATTTAATGGAAATATAGGAATCCATGATGCAAGCTGGCAGCCAGTTTACGGTGGAAATAGATACCTATATGCTGGTTCACATGGATGTATAAATACTCCATATAGCAAGGTAGCTCAAATTTATAAGCTATCTAAAGAAGGTATGCCAGTAGTTGTTCACTATTAATAAAAAGAGAAAATTTTAGAGTACTATATTTAGTATTTAAAACGTGAAAATACACGCATTAAAATCAGTATATTGATTTTAAGCGTGTATTTTTTATATTTTTGGGTATAAGTACTATATCGAAATTAATTCTACAAAAAAGTTAGTTATAAAGTAGTTAATGAGAAAACTATATTTATAATTATCTTTGCTGTTTAAAACTCTAAAATATGATAAAAGATGTGTGTGATGAAAAAAGTATGCATAAAGCACCCTAATTGTAAAAGTAGGGCTTGCAAAAACATACTTTTTATTATTTATAAATATCTATCACATTCTTATTGTAGAAATTAGTTTATAGGGGATTGCGAGAAGGAGATAGATATGAGCGCTACAAAGTACATTGAATTGAATAATGAAGTAATAGTAAGAGATATACATGGAAGATATCAGTTGGAAAAAGATAAGGAAGCATTAAAGGCATATTTAAAAGATTCTATAGATGACAGAACAATGAAATTTTCATCTGAAGAAGAAAAAATAGACTATTTAATAAAAAATAATTATTATGAAAAAGAAATTATAGATAAGTATTCTATGGAATTTATAAATGAACTGCATGATTACATAAATAGTTTCAATTTTGAGTTTAAGTCTTATATGAGTGCAAGTAAGTTTTATGAAAACTATGCTTTAAAGACGGATGATGGTAAATACATACTTGAAAACTATGAAGATAAAATACTTATATGCTCTTTGGCTATAGCCAATGGAGATAAAAAAGTGGCAAAAAAAGTAGCAGAAAAACTTATTAGACAAGAATTTCAACCAGCTACTCCTACTTTTTTAAATCTTGGAAGAGAAAGAGGAGGGCAGTTAGTAAGTTGCTTCTTAATTACAGTAGAAGATAGTTGTGAAGGTATTAGTTATGCTGTATCTTCTGCAAATCACCTTTCTAAGATAGGTGGTGGAGTAGCTTTAAATCTTACACGTTTAAGAGCGAGAGGAGAGTCTATTAAGGGGATAGAAGGTGCCAGTGGTGGCGTAGTCGGCGTTGCAAAAATGCTAGAACAAAGCTTTAGTTATTTTAATCAAATGGGTGCTAGACAAGGTGCTGGTGCGGTATATTTAAGTGTTTTACATGCGGATTTTGAAAATCTTATGGATACAAAAAAGATAAATGCAGATGAAAGAGTAAGATTAACTACCTTATCCATAGGGGCCATAATACCAGATGTATTTATGAAGTTAGCAGAAAAAAATAAAAAAGCCTATGCTTTTTATCCTCATTCTATATATAAGAAATATGGATTACACTTAGATGATTTAGATATGGAAAAATGGTATGATAAATTAGTTAAGGATCCAGATATTAGGAAAAAGGAAATAAATCCGAGGGAGATGCTTACTAGAATAGCAGCCACTCAGATGGAGAGCGGATATCCATATATAATTTTTATAGATACTGCAAATAAAAATCATACTTTAAAAGATTTAGGTATGGTTAGAATGTCTAATTTGTGTTGCGAAATTTTTCAATATCAGATTCCATCAGATATAAGAGCATATGGCTCAAAAGAAAGCGTATGGGGACAGGATATAAGCTGCAATCTTGGTTCATTGAATATAGCCAATATAATGAAAAATAAAGATATGGATGGAGCCGTAGATACTGCAATAAGATTTTTAACAGATGTAAGTGATAGAACAAATATACATCAAGTTCCAACAGTTAAAAATGGAAACGATAGAAGCCATTCAATAGGTCTTGGAGCGATGAATTTACATGGTTATCTTATGAGCAATAATATAGTATATGAGTCAAAAGAGGCTGTTGAATTTTGTAATGTTTTTTTTGCTATGATGAGATATTATGCAATTAGAACATCTATGAATATAGCGAAAGAGAGAGAAGAAAAATTTGATGGATTTGAAAAGTCGGAATATGCAAAGGGTATAGAGAGTGATGTTTTAGGAAAATATTATAAAGTTGATTATTTACCGAAAAGTAAAAAGGTGGCTGATTTATTTGAAGGTATGAAAATACCTACAAAAGAAGATTGGGCAAAACTTCTTGATGAAGTAAAGGAAAATGGTATATATAATGCTTATTTGATGGCTGTGGCACCGACACAGAGTATAAGTTATGTTCAAAATTCAACTTCTTCTATTATGCCTATAACAGAGCAGATTGAAGTAAGAATTTATGGGGATTCAACAACAATATATCCGATGCCGTTTTTAACAAATGAGAATTTACTATTTTATAAGAGTGCCTACAATACGAATATGTTAAAGGTAATAGACGTAGTTGCTGCTGTTCAGGAACATGTAGATCAGGGAATATCTACAACTTTATTTGTAACAGATGATAAGACTACTAGAGATATAGCTAGATACTATATTTATGCCTATAAGAAAGGCTTAAAAAGTTTATATTACACTAGAACAAAGATGCTTAGAGAATTAAATAATGAATGCCTTTCTTGTTCGGTATAAATATAGTGATGGTAAAAATTAACAGCTTAATTAAGATATAGATGGAAGGGTAGATAAAATGAGTATATATGAAAAGAAAAAGGTTGATGAAATAAATAAAGTACATAAAGCGGTAAACTGGGATACAGAGGATGATGATTTTACACAGGCCTTTTGGGATCAAAATGTTAAACAATTTTGGCTTCCTGAAGAAGTCCCAGTATCTAAAGATATACCGAATTGGAATGAATTATCTGAAAAAGAGAGGGTTCTTTATAAAAGAGTTTTAGCAGGATTGACACTCCTTGATACAAAACAGGGGAATGATGGCATACCTTCTATGATGGATTTAACAGATAATTTTCAAAGAAAGGCAGTTCTTTCCTTCATGGGAACTATGGAAGAAATACATGCAAAAAGTTACTCTAATATATTTACAACACTTTTATCAAAAAAGGAAATAGATGATTTATTTATTTGGATAGAAGAAGAAGAACTTTTACAGAATAAAGCAAGGATAGTTCTTAGACAGTATAAAAATACTGATGATGATAAAAGTTTGTATATGTCAATGGCAACAAGTGTATTCTTGGAGAGTTTTTTATTTTACAGTGGATTTTTCTATCCCTTGTTTTTAGCTGGTCAAGGAAAAATGATTTCGAGTGGTGAAATAATTTCATTGATACTAAGAGATGAATCTCTTCATGGAAAATATATAGGTCTTTTGGCGCAGGAAAAACTAAATTCTTTTTCTTATGATGATAAAAATGAATTAAAAGATAAGGTATATGAACTTTTGAAAGAATTGATGGAGAATGAGGAAAAATACACTAGAATGCTTTATGAAGGTACAGGTCTTGAAGAACAAGTTATCAACTTTTTGAGATATAATGCAAACTCTGCACTTACAAATTTAGGTTTTGAAGAATTTTACAAGGTAGAACCAGTAAATGCAATTGTTTTAAATGGCTTAAGTACGGAAACAAAAACACACGACTTTTTTTCTACTAAGGGTAATGGATATCAAAAAGGAATATATGAAGAGTTGGAAGATGATGATTTTTTCTTTCCAGAATTAGAAAATTAAAAGATTATACAATTAAAAAAATACTGGGATGTATATCCCAGTATTTTTTATCCTAAAGTCATGTTTTTAAATAGTTTGCTTTTTAAAGCAAAATTTACTACTATTCCAATAAATATGCCAGTTACCAAAGATGCACCTAGCATAAAAGGAAGGTAAGTGAGAATAGAGATATTATTAATAATAATGCTCGCCATTAAAAGCTGACCAATATTATGCAATATTGCACCTACTAAACTAATGCCTATATTTGAAAATCCTGGAATTTTTGTAGCAATAAACATTCCTAAAAGACTTAAATAGCCACCTGCTATGCTAAAAAGTAGGGTAGACATAGGGCCTGCAAATATTGAAGATAAGATAATTCTTACGGTAAGGATAAAAAAAGTATCTTTAAATCCGAAAGTAATCAAGCATATAAGTGTAATTATATTACTCAGACCAAGTTTAGCTCCCGGAAAAATAAGAATTAATGGATTAGGTATAAATGTTTCTAAAATATATAAGGCAAGGCTATATGCTACCATAAGACTCAATAAAATTAATTTTTTTGTATTTATTTTTTTCATATATAAAATCCCTTCTAGAATATTTCAAGAAAATTTCAAACTAATATTATAATAACTGACTAATCAATAAGCAGTATCAAATATTATAATAATATTATTTTTTATATTAATCAAGAAATAATTAAAAATATAACATACAATTGTATTTTTTTTAAAAAGCATATTTTATATTTAAAATATTAATAATAATAAAAGTGATGGAATAGCTTGCTATATCAGTGATAGAAATACTTTTAAAGTTGCTATATTCTAATTTAGCCATATTTTTGAAAAGAAAAATTATCATATTTAGTAAAATAAAATTATAATCTAACTAAATTTAAGTGGAAATATATTAAATTTGTGATATAATTATAGATACATAGAAAAACGTTTTTTTATTAAATCTATTTGAGTTTGCCAGATTAAAAATACAGAATATTTGATATTTTGCGCCAGCTGAATAATAATTTTTTTTACATATAATTGTGTGAAAATAAAAATTTGCAAGTTGAATTAGAATAATTTGATAATATATTTTCTTTTATCTATTATGAAAAATTAGTTGAAAATCAGCATTAGCAATGAAGATATTCGAAAAGAAAGGTGGTGGAAATCAATTAGTAAAATATTTATCCACATATTTTACTAAAAATGCTTATACATAGGATTTTTTTAATTAAATTATGTGTTCAACAAATTCTTAAGTAAAGGAGAGATGATTAAAATGAATTTAGGAAGAAAATTATGTGCAATTAGTTTGTCGGGATTAATGCTACTTATGACAGGATGTGGAGGTTCTAATAGTGGTTCTAAGGAAGGAAACACAATAAGCCAGGCTATAGTTTCTGATCCTACTACATTAGACCCTCAAAAAGGTTCAGATGTATACGGAAATGCAATGGTAGTAAATACAATGGAGCCTCTTTTGAGACTTAAGGATGGAAAAGAAGGCGCTCATGAAACAACAGAGATTGAAAAGGCAGCAGCTTCTGATTATAAAGTATCAGAGGATGGTATGACATACACATTTACATTAAGGGACGGATTAAAGTGGGATGATGGAAAACCTTTAACTGCTAAAGATTATGAATATGGTATAAAGAGAACTGCTGACCCTAAAACAGGTGCTGAATCAGCATTTTTACTAGACCCTATTAAAAACTTTAAAAGGGTAAACGATCCAAAAATCAATGCTTCTCTTGATGAGTTAGGCGTTAAAGCATTAGATGATAAAACTTTAGAAATAAAGTTAGAAACGCCTACTTCATATTTTTTAAGACTAATACCTTTCAGAACTATGTTACCACAGAGAAAAGATGTTGTTGAAAAATATGGTGATAAATACGGTTCTGAAGCAGATTGCTATATGGGATGCGGTCCATACAAGCTAACTGAATGGGTTCATGGCTCAAAGATTACCTTAGAAAAAAATGAAAATTACTGGAATAAAGAAAATGTTAAAAATGATAAGGTAGATGTAAAAATAATAAATGATACAAATGCACTTTTAACTGCATTTGAAAATGGAGAAATAGATAAGTGTAGTACAAATTTATCTGAGTGGGTAGATAAATTTAAAGAAAATAAAGACATAGAAAAGCATAAAGTTTCTTTACCATCAGTTGATTATCTATCATTAAATCACAAAGATAAGTTGATTTCAAATAAAAAAATAAGATTAGCATTGATGCTAGCATTAGATAGACATGATATGAATAAATCATTAATGAAGGGTGTAAACAAAGAAGCTGAATATTGGGTTCCAGAGGCTATAGGCGTAGAAGGTGTTAATTTCAGAGAAAAGGCTGGAAATCCAATGGATAGTTTAAAGAAAAAATATCCTGATCCAAAGAAATTATTTATTGAAGGTATGAAAGAACTTGGACTTGGAGAAGATCCTTCTAAAGTAAACATAGAATTTATTTGCACAAATAGTCCATTAGTTAAGAAATATGGTGAATATATACAACAGTGCTATCATAATAAACTTGGAATAAATATTAAGCTAGAAATGATGGAATGGCCAATACTTGCAGGAAAAATAAATAAGGGTGATTATCAGGTTGGTTATTTAGCATGGACTGCAGACTATGATGATCCATCAGCTATGTTGTCAATGTTTAAGTCTAATGCTAATGTAGTTAATACTGGTTGGTCTAGTCCAGAATTTGATCAGTTTGTAACAAAAGGTATAGAAGCAGGTGATACAAATTCTGCTATAGAAAATTATAAAAAGGCCGAAGAACTACTAATTGATGATGCGGTAGTTGTTCCTATAATGACTGGAGAAACAAATATCTTTACTAAGAAATACTTAAAAGGAAATATGTATAATCAATTCTCTACAATGGGATATCAGACACTATATATAGAAAATAAATAAAAAGTTATGTTTTGATTGATATAAAAGTGTTTTATATTCGATAATATAACTAATATGTGATGTTTTGGTTGCCTAATTTGTTAGGCAACCAAAAATTAAAAGGAGTAAGTATGTTAAAATATATAATAAAAAGAACAATATACATGGTTATTACTCTGTTTATTATAACAACAGTTACATTTTTCTTAATGCACAATATCCAGGGTGATCCATTGTCAGCGATGGGAAAAACTCTCCCACCACAAACTGTAGAAAATTATAAAGTTAAATATGGCTTAGATAAACCAGTAGCGGAACAATATGGAATTTTCTTAAAAAATGCTTTAAAGGGTGATTTAGGTTCATCTTATAAATTTCCAGGTAGGGATGTTGCAGAAACAATAAAAAAGACTGCACCTGTATCAGGAAGAATTGGTGGACAAGCTATGGTAGTAGGTCTTGTAATAGGAATAACTCTTGGTATAATAGCAGCTTTAAATAGAGGAAGATGGCCAGATTATCTGGTAAGCGTTTTAGCAATTTTGGGAATAACAATTCCAGTTTTTATAATGGGTTCCCTTCTGATGATGATTTTCTCACAAAAGCTACATCTTCTACCAACAACAGGTTGGGGTGGATTTAAATATACTATTATGCCTACAATAGCTATGTGTTTCGGCTCTATAGCAACTTATGCGAGATATATGAGAAGTACTGTCCTAGAAGTTTTGAGTTCTGATTACATTCTTACAGCAAAGGCAAAGGGTGTATCAAAATTCAATATAATAAGAAAGCATGTTTTCAGAAATGCCATATTGCCTATAATAACTATAATAGGTCCTCAAATAGTGGGAATATTTACTGGGTCATTCATTATTGAAAATATGTTTAGTATTCCAGGTTTAGGATATTATTTCGTTAATTCTATTCAATCTAGAGACTATCCAATGATTATTGGTACAACAATATTTTATGCATTTTTATTTTTAATTGCATTGCTAGTAGTTGATATTGTTTATGGATTTGCAGATCCAAGAATAAAAGTGATAGAGGATTAAGGAGAAATAGTATGGAAAGAATAGATCAAAGTAAATTTAAAAAAATTTCCAATAGGGAAAAATCTTCAGAATTTATTGCTAGACCTGTAGTAACATACTGGTCTGACGCATGGAGAAGATTTAAGTGTAATAAAATGGCTATGGTTGCTTTGGCTATATTGGTGGCTTTAATAGTAATGGTAATAATAGGTCCTATGATTTCTGGCTATTCATATAGAGCTGTAGTAGGACCACCGAATTTAGCTCCAAATGGAAAATATTGGTTTGGAACGGACGAATTGGGAAGAGATATATTCACAAGAATATGGAAAGGCGGAAGAATATCTATATTAATTGGTATTTTGGGAGCAATTATAGGTACTTTAATAGGAAGCGTATATGGTGCTCTTTCAGCTTATTTAGGGGGTAGAGTAGATACTATTATGATGAGAATAATAGAAATACTATACTCTATACCATATTTGCTATTAGTTATAGTGTTGAGATTGGCACTTAATTCTAATGGAATAGGAACTCTTATACTAGCAATGTCCATAACAGGATGGTGTGGTTTAGCAAGATTAGTTCGTGGTCAAGTTTTATCTCTAAAAGAGCAAGATTTTGTAATGGCTGCAGAAGTACTAGGTGTCAGCCAAAAAGATATTATAATTAAGCATTTAATTCCCAATACATTAAATGTAATATTAGTATCCATTTCTTTTGATGTACCGGGATATATTTTCAGTGAAGCATTTTTAAGTTACTTGGGATTAGGGGTGCAACCACCGGATGCATCTTGGGGACTTATGGCATCAGTAGCACAACAAAACTTCCAGTTCTACCCATATCAGCTATTTTTCCCTGCGCTTATGATTGGTCTCACAATGCTTTCATTTACATTATTGGGAGATGGTTTGAGAGATGCACTTGATCCAAACTTAAGAAAGTAGGTAATGATATGTCTGATATAATTGAAAAAAATAATGAATTTGAAAATAAATCAAATAAAAAAACGAGAGAAAGAATAGATTACTCTGATAGAAAAAAGATATTAGAAGTAAAATCACTAAATATTTCTTTTAATACATATGCTGGAGAAGTAAAAGCAGTTAGAGGTGTTAATTTTGATATATATGAAGGCGAAGCCTTGGCTTTTGTCGGTGAAAGTGGTTGCGGAAAAACAGTAGTATCAAAGGCAATTTTGCAAATACTACCAGAGCATAATTCTGAAATAAAAAAAGAATCATCGATAAAATATATGGGTGAAGAAGTTTTAAATATGTCTAAAAAAAGACTTCAATCATATAAAGGTTCTGATGTGTCTATGATTTTCCAAGATCCTATGACATCGTTAAATCCAACGATGAAAATAGGTAAGCAAATTGAAGAATCTATTTTATTACACACTAAAATGAGCAAAGCTGAAGCAAAGGAAGAGGCAATTAGATTATTAAAAATGGTTAATATACCTAATGCCGAAGAAAGAGTAAAACAATATCCACATGAACTGTCAGGTGGTATGAGACAGAGAGTGATGATTGCAATTGCTCTTGCATGTAATCCGAATTTGATTTTGGCAGATGAGCCTACAACTGCTCTTGATGTAACTGTGCAAGCTCAAATATTGGATTTATTGAGAGAATTAAGAGATAAAAATAATACTTCGATTGTTCTTGTTACACACGATTTAGGTGTTGTAGCTGATTTTGCAGATAGGATACAAATAATGTATGCGGGTGAAATAATGGAAGTTGGAACTGTAAGAGAAATATTTGAAGATCCAAAGCATCCATATACATGGGCTTTGTTGATGAGTGTTCCTAGACTAGATATAGAGGAAAGAACAGAATTATATTCTTTAGAGGGAACGCCACCAGATCTGCTACTTGATATAAAGGGATGTCCATTCGTAGATAGATGTGATTATGCTATGGAGATATGTAGAGAGAGAAAGCCTGAAACAACTGCATTTTCTGAATTTCATAAATGCAGATGCTGGCTAAATCATGAAAATGCACCAAAAGTAGAAAAACCATGCTAGGAGGACATATGGACATATGAAAGATAATAAAAAAGAAGTACTTATTGAATTGAAAAATTTAAATAAATATTTTAAAATAGGAAAAGAAAAAACATTAAAGGCAGTAGATAATATAAATCTAAATATTTATAGAGGAGAAACATTTGGTCTTGTAGGAGAATCAGGATGTGGAAAAACTACATGCGGTAGAACAATTATAAATCTTTATCAACCTACTAGTGGTCAAGTTATTTATAATGGTATAGATACAAAGGGATTAAAAGGAAAAGAGTTGAAAAAATTTAGAAAAAGTGCTCAGATGATATTTCAAGATCCATATGCATCATTAGATCCCAAAATGACAATAGGAGATATAATAGAAGAAGGAATAAGAGTCCATTTTAAAGATTTGTCTGAAAAAGAAATTAGAGATAGAGTAACAGTGTTACTAAAAACAGTTGGGTTAAACGCAGAACATAGTGCAAGATTCCCAAGAGAACTATCTGGTGGACAAAGGCAAAGAATAGGCATAGCAAGAGCTTTGGCTATTGAACCTGATTTTATAGTTTGTGATGAGCCTATATCAGCTTTGGATGTATCAATACAGGCTCAAATTGTAAACTTACTAATTGATTTACAAAAAAAGAAAAATTTAACATATTTATTTATATCTCATGATTTGTCAATGATAAAGCACATTAGTAATAGAATAGGGGTTATGTACTTAGGAAGTTTGGTAGAAGTATCACCAAGTGAAAGTTTATACAAAAATCCAATGCACCCTTACACTCAAGCACTAATATCATCTATTCCAATACCAGATCCAAATGTAAATTCTGCAGATAGAATAAAATTAGAAGGAGAAATACCATCTCCTATAGATGCTCCAGAGGGCTGTAAGTTCTCAACTAGATGTAGATATGCTAAGGATATATGTAAAAAGGAAAGACCGATATTAAAAGAGGTTGAACCAGAACATTTTGTCGCTTGCCATATGTTTGATAAAATGAAGGAAAAATAAAAATTAACCCTCATATTAAAAAAGGAAATTTTAAACTTAATACTATTAATAAAAGGAGATTCATCATAATTTCGAAGTTTTAGTTAAATGCTAGGGTTGTGATGAATCACTTTTATTATAATGATTTTTTGTATTTATAGGGATAATTTATAGAATAATGAATAATAATTTATTATTTTTGGTAAAATAAAAATGCCGTCGTACAGCAGATATAT
>JAHHSS010000021.1 GCA_020025095.1 Peptostreptococcus sp.
AAAATATATTATTGTAAAAATAAGTAATTGATTTAAAAAAATTTGCAAAATCAAACAAATAAAGAAATGAATACGTTTGCTAAATTTAAAATACTTGAATTACTTATTTGTTATAAAAAAGTCCAATTTAAAGAATTGTTTGACAATACTGAAAATTATATGTATACTTAGAATTGAAAATTTATTATATATTAATTAGATAAAGGAGGAGTTCTTAATGAAAATCAGATTTAAGGATATCGTAGTAATCGGTTTTGCACTGTTCGCAATGTTTTTTGGAGCTGGGAACCTGATTTTCCCTCCGTATTTAGGTGTGACATCTGGAACTAAGTGGTTTATAGGATTCATAGCATTTTTATTTGCAGATGGAGGTCTTGCACTGCTTGGAGTTGTGGCACTTACGAGAACTGGCGGGGATATGAAAAAATTATTTACAAGGGCAGGTAATTCAATAGGAGTTTTGATAGGAACACTGATGATTCTTTGTATTGGTCCTTTCTTAGCTATTCCTAGAACAGCTGCAACAACTTTTGAAATCGGTGTTAAGCCGGTGTTAGGTGGAAATGTAAATCCAATAATTTTTGCAATAATATTTTTTATAGTTGTATTTTTCCTTACAATAAGACCTTCTAAAGTCGTAGATATAGTAGGAGCTTTTCTTACTCCAGCCCTTATAATATGTTTAGCAGTGCTTATAATTAAAGGTGTAGTAAGTCCAATAAACCAACCAATAGATAGGGTTTTAGTGGATAATGTATTTGTAAGTGGTATAAATGATGGGTATCAAACTATGGATGCTATGGCTGCCTGCATATTTGCTGGCGTAATTATAGCATCGGTTACTCAAAAAGGATATACTGACAAGCAATCAATGATGAAAGCAACAATTTTATCTGGTATAATAGCAGTAATAGGGTTGGCACTTGTTTATGGAGGTTTAACTTATCTAGGTGCAACAGTTTCATCTCAGTTTGACGCAAGCGTTGAGAGAACTGCACTTGTTGTTTATATTACGCATGCGATTCTTGGGAACCCAGGAAAAATTATGCTAGCAGTAATAGTTACACTTGCATGTTTGACAACAGCAATAGGACTTACATCTTCTTGTGGTAACTATTTCAGAGATTTATCTAATGGAAAGATTAAATATGAGGTTACAGTTGTTGTAATTTGTGCATTCTCTGCAATAGTATCTGTATTTGGTGTAGATCAGATTATAAAGATTGCAGCTCCAATATTAGGTATGATATATCCAGCGGTAGTAACTTATATCTTCCTTGGACTTGCAAATGATAAGATAAAGAACAATAATATATTCATACTTTCTATATGGGTAGCTCTAATCTTAGGTATAATTTCAGTGTTACCAAGTTTGCCAGTATTTTCAAAGTCAACTACGTTAATAAATATTGCTGATAGTATGAATAAATTACCTGGTGGAAGTTTTGGTTTCTTCTGGTTAATACCAGTTTTGATAGCAGGAGTTATAGGAAAGTTTGTTCCTTCTAGGGAATGCAAGTAAGTTTATAAGATGTGTTAAAAAGATTAAGTACGATTAATAAGTTTTCATACAAAAGGCGACAGCAAAACTGTCGCCTTTTTGTTTTTACAATTAAGCAAAAAATTTTGCACTAATTCTAAGAATTTTAAACGATTCAAGGATTATTTATAAGTTAAAGACGTTTTATTTATATAAAATATATTGTAAGCAAAGTATCAACTCAATTAGGAAAAAATAAGTTATAAGTTGCTTTATGTAAATTGGGAATACGATTGATTAAAAAGTAATATTATATTATAATGTTTTTTAAGTGGAGGTAATGAGCATGTCTAAAAATAAGAAAAAAATGAAGAAAAAAAAGGAAAAACCATATTACGAAAAAGAGATAAGAAAAAATAAAATAGTCGAAAAAAGCATAAAAAAGAATAATATGTTTTCTAATACAACTTTTATGATTTGTGCTGGTTTTTTAATAATAATGTATTCTAGATATGTTGCTATGGAGTTGTCATCAAGACTTGTTTCAATATTTGGTCTTGGAGTTATGGGCTATGGTGTATTTAATTATATAAAAATCCATAAGGGAAAAGTAGAAAATCAAAAAGGTAATAAAGAGTACTCAAAAAATAATTTGATTTTAGACTATATAATGCTTGCAGTTATTTTAGTGGGAATAATATATAATGTTTTTATGCTGGTAAAAGGTAATATTTAGAAAAAATATATTTTCTCTATTGACAAATATCAGCGTAGGATATATCATAAATACATAATAATTTTAAAATCTCTTATCGAGAGTGGCGGAGGGACTGGCCCTGTGAAGCCCGGCAACCTGAGAAATCAAGGTGCTAAATCCAGCAGCTTAGGCTGAAAGATGAGTAGAAATTCCTGTGTCTGGGTATATTTACTCAGACATTTTTTAATATAAATAAAAGAAAGGGGAAGGAAATGATAGAAATAAAAAATGTAAATAAATCCTATGGAAGTAATAAGGTTCTTTCAGATGTTAAATTTACAATAAATGAAGGCGAAATATTTGGAATAATCGGACATAGCGGTGCAGGGAAATCAACACTTTTAAGATGTATAAATAGATTAGAAACATTTGATTCTGGAGATATTGTAGTTAATGGTAATAATGTAAAAGAACTTGATAAATCTCAGTTAAGAGATTTGAGAAAGAATTTAGGAATGATATTTCAACATTTTTCTCTCTTAGAAAGAAAAACTGTATTTGAAAATGTTGCTTTACCAATGGAGTGTCATGGCTATAGCAAGGAAGAAATAAATTCTAGGGTTATGGAACTTTTAGAGCTTGTTGGAATTGCTGAGAAGAAAGATGTGAGACCTAAAAACCTAAGTGGTGGTCAAAAACAAAGAGTAGCCATAGCAAGAGCGCTCACAATGAATCCAACAGTTTTATTATGTGATGAAGCGACTTCTGCTCTTGATCCTAAAACAACTAGCTCTATATTATCTTTGTTGCAAGAAATAAATATTAAGTTGGGTATAACCATAATAATGGTAACCCATCAAATGGAGGTAATTAAGCAAATTTGCACTAGAACAGCAATAATGGATGGTGGAAAGGTTTTAGAAATAGGAGAAACTGAAGAAATATTCTTAAGTAGCCCACCAGCACTTAGGAGATTATTAGGAGAAGATAATATAGTCTTACCAGAGGGTGTTAATATCAAGTTATTGTTTACTAATGACAGGTCGAAGGAGGCTATTATAACAGGAATGGCAAGAGAACTTAATATAGATGTTTCAATAATCTTTGGTAAGCTAGAAAAATTTAGGGATGATATATTAGGATCACTGATAATAAATGTTCCAGAGATTTATGTAGATGATGTAAAAAAATATCTCAATAAGTGTGGAATGAGATGGCAGGAGGTAAAAAATGAGTTTTAGCGATTTTATGAAAAATTTATTTCCAGCTGCTATGCTTCAAACAATGTACATGATAATAGTACCTACTGTTGTAGCAACGATAATAGGTTTTATTATTGCAGTAGTATTAGTAGTAACAAAAGAAGGTGGACTTAGACCTAATAAAGGTGTAAATAGAGTTTTAGGATTAATAGTGAATATATTGAGAAGTTTTCCATTTATAATATTGATAGTAGCAATGATACCTATAACAAGAGCCATTGTTGGTACGAGTATAGGAGAAACAGCAGCAATAGTTCCAATTACAGTTGGTTCAGCTCCGTTTATAGCAAGACTTATAGAAAATGCACTTGATGAAGTTGATAAAGGACTAATTGAAGCAGCAAAATCTTTCGGAGCAACTGATTTTCAAATTATTTTTAAGGTTATGTTAAAAGAAGCGGTACCTTCTATTGTTACAGGAGTTACCCTATCTATAATATCGATATTAGGATATACAGCTATGGCTGGTGCAGTTGGTGCAGGTGGACTTGGTAATGTTGCATTAATGTATGGATATCAACAATTTGATAAAAACGTAATGACTTATACGGTAATTGCTTTAGTCCTTATAGTACAAATAATACAAAGCTTGGGAGACTTTTTATATAGAAAGCTTAAATAGTAGTGTAGGAAGCACTGTGTATTTATATGAAATGAGATTAGGATGAATGTTTTTAAAGAGCTTCTGTTGCATATATAAATTTGCAACAGTTTCTCACTAAATATACAGAAAAGTCAAATTAGAGTTATCTAAAAGAAAATTTAAATTATTTTGGAGGTATTATTTTATGAAAGCAAAAAAATTATTAACATTAGTATCTATTGCAGTTCTATCGTTGGGATTAATAGCATGTGGAAGCAATAAAGAGAAAGAAAAAGCAGGGGATGATAAGACTATTGTAGTTGGAGCATCAGCTAATCCTCATTCAGAAATTTTGAACAATGCTGTAAAGCCTACTTTAGAAAAAGAAGGCTATAAATTGGATGTAAAAGTGTTTAATGATTATGTCCTTCCAAACAAGGGTTTATCAGAAAAATCCCTTGATGCAAACTTTTTTCAACATGTTCCATATTTAGAAGAATATAATAAGAAGAATGATACAGATCTTGAATACACAGTGAAAGTGCATCTTGAACCTATGGGAATATATTCAGATAAGATAAAAAATCTAAGCGAGTTAAAAGAGGGTGCTTTGATTGCAGTTCCGAATGATCCTACAAACGAATCAAGAGCATTACAACTGTTGGCAAAAGAAGGGATTATAAAAGTTGCTGATAAAAAATTATTAACGAAAAATGATATTACAGAAAATCCTAAAAATGTAAAAATAAAAGAGCTAGCAGCGGAACAGCTACCATCAGCATTAAAGGATGTAGATATAGCAGTAATAAACTCTAATTACGCATTACAAGCGAAAATTAATCCGACAAAAGATGCAATAGCAATAGAATCTAAGGATTCTCCATATGCTAATGTAATAGCAGTAAGACCTGATAACAAAAATTCTGATAAAATAAAAGCTTTAAATAAGGCGATAACTTCGCCAGAAGTGAAAAAATATATAGAAGATAATTATAAGGGTGCTATAATACCATCTTTTTAAGAAAAATAAAATATCAAAAAAGCTCATGTGTACATGAGCTTTTTTTAATATTTATTCTTCTTTAAATTAATTAAAAATTGATTTAAAGAAGGAAATGATTTTGTCAAATATACTTTCGTTGTTTCCCTGCTGTCCAGAGTTTGCAGAAGTTTTTTCTGCACTATCTACACCAGATGAAGTTGTGCTTACAACAGCATCATTTGATAACTTTGAATCATCAAATTTACTAAAAAATTGATTTGCTTCTTTATTATTTTTTATGAAAGATTTGGCTTTATTGAAAATACCATCAATATCTATTTTTTCGCCAGCTTCTTTTAAATTATAACCAATATTTGCACTAATATTGTCAAGAGTATCTTTCATATCTTTATAATTGTAATTCTGATTTCCAATATCTTTTAGAAGATTAACAATAATATTTATATCCCCTGTGTTTAAATTGACATTGTACTTATTAGCAACATCCTGAACTGTTTTTTCAATTTGCTGTGGATTTTTTATATCATTTTGAATTACTTCCTTTTTTGCATCGTTTATAATACCTGAAGCCTTATCCTTACCAACTTGTTCAGCAAGATTTCCTGTTGTTACAAGTTCTTTGTTAGCAAGTTGCTTTTTTTCTTCAGTAAGTCGTTCTCCAGAAGACTTTTCAAAAGCAATTATTATACCTGTTAAAGCTCCTGTACCACTTACTGGAAATGGAGCTGCAGCTACTACATTTGCATTTTCTACACCAGCAGTAGCAAGTGTAGAAGCAATCATAGAGCTTGTAACCCATGTTATGTTAGAAGTTTTTACATTTATGCCACCACTTCCTGTTGGAACAACATATGATGAGGACATTGTAACATGGCCTAATTGCGCTTCAGGTGCTATACCTGAAAGGTATTTTCTTTCTTGTTGATTATTAACATAAATTATATTTGGATTATTTGCACTAACACCAAAATAATTTAGAATTTCCTGCTTCTGTTTTTTATTAAGGTTTGCACCTAAAGTGATTACTTCTCCAGTAGCGTCAGCAAATGAAGAAACACTTATTGCTAATATCATTACTAAAGACATTAATAATGAAACTATTTTTTTACTCTTTTTCATATTCTACCTCCAAAATCTGAATACTAATTATACCTAGAGTATACATTCAAGATTATAATAAATTTCTTAATTTATCCTTAGCATAAATGGGTATTAAAATTTCAATTGTCATAAACTTCAAATAAGTTAGTACTATTTACTTTATAATTTTCAAGTGGTATAATGTTATCATATAAATAATACGAAGTGGAGGTATTTGCAATGTCAAAAGTTGATGTCAAAAAAAGAGTCATAGATTATTTAATAAATGAACTAAATGTTCCTGAGAACATGATAGAGGAAGATGTGGCTTTATCAGAATATGAAGAGGGAATAGAAGGAACAATAGATATCACTATAGTGGTGGAAGATGGTGAAGAATGTTTAGTACCTCTAATGATTATTCAATGTGTAGATGATGATAAAGAATTAAATGAAGAAGAAGTAGAAAAACATATGGATTTTCTTGAAATTATAGATTCTGCTACTAATGTAGGAAGAATGATACTTACAAATGGAGATCAGATGATGTATGCTGATTGGAATGGAACAGAGCTTGATGAGGATGATGTGTTGCCTACATATGATGAGATGGTTAAAGACTTTAAGGATACAGAAAAAGAGTATATGGAGTATGTTGCAGAACATCCGGATCATATATGCGATGAAAATTGCAATCATGAACATTAAAACTTTAAATTTCATTTATAAATAATAAATTTTTATGCAATTTATACTAAGACAAGCGATTTTTGCTTGTCTTTTTTATTATAATATTTAATGAATTAGATAATAAAAAACACCTTACTATAAAATTTACTTTGCGAAAAAAGAATGATATAATCATATTGATAAAGTTAAAAATTAGGAGGTATTACTATGTCAAAAGAGTTAGTAAAGGAAGCCGTGGTAAGATATTTAATTAAAGAGCTAGAAGTGCCAGAAGAAATGATAGAAATTGATACACCTCTTTCAGTATATGAAGAAGGCGTAGAGGGTGAAATAGATATTACAGTTCTTTTAGAAGATGGAGAAGATGCAGTTGTACCTCTAATGGTGGTTCAGTGCCTTGATGATGAGAGAGAAATGACAGACGTAGTTGTGGAAAAGCAAATTGGAATCTTAGAACATATTGATAAGGTTACTAATGTGGGCAGAATAATTCTTACAAATGGAAGCGAAATGATGTATGCAGACTGGGGTGGTACAGATCCAGAAAATGAAGGTGAAATACCTACATACGAGCAAATGGTAAAAGCCTTTAATAGAGTTGCAAAAACAAAGTAAAATTCAATTTAAGTAATAAAACTAAGAGTGTAGTCATTACACTCTTAGTTTTATTATCTGGGAACTTTTATTTTTTATCTTCTTCATAAAATTTATACAAGGCTTGTATACCTAAATTTCCACAGCCTTCTTCTTCAATATATTTATAATTATCGAGAACTTTTTTAAGTATAGGAAGCTCAATTTTATTTTTTTCAGCTTCTTTTATGGCTATTTTCATATCTTTTACAAAATGTTTAACAAAAAATCCCGGGCTATAGTCTTCATCCAATATTTTAGGTGCCATATTGTCCATTTGAAAGCTTGCTGCAGCTCCAGAACTAATAGTAATCAAAGTTTTATTTTCATCAAGTCCGACTTTTTTAGCGTAATAAAGAGCTTCACATACACCGGATATACTGCCAGCAATTGCTATTTGATTAGCCATTTTTGTATGTTGACCAAAAGATACAGGACCTTCGTGAATAATAGTTTTTCCTATGCATTTAAAAATAGGATAGCATTTTTCAAAATCCGAACGACTTGCACCGACCATAATTGTCAGACTCGCATCTTCTGCTTTTATATCACTACCTGATACAGGGGCATCTAAAAAATGAAGTCCTTTTTTTTGAGCTTCATTGAATATTTTAATTGTAAGGTCAGGATCGGTTGTTGTCATATCGATAATATACGAATTTTCTTTTGCATTTTTTATAATACCCTCATTTCCAAGATATACTTCTTTAACGTCATCCGGAAAACCTATCATGGTAATAACTGCTTTAGAGTTGGAAATACATTCTACTATA
The DNA here is from genome assembly GCA_020025095.1 of Peptostreptococcus sp. Lineage (GTDB taxonomy): Bacteria > Bacillota > Clostridia > Peptostreptococcales > Peptostreptococcaceae > Peptostreptococcus. Next base: position 8,202 of record JAHHSS010000021.1, read on the forward strand.
TTATCGCACCAAATTGCACCTAAGTTAATAAGATCGAGTGCTTTTTCTTTTGTTCTAGTGTGAAAGTAAACTTCAAAATCATTTTTTAAAAAATTTTTAATCATTTCTCGACCCATAACTCCTGCGCCAATAAAAGCTATCTTTTTCATATAAAAACACCTCCACGTAAAAATTCAGAATAATTAAATATTCTTATTTTGATTGTACCATTTTTTAATATAAATAACCACATCAGTAATTGATTTAAAAATTGCATTTTGATATACTTTGTATTATTGGAGGTTATCATGAATAATATAAACAATAGTAAAGCAATAACAGAAGCTAGTATTATGACTTCAATATTTATAGTGTTGACTTTGTTATCAAGTAGTATTGGTCTAGGATTTTTAGGTTATTATGACTTTATAGTTCCTATATTTTTTTCAATAATATTTGTAAAATCGGGTTGGAAATATAGTATACTAAGTGTATTTGTATCTGCTATAATTCTTTTATTTATTTTAGGAAATCCAATAACTTCGATAATGATAGTTCAGGGCGCTATTTTAGGGTTTTCAGTTGGTATAGCTTTTACAAAGCTCAATTGTATAGGCAATGAAATAATTTTTATATCTATTATCAGTTTATTAGTTCTATTTATATTTGATTTTATATTAAGGGCATTCACAAATGTATCTATAGTATCAAATTTTGGAGAAGTATCTAAAGACATTTCCCATGCGTTAGATTTATTAATAAAATCAACTAAAGCTAATGGCGGAAATATAGAACTGGTTAAAATTTTAAATAGTTACAAACTTATGATAGGAACAGAGTTTTTTAAGCAGATATTTTATTTTAATTTTGGATTGATGTCATTTGGTAATGGATTTATAGTTTATTTTCTAAGCCTAATTGCTGTAAAGAAATTAAATCTTAAAATTGGTAAGTATCCATATAAGTTGAATTTAGTTGGAAGCATGAAAAAAAACATAAGATTTATTTTTTCTAGCAAAAAAATATTTTTTGCTATGTTAGTCTATATTTTGTTTATCGAATTTTTAAAAGTGCTTAAATTCGAAACAGGATTTTCATATTTAGATGCAAGTATATACTCAATAGAATATATTTTTATGATATTTACTTTTAAAGATGCAGTTATCATAGTAGAAAATAAGATGATATCTGAAAAAGGAAATATAAAACCAGCAAGACTCTATAGATTAATTTTGATTATAATGCTATTAATAAATTCTAAATTAATGTATTTTGCAGCAATTATAAACTATTTATGGAATGACAGACATGGTGAATTTAGAAAATTATTTGAAATGGTATTAAATAAGAATTTATCTTCTAGCTGACCGTTAGATACTAAAAGTTTTCAAATGGCTAAACTTAGCAGTTACTTGTTTTGTTTAGCCATTTTTATTAATAGAAGAAAAAAGCTTTTCTATTGACTTAAAAATATATATTATATATAATAGCTACTATAAGTAACTACTAATTTGAGAGGTAAAATATGGAAAAAATTTATGTAATACTTAAAAAGTATGGATTTTCTGAATCTGAAATAAAAGTGTATATATCACTTTTAAGGTATGGGCCTCTTAATGGGTATGAAGCCGCCAAGAAATCTTCAGTTGCAAGATCAAAAGTTTATGGTGTTCTTGCAAGCTTGGAAAATAAAGGTTTAGTATTGAGCTCTTCTCATGAGAAATCTACAAGCTATAAAGCAGAAAGTCCAAAGAAGGTCATGTTTCTTTTAAAAGAGGAATTAAAAAATGATTGTGATACTTTAGAATCTTTATTTGAAAAATATGAAGAACCTATAGATGATGAAAGAATATGGAATATTACAGAAACGGACACAATCGAATTTAAGCTTAAAGAGCTAATAAAAGAAGCTGAAAAAAATATTTATATTCAAATATGGAAAGAAGACTTAAGTTATGAAATAGAGGAACTTCTTTTGGATAGAGAAGAGGCTGGAATTAATGTAAGCCTAGTTCTTTATGATTTAGACAAAAAATATAATACGAGATTAAAGGGCGTTTACAAGCATGGATTTGAAGAAGAAAAAATAAATGAATTTTTGGCAAGATGGATAAATATAGTTGTTGATGGAGAAATTATGTTGTATGCATCTCAAAACAATTCTACGGCGGATATTAGTGGAATATACACAAAAAATAAAAGTATGGTTTTTTTTGCAAATGAATACATTCGACATGATATATATTGTTTAAAAATGATTGAGATAGTTGAAAATATTGATGAAGTCAAGAAATGTATTAAAAATATAAGAATGATTTAAAATAATAATAAAAAAATAGGAGGTTTTATATGATAGTTACTCTAACAAAAGAAGATATGCAAGAAATAGTTTCAATAGAAGATATAATAAAAGCAGATGAAGAGGCTTTGAAAATTTATTCAGATAATGGTGCAGTAGTTCCATTGAGGCTAAATGTAAGTATAGAAGGTAACAATGGGCAGAGTTTGTATATGCCTGGGTATGCTAAAAATGAAGAAATAGAAGCTCTAGGTGTAAAAGTAGTAGCTGTTTATCCTGATAATCCTATAAACTATAATCTTCCGTCGGTGCCAGCTACAATGATACTTCAGAATCCAAAGACAGGAGAAGTAAATTGCATAATGGATGGAACTTATTTAACTCAGTTAAGAACTGGAGCTTTATCAGGTTTAGCAAGCAAGTACCTATCAAGGAAAAATTCTAAAGTTCTTTTACAAGTAGGAGTAGGGGGGCAAGCAGAAACACAAATTGATGCTGTACTAAGTATTAGAGATATAGAAAGGGTCTACCTTTCTTCAAGAACTTTTAAAAAAACAGAAGAATTTGCAAAATACATGGAAGAAAAGTATCAAGGTAAGATAGAATTTATAGCTGTAGAAAATGCCAATGAATGTATTGAAGAAGCAGATATTATTACTCTTGTTACAAGCTCTAATCAGCCAGTTATAGATGGCAGTCTTATAAGAGAAGGTACACATATTAATAGCGTGGGTTCTTATACTCCTATTATGCAAGAAACACCTGTAGAAATTTTAAAAAAATCATCTAAAATTTATTTTGATACATATGAGGGAGTTATAGAAGAATCTGGAGATGTAATAATACCTATTAAAAGTGGAGAGTTTGCAGAAGGGCATATTACAGGAGAAATAGGAGATATGCTTTTAGGAAAAAAGAAAGCAAGAGAAAATGATTCTGAAATAACATGGTTTAAAACAACAGGAAGCGCTGTTTTAGATGTAGTTGCTGGAGAAATGATTTATAGAAAATATAAAGAAAAAAATAAATAGCAAACAAAAAAGTCGGAACTTATATATTCCGACTTTTTATTTACAAATTATACTAAAGTTTTGAATTGATATCCAAGCTGTTTATAATGCTTTATTATTTTATCCAAAGCTTTTACAGTTTCCTCTTTTCCGTATGTATCGTGCATTAATAAAACTATTAGATTTTTTCCTTGACCTGATTTTATAGCTTCTTGATAAAGCTGTTCAGCATTTTTCTTAGGTCCCTCAGCATCCCCATTAAGAGCATTCCAATCTATAGATGCCATATTACGTTTTATAAGGTACTCGTTAAGAGGTTCAGTTTTCTTCCAAGAAATTTGGCCACCAGGACATCTAATAACTCTTGTTGAAAAATTCTCCATTCCTAGAGATTTTTTTATTAGAGCTTCATTTTTGTCAAAATCAGCAGTGAAATTTTTCATATCTAAAACTCTGCCAGGATACAAGTATGCATAATCATGTGAGTATGAATGATTAGCTATAGCCATACCTTCATTATAAATTTGCTTTAGAATAGTAGGTGCTCCATCTATTTTTAATGATTTACCGATAACGAAAAATGTTCCTTTGACATTATTATCATTCAATATTTTTAGAACATTTGGAGTATTTGTCAAAGAAGGACCATCATCGAATGTAAGGAATATTTCTTTCTTTCCTCCATTGTCATAGTCATAAGTATTAAGTGCATTCCATACTTTTTGAGAGTCTACACCGTACATATCCTTATATTTCTTCTTTTGACCTATAACGGGTTGATTTTTTTCTTTTTCTTCAATATCTTTTGCTAATTGTTCTTTCTGTTCTTTTTGATTTTGTAAAACTTGTTGCTCTTCTTTGTATGCAAGACCGATTTTTATACAGCCTGCAACACAGGCAATTACTATAACAAAAAGCAAAAGTTTCTTAAAAGAGAAATTAGAACTTTTTCTCTTTGAAGTATTTCTTTTTGTTCTTTTTTTATTTTTCATAATAACCTCCTCTCAACCTATATTCTACTATAAAACACTAAATAATAAAACATCAAAATTGTAAACATTAAATAATAAAAGAAGTAATTTGGTTAAAATTTTGATACAATACATTTAATAAATTAGAATATAAATATTAAAATAAAAAAGTGATACTAAAGATATATAAATTGTATACTTATAGATACCCAAGAAAATAAAATTAATAAGATATTTGAGAGGATATAGAAATGAAACGATTTAAATGTAAGGAATGTGGTTATATACACATAGGCGATGAGCCAGCAATAACATGTCCTGTATGCGGGTTTGATTCAGAGGTATTCTACGAAATGCAGGATAATTCTAATCCACAAGATAGTGGATATATTGAAATGATAGAAGATGCAGGAAATAATACAATTAAATTATTAAGGCAAAAATTCGATTCTACTACGGAGTTAGCAGCTATTTCCTTAGCTATGTCAAAACAAGCTAGCTATGAATCTAAAGAAGATGATAAAATATTTAGAGAATTGTCATTAATTTTATTAGAAAATGCAGCCAGTACAGCAATGATGCTAGGAGAGTTTTTAGAATTTAATACAGAATCCAATCTTGCGAATTTAGTAGTAAAACTAAAAAAGATTATTGATAAAAATAATGAAATTATAAATTCCTTATCGGATGATGGAATAGACGAGTGTATTGAAAGTATAAAAAAAGAGAATGAAGGGTATTCTGATATTTTTGAAAAATTTAATAGAGGATAGTTTTTCTTTTAGGATAAGTTTTTATAAAAGTAGCAGGTTTTTCTATGATGACCTGCTACTTTTATGCTTTTTCTCTTACTTATTTTAAGAAAATATACTTTGTTAAAACTAAATTATAAATAAAGAATTTTATTAATAAATTTCTATCTAGTCAGAATATACTATATTACCAGAACAAATAGTATATTTTACTTTACCATATAACTCCTTACCAAGAAAAGGAGAGTTAGAGGATTTTGATTTAAAGGATTCAACTATATAATTTTCATTTGGATCAAATATACAAATATCAGCAATGTTGCCAACTGAAATATCACCTCTATTTAGTTTGTAATACTTAGATGGATTTATAGTCATTTTTTCTAATGCAGATATAAGTGTTAATTTTTCTTTCTTTACAAGCTCAGTGATAGTAAGTGCAAGCGCAGTTTCTAGACCAATTATCCCGCTTGGAGCCTTTTTAAATTCAACATTTTTTTCAAAATCTGCGTGTGGAGCATGGTCTGTAGCTATAATTTCAATTGTATTTTCTTGAAGTCCTTGTATTATTCTTTCTTTGTCTTCAAGCGTTCTTAGAGGCGGGTTCATTTTTGCAAGGGTTCCATATTCAAGAACAGAATCTTCTGTAAGTGTGAAGTGGTGAGGAGTTACTTCTGCAATGATATTTGCTCCCATGGATTTTAGATGTTTTATTATTTCTACAGAATTTTTTGAACTAATATGTTGTATATCTATAGTTGCACCAGTTTCTAGAGCAAGCATACAATCTCTAGCAACCATAACATCTTCAGAAACTCTAGGAGCGCCAGATAGCCCCATTTTATTTGAGATTTTTCCATCATTTACACCGTGGCAAGAGATAAGATTATTATCTTCCTCATGGAGTGCAATAATAGCACCTAATCTTTTTGCTTCAATCATAGCCTTTTTCAATAAAGACGTATTCATAACTGGAACGCCGTCATTTGTAAAACCTACTGCACCATTTTTAAAAAGTAATTCCATGTCTACTAAATTTTCTTTGAAATCATATGTGAGAGCAGCTTCTTGAAATATATTGATGCAGGCTAATTTAGATTTTTCTTGGACGTATTTTAGACTTTCAAGAGAATCTATTTTAGGATTTGTATTTGCCATTAGTATTACAGAAGTATAGCCACCTGCAGCAGCAGATAATGCGCCAGAAATGATATCTTCTTTGTGAGTAAAACCAGGGTCTCTAAAATGAACGTGTATATCTATTAGTCCTGGTGAAACTACATATCCTTTGGCATTTATTTCTTTGATTGAATATTCATTAACTATATTTTTTTCTATTTTTTCTATTTTTCCGTCTATGATAAGCATATCAGAAATTATATCCATTGAATTTGCTGGGTTTATAATTCTTCCGTTTTTTATTAAAAGTGAATTTTTCATTTTTTTTTAGAGTAGGGGAGTACTCTTTTCTCCTTTCTTTATAATAAATTTTTTAATAAAAGTTATAAAAAAAGATTAATTCTTTCGAATTAATCTTTTTAATTTTTATTTATATATAATTTTTATAGGATCAACTTTCGATGCCTTATATGCAGGTACTAGTCCAAAAATAATACCTGTTAGTATTATTGTGACTACTGCATATACAAAGCTATTGAAACTAGGTATCGGTTTGAATGGCATTATATTTTTTGAATAAATAGTAACAGCATATCCAACTATTACACCTAAAACACCACCAATAGATGTGATGAAAACTGATTCAATAAGGAATTGAAGTAATATAGTTTTAGGCTTGGCACCTAAAGCTCTTCTTATACCTATCTCCTTGCTTCTCTCCATAACTGAAACATACATAATGTTCATTATTCCAACACCACCAACTATCATTGCAACTACAGTGATAATTTTTACAAATTTATCAATACCCTTTGTAAATGCTTCTGTTGATTTTTGTATAGAACTTTGGTCTTGCATCTTATATTCACCGTTTATACCGGGATGTAATTCTTTAAGAGTTTTCTTAACATCAGTTTCAACTTTGCTCATGCTATGACCTTCTTTAACAGTTACAACCATAGTATTAATAGAACCACTTTTTATATTAGCACCAGTTAAAACATCATATGCTTCTTGTGGTATTACAGAAAAAGGGGTTTCTACATCGAAAGGTCCAGTTTTCTTAAACTTTTTATCGACTTTATCGTAGGTAACATTTGAATCACATACTCCTACAACTTCAAAAGTTAAATTTGAAACAGTAACACCTTTACCAATAGGATCTTGTTTATCTTTATCAGATTCAAATAAATCTTTAGCAGCATTGCTAGTAAGAACTATTACTCTTTGACCAGCATCACTTTCATTCAAAGCTCGCCCTTTTATTATTTTGTAGTGTGTACCTTCAGGAGTTTTAATTCCAGTGTTAGTGGATTTATTGAAGAAAGAAACTCCGGCTGAGTATGCATTTTCTGTTGAGCCAGGCATAAGTTCTGGGAATTTCTTTGAAGCTTCAACTTTTTCAACTCCATCAATAGAACGCAATTCTTGAACATCAGATCTTAAGAAAGGAGCTAAAAGAACTTGATTTGTACCAAGTTGCTTATCGCTAGGTTCAAAATAAAAAATTTCAGTTCTTGGAGCTATAGTCTGAAAAGTGTTCTTAAATAAAACGGACATTCCATTACCTACAGCACTTACAAAAACAACAGATGTAATACCTATTATTATCCAGATAAAAGCTATTACAAGTCTTAATTTGTGACCCTTTAAATTTGCAAGGGAATTTTTTATTAACGAAATCATATGAATTAAACCCCCTTTACAAAACAGCCGTCTTTTAGAGAAACAACCCTTGTAGCATACCTTGTTATATCGTGGTCGTGAGTAACCATAATAATAGTAGTACCACTTTTATTTAGCTCAGTAAGTAACTCCATGATATTTTCTCCAGTTTCACTATCAAGTGCACCTGTTGGTTCATCTGCAAATATTATCTTAGGGTTATTTACTAAAGCGCGGGCTATAGCTATTCTTTGCTGCTGACCACCAGATAGGTGATTAGGGTAGCTATTAGCCTTTTCTTTTAATCCGACTTCTTCTAAACGCTTATTAACTAATTCTATTCTTTTATTTTTATCCTTCATACCAGAGTAGATAAGAGGAATTTCAATATTTTCCGAAACAGTAAGTGTATCAATTAAATTGAAGTGTTGAAAAACAAAACCTGCATATTTAGCTCTATACTCAGATCTTTTATTTTCACTTAAATCACTAATGTCTTTTTCATCAAAATAGTATTTTCCACTATCAAGTTTGTCTAGAAATCCTAAAATGTTAAGAAGAGTAGTTTTACCACTTCCTGATTTACCCATTATCATAAGGAATTCACCAGACTCAACTTCTAAATTTAAATTTTTTAGTACATGAATTTTTTCTTTCCCTACTTTGTAATATTTATTCACATTATCTAAAACAATCTGCATCTTGGCCACCTTCTTATGTGCGTCCATTATTTATCAGACTTTTCTTTAGAAGAGTCTTTGGAGTTATCCTTATTTCCTTGATTAGGAATTGGATCTCCATCTTTCATTTTTTTAGTAGGGTTTTTAACGACAACATCATCTTGGTTTAAATCTCCAGTAACCATAGCATATTGTCCACTTTCTGAAACTATTTCAACATTTACCTTCTTTAAATATCCTTCTGATTCTATGAAGACATAAACTTCGTTTCCATCATTTATTATTGCTTCTGAAGGAACTTTGTGTTTATCTGTATTAACTTCTATAACTGATTGAGCATGATATCCATCAACTATACCTTCCTGAGTATCCAGAGAGAATACTATGTTATAGAAAGATATAGATTCAGATGAGCCAGAATTATCAGCTCCAGAATTTGCTCGAGGGGCAGAAGAGGCTACCGGTCTGTCTGAAATATAACTCACTCTTCCTTTTATAGTATCCCCTGTAGAGAGAATAGTTATATTAGCTGTCATATCATTTTTTATTTTAGATAAATCTTGCTCACTTATCTGACCATTCATTACATAGTCAGTTGTTTGAACTGTCATAAGCACATTTGAATCTGTAGCTTGATTTTGGTTATTGTTTAAATAAACTTTTCCATCAAAAGGGGCCTTTACCTTAGTGTAAGCTTTAGCATTCGCAGCAGAAAGGTTAGTATTCAATGTAGCAATTTGTCCATTTATCGTTACAATAGCAGGATCATCAGATTTTAAACCTTTCTTTTCAGATATGAGATTCTTTAGCTGAGTTTTAATGCTAGCTATTTCCTCAATAGCAGCCTCGTTTTTCACTATGTACAAAACATCATCCTTTTTAACGCTTTGTCCATTACTTACCCTAATGTCAGGAGTGATTCCGCTTGCTGGTCCTATTATATCCTTACTTTGCTTTGGCACGATGAGTCCATTAACAAATATTTTTTCATTTTCTGGGATTGTATAAGTGTGTATAACGTTTTGTTCTTCCTTATGTTGTCTATTGCTTATTGCAATTCCACCAGCAACAATAACTATAACCGCAACTATTGCAACTCCCAAATAAATTTGTATCTTTTTATCAGATTTAATTTTACTTAAACCATTATTAATCTTTTCCTTAAAAGACATACCGACCTCCTGTATATTAATTTTTGAATTTACTCAAAAATACTTAAATTTCAATATAAACATAACTCAATTTTACATTAAAATAGGAAAAATTGCAATATTATTTGATGAAATGAAGAAATACTTAGAATAAATACAAATAAAAGCTAAAATAAATTTATAAACATAGAATAAAGATTGCAAAAGAATAAATTTTAAATATTTTTATGAGTTATTCATCTTTATTTTCTACCTTGTTATCTTCATAACTTATCCAATCTGAAAAACTTCCTGGATAAATCTTATAAGGTCTATCTATTATATCTAGTGCAAGAGCATTAACCATAAGAGATATTCCAGAACCACAATAGACAATAATTTCTTTATTTTCTTCTATTTCGCTAAAATGTTTTTTTAAATATTCTTTTGATTTAAAAGAATATTTAAAGTTAGTTTCTGACATTTTTTCAGTATCTAGTACATCCATAAAAAAATAAGACTTTGCACTTGGTATATGCCCAGATACGCTATAAACAGGTTCTTCGATTCCTAAATATCTATTTTTTGATCTTGAATCGATAATAACAGTGTTTTCATCATACAACTTTGATTTTACATATTCCATATCGACAATAAAGCTATCATCAATTTTTATATCAAGATTACTTTTTTTAAAAGAGGGAAGATTGATAGTAGTTTCAATTTCTCCACCATGGTTTTTATACGAAATAAGTCCGCCATTTAAAGCGTAGGCATTATAAAGTCCTAAATTATTAAGTTGAAAAATTAATCTTCCAGCCCCTTGCATGTCACCGTCATCGTATGCAATTATAATAGTATCTTTTTTTATTCCAAAATCCTCTAAAATACTTTTTAAACTTTCGGGGTTTTTAAAAGGGTGTCTTCCACCATGTACGCCTTCTGGATCTGCTAAATGATTCTCCAAGTCAATTAAGTATGATCCCTTAATATGTCCTTTTTTATAGGAT
>JAHHSS010000022.1 GCA_020025095.1 Peptostreptococcus sp.
TTTTATTTTACCATAGAAGGACTTACAATTTTACAGACTTTTTTGTATACTCTCAGACTATTTGACAAAGAACATTTATCATTAAATAGGATCTACTTTGCAGGTATATTTTCCCAAAAAATTTTTTTTGATTTTTTTTATTGTTTCACTATTATAACATGTAATTTCTAGGTACATTCTCTCATTTTCTATAAATAACATTTTTTTTATTTCTATTTTTTTCGAATCTTCTAATTCATCAATGAAAATTTTCAGTTTATTATATTCCTCTCTTATAGTGTTTTCTTTAGTTATAATTACTGAATATCTATTATCACCCATGCCACAATAATATAACTCTTTATTTTCCATAACACCTCTTAATATATAAATGATTAGCCCATTATTATAAACATTGTTATGTATTTTAAACCTCATCTTGCCTTCCTAATTTTTCATTACAGAAAGCTTTTAAATTATCCAAATAATCTTCGGGGATTTCGAAAAATTTCTCAGGATTTAACTGAAAAATATAATCATTTTCTATATGATTTGTCTCGTTAACAAACTTGCATGCATTCGGATGCTTCTTTTTGAACTGTGAAAGTAAATTACCACTATTTCTTTCTTTTTCAAATAAAAATCTAATCGCAATCGTTTGTGTATATTTATCTGCTTTTTCAACTAACTCCAATAACTTAGCATCACTTATTTCATTGAATAATTCATCATAGCTCATATCAGAGATATACTCGTTTATTATACGCATACCTTCACTAATAACCTCAGTTTTTGCTTTACCTTCTATTCTACTCTTATATTGTTCAAAATTTCTTCCATGAATCAAATTTGACAGCACATCATATGCAGTATCCTCCAAAAAATTTGGTTTGGTTAGCTCTATATGTTTTCTCAGATTAATTATTCTCACAGGAATCTTAACATGATTATCTTTTGAAAATTGTTTTGTTAATTCTACTACATTTTTCAGATCGTCTTGGGAAATTTCTTGTTCTACTAATTTACCTCCATCATTAATGATGTATGATGCATGCACCGGTGTATGCAAATTATACTTTCTTAAAAACTTCCCATGTACATAATCAATTACCGGCTGCAAATCATGTGTAAGCATTAACACGGTTTTATCCTTAAAGCTAAATTTGGTGTTGTCAAATAATCTTTTTGTTACAGCAAATTTTTTATTTTTATCAAAAGAGGTTATTGGGTCATCTAGGATAATTAAATCAACATCATCACTAACCGTTTCAAACATAAACATAACAAGTGCAAATGCGTTTTTTTCTCCCCAACTCAAGTGAGTTTCAGGACTATCAATTTTATCCTGTTCACTTGCATTACTTGGTATTAGATAACACATCGCTTTATTTTCACCATCACTTTTCAATATAAATTGATAAGGAAATCCTGATATCACAAAAAAATTATTTATGTCTTCCCTCCTATCTGCGATTAATTCTTCCATTCTCTCCTGGCATTTGCTAAACAATTTCTTTATTGCTACAGTCTTGTCCTTTAGTTCATTAATTTTTTCATCAACTTTATTAACTAACATATTAATTTTTTCAGTGCCATAGAATTTTGATATTTGCCTCTTATCTATAATCAGGTTCTCTAATTGCAGTTCTATTTTTTCTAGTTGTTCTCTAGAAATATTCATTGGTCTAAAATGTAAGATCTGTTTTATTTTAGAATGTAAATATTCTGTCTCAGTTCCAATCTGATTCATTTCTGCCTGAAGTTCATTCCCCTTCGAACCATCGCCAATATACTGCTTCATAACACCAACAGATTCTGACTTAATGTAACCTTTATCTACTCCTTCTTGTAAAAATTCTATAACTTGATTTGCTACTTTTAAAGCAGAACTTTTAAATACACTAGAAATGGTCTTATTTTCTCTTTCAATATTTGTTTTATCCATATCATGTGTGCAAAATGGGCAAGAATCCCCATTCATCTGCCTTATACCATCATTCCTCCATTTAGCCCATTTCGACACAGTTATAAAATCTCTACCCTCATAAAATGGTTTATATGAATTTAATTCTTCATATTTATCAAATCCAGCTCCATTTCCTTTTAATAGTTCACCCATTCCACCTCTTTTAGAAATACTACTATTCTTAAAACTAGTTATATCCATATAACTAGGCAAAAAGTTCATTAATTCTTTTATATCACTTGATTGTTCAAAAACACTCTGCAGTCCCTTTAGCAAATTTTCCGTATTTTCTTTCATACTATCTAAATTTTCATCATGCAAAAAGACTTGATATGAATTATTTAAAAAACTATCATTTTCAAACAGATACCTATTTACATAACTTTCATCAAATAGCTTCACCTTTTTAAAATTACAATTTTCCACTTTTGGTTCTTTGTCAGACATATATGGTTTCAGTTTTGCTAACTCATTGATATTTTGGTTTGAAAAATATAAAATTGCCTTACTAATTGAAGATTTCCCTGTTCCATTTGGACCATATTTTATATTAAGAGCATTTTACCTGATATTTATTTCTGCACTATCTATACAATTACAATTCATAATTTTTACGTTTGATTTTTGTAAATTATTATTAGCACTAATTTCCATCAAAATACCTCCTCAAGTAGTTTCCATTCCTCTTCCGACAACGAATGTTTATATTCTATATTATTATAATACAACTCCTCATCCTTATCTCTTACAAAGGCAAAATTATAACCATGCTCCTTTGCAAAACGCTTAAATTCTTCGAATTTGTTTACTACTTGTACATCGATGTTTTTGTCCTGTCCGTTACTCTCTCCACCTTTGGTTTCAATCAGCCATATTTCGCCATTTTTTAGCTTAACAATATAGTCAGGATAAAATAACTTTGTTTTTGCAAAGCCATCTGTATACATGATTGATAGATACTGACTTCCACTATCTCCATTTTTATAAACAAATTCTACTGCATCGTTGCCCTCGCAATACCTTTCAAACAAACGCTCGCTTGTCGATCTAAAGGAGCTGTCTATCATCTGAGTTGTATACTTTTCATAGGCATTTGATTCAAGTACCCTATTGTTTTTTACATCTGCCTTATACTTATAGATTTCCTCTAGAGGTATCTTAAATGATTCCTCCTTTTTGAAGGAAAATAACGTTTGACTTATGTCATTATGCATACCACTAAATTCTATCATCAAGTTTTTAATCTTTTCCTTATTGTTTATGATGAAAGAGTAATATTCCTTAAGAGTTAAATTTAGCAGCCTATAAGTTTTCTTTTTGCTCTTTAGAAATAGTCTGTTAAATATTTTTCTAGTCATCTTATAGTCTAAACCAGTATATTTCTTGAGCGCATCTATCTCGTGTCTAAGCTCCATACCATGCTTATGAGTGTCTACCCTATAATTTATAGTTTCGTGTACCATATTTTCTTGAGTTTCTAAATCTCTTAAAACGATGGCTTTTCCACTCAAATAACTTGCTTGGATTTCCTCTGAAATAATATAACCGTTGTTTTCAAATATTTTACGATTATCATTCAGATTATCTGAAAGGCTATACTTTTTCTTGATAAACTCGTATAAGTACTTGCAAACATCATAATCGTACACCGTTGGCATATCAGCGTTTCTAACTTCTTTTATTAGACTTAACTCCCTTGGTTCTTCTTTTAAAAATAATCTTTGAGTTTCATATGCTCCTACACTTAAAGCTGCCAATTTATACTTTTCATCAAATGTATATAAATATGAGTTGTCTAACAAAGTATCATCATAATGTTTTGCCTGTGGCATACGTCTTAAACGTCCTAAGGTTTGTATTTCAAACTTTTCACTCATATTTTCACGTAGTTTTACAAGTATTTTAGCTCTTGGACAATCCCATCCAGTAGCAAGCGCCTGCTTGAATAACAAAAAGACAGGCTCTGCATTTTCTCTCGTAATATAATTGTCTTTTCCTTCTTCTCCCAAATTTATTTTACCTAATTTTTTAGAGTTATAGCTTTTATCTTCCTTTGTTTCAGCACTAAACCAGCTTGCAAGAAGCCCGTTTTCATAGCTATAACCAAGAGAGTTTAACTTCTCTTCAACTCGCTCAATTAGTGCGTCATTTAGGTTTGGAAACTGCACTAGCACAAGTGGTCTTACATCTACCTGAATATTCTTATATGCATCGGCTATTTCCTCTCTTAAACTAACCGCCTTCTCTATCAACACATCTGTTTCCGAGTCAATATTATCCAGTGTATCAACCTTTAAATCATGATTTATATACATCGCCCTTGTAATAAGACCTTCATTGATAACATCAATTTCATTAATAGAATAAAACTTTCCTAAGGCTCTTGATATTGGTGTTGCAGAAACTCTTAATTCGTGTCTACTTGCTAGAGCTTTAATTACATCGTTAGCTTTTGATGTGTCGTTTAGGTGTTCCTCATCTATTATGCAGACAAATTCAAGCCCCTTATTATGTGCCTTTGCAATATGCTCATACAAATTTGTTCTTTCAGTATCGCTAATTGCTTTGTTGCCCTTTTTCGTTATCTTTTCCCAGTTGATAAAATAGGTTGTGCCAGCCTTGAACCCACCTAGCAAAACATCATCTATATTACCTGTATTCAAATTTGGTGCAAATTTTTCCATTTTCTCCTTAGATTGTGCTTCTAAATTGCCCTTTCCTGGAGAGAACCAGCAAAATACAGTATTATCCCTGTGATAGTCTAAATACTTTTCAATGTAAGCAATTAAAATTATGGTCTTTCCTGAACCTGTTGGAGCATGAAGGACTATCGGCTCTTTATTTTCTAATTCAGTAGTTTCATACAGCCAGTCTACAGCTTTTTCTTGAAAATCTTTTAACTTAATATCAATCATAGCTCGCCAACCTCCATCAACTCATTTTTAAAGTAATAGTCTGGTATATCAACTACCTTAATGCCCTTATCTTCAAGCCCTTTCATCTGAATACCACTAATAAAGACATCAGATGCCCTAAATATTGTAGCTCCTTCATTTGCTTTATTTATAGCAGATTCAACATCATCTTCATCTAAGATTATCAGCTTATTTTTAGCGTCTATTTCACACATATATTCAAGCTCTATTAGTGGCTTGATGTAGTCTATTAGTCTATCTGAAAGACTTGCTTCGTCATCCTCATCGTCAAACTTTGGAATGAAATCTGTTTTTAAGTACTTGAGATTGTGAGGTAGTTCCTCCTGAATATTTTTAAGTCTTTGATATGTAACCTCTTCACAAATATTATTTTCATTATTTGTGCAAAGGATGTATTTTCTATTTCCTCCATCTTCCTTGTTAAGTTGTATAACTGCGTGTCCGGTTGTACCTGAACCTGCAAAGAAATCAAGAATGGTTGCATTAGTACTCCCTATCATTTTTACTATTTGTTTTATTAATCTTATTGGCTTTTTACCATTTTTAAATTCAGTGCTACCTTCTTTGGTAACATTACCCATATCTAAGTAAAAACCTTCCCACCAATCACCTCTAATTTTGCGAAGTCCATTTGGAGATTTATAACCATCTGTTTCACCCCATGAATTTCCTAACACTAGAATTTGCCTAACTCTATTTTTAGAATTTCTTGTTAAATAATATACTTTGTTTTTTCTTTCAGTTTTTAACCATTTCAAATAATATAATCCATTTATATTATCAAACCCCGAAATTTTATCATCTGCTCCAATTTTATATCTATTTTTCTCTATAAACTCATAAAAATCTTGACTTTTTCTAAATGCTTCTGCCAAAGATAGAGACTTTTTATTTGCCATATCTTTCGGATAACGATAATCATAAATATCCTTAAGAGGTACAATGTCACCATTATCCTTTAAAAACAAAGAATAATGTTCATCATATTCTAATCTAGCATCATACAAAGGGTTTCTGGCTATATTTTTTCTTCCATTTTTCGCATATACAATAATATATTCTGCATTTTTAACTATATTACCTTGTTGAGCAGCTTTAACTTTCATACCTTGAGTTGTTGAAAGTTGACAATGTATATTAGTAACAAAATTCTCCTCTCCAAAAACCTCATCACAAAGTAGTTTCAACTGTGCTTGCTCATTATCGTCGATAGAAATAAATATAACACCCTCATCACTTAATAATTCCTTAGCAATTTCAAGTCTTTCACTCATAAAAGATAACCACTTACTATGAGCGTATCCATCATTTTTATCTACATAACTGTCATTATATATAAAGTCTTTATTTTTTGTATTATACGGTGGATCAATATATATTACATCAATTTTTCCTTTGTGAGTTTTCTCTAAGAGTTTTAATGAATGTAGGTTATCTCCCTCAAGTAAAAAGTTGTAGTTATTGCTTTCATCTGCCTTGATTTTTCTTTCTTCAACTTCTTCAAATACAGGTATATTGTGTTCAAGCATTTCATCAACCTTTTCAGTATGCTTTTCCCATACAAGACCGTACTTCTTCTCCGTCAAAGCATTCGCAATTTCGTTCAACGAGCGTATGCTTTCGTCGTCCTTATTTTGTTCTTTTAACTTCTCTATAAAAGCTAAAAGTTCATCTCTTCTTATCTTTGATAAATTAGCCACCTTACCCTCCTTAGTACTGTTATATTATTCACTTGAATTCTAAAAATTTTACCTTAATAAAACCTTACTTCACATTTCCTTGATTATATCATTTATACCATTTTTATTCAATTTTCTACATTTATCCCCTACCTAGAAGCTTCATAATTTCAAAAATATCCCATGCAAATTTATGCTGCATTTCCTTAATATCTTCTATATCCTTTTGGTTTATTGTACCAGTCGTATTAGCTATCTTTGCTATCTGATTTATATTAGAACTTATGTGAGATAGCTTTGTATTCACCTCATAAAGAGGTGTCGTATCCACCACATAAATATCTCTTCCTGACACAGATTTAGTAATCAAATGTCGTATCATTTTTAGTCCACCCTCCTTTAATTTTTGCTTAAACATTGCCTCTTCTTAAGCCAATCTAGTTTCAATTCTTCAGTTTCGATTCCACTAATCATACTATTTTACCTTATTTATGGTATCATTAAATCAATATTTTATCGTCTTTCCTGGCAAGCAATTTTAATAAAAATTCGCAAGTATGCGTACACTTATTATTATTTTTCTATCTTAAAATTATTTAAAAATTTGTTATTTAAAATAAGAATAAAAAATTTCAAATTATAAAAACAAAAAAGACCGTAATAATTAAGCCACGGTCTTTTTTATTTATAAATATCAAGATAACAAAACTATTCTTTTCTTACTTTATATCATTTTGTACTAATTATTTCTTTTGACAATCTAGAAATATTAAAAATCATAGTTCTTTAATTTCAAACTATCCTACTCCCACTCAATTGTTCCAGGAGGCTTAGAAGTTATATCATACACAACTCTATTAACTCCTTCGCATTCATTGATTATTCTATTAGAAATTCTTTCCAACACTTCATAAGGAATCTTATACCAATCAGAAGTCATACCATCGCTTGAAGCAACAGCTCTTAGTCCAACTAAATAAGCATAAGTTCTTTCATCTCCCATTACACCTACAGTCTTTACATCTGGAAGAGTTGCAAATGCCTGCCATATTTCTGTGTATAGACCTGCTTTTCTCAATTCATCCATATAAACTGCATCAGCTTCTCTAAGTATATCGCACTTTTCCTTAGTTACTTCACCGATTACTCTTATTCCAAGTCCTGGTCCTGGGAATGGATGTCTAAATATTAACTGTTCATCTATTCCAAGTTCTAAACCTATCTTTCTTACTTCATCCTTGAATAGTTCTCTTAATGGTTCTATTATTTCTTGGAAATCTACATCTTCAGGTAATCCCCCAACATTATGGTGAGACTTAATTGTTGCTGAATCCCCAAGTCCACTTTCTACTACATCAGGATATATTGTTCCCTGAACTAAGAAATCCATTTTTCCTAACTTATGAGATTCTTCCTCAAAGACTCTTATAAATTCTTCACCGATTATCTTTCTCTTAGCTTCTGGCTCTGTTACACCCTTTAGCTTTCCTAAGAATCTATCTTCAGCATCTACCTTTATAAGGTTCATACTAAACTTTTCTCTAAATATTCTTTCTACATCTCTTCCTTCATTTTTTCTTAGAAGACCATGGTCAACAAATATACATGTAAGATTATCTCCTATTGCTCTATGCATTAATACTGCGGCTACTGATGAATCTACTCCACCACTAAGAGCACATAAAGCCTTTCTATCTCCTACTTTTTCCTTTATTTCCGCTATCTTGTCATCTATGAAAGAACTTGTTGTCCAATCTCCACTTACTCCACAAACTTCATACAAGAAGTTTCTAAGTATTTTATCTCCATCTAAACTATGTTCAACTTCTGGATGGAACTGTACTCCATAAAGTTTTCTTTCAACATTTTGCATTGCTGCAATTGGACAATTTTCAGTAGTTGCTGTTACCTCAAATCCTTCTGGAGCTTCTGCAATATAATCTGTGTGGCTCATCCAAACTTGATTTGTACTTATTCCTTTAAATATTTCTGATTCTTTATATTCTATGGCAGTCTTACCATATTCTCTAGTCTGATTATCTCCCTTTACTACCTTACCTCCTAAAAGGTGAGCCATCAACTGGTCACCATAGCATATTCCAAGTATTGGTACACCTATTTCAAATATCTCTTTTGAAATTTTAGGTGATTCTTCTAAATATGCACTATTCGGTCCACCTGTAAAGATTATTCCCTTTGGGTTTTTTGACTTTATTTTTTCAATGTCTGTAGTATATGGAAGTATCTCACAATATACATTATTCTCTCTTATTCTTCTAGCTATTAGCTGATTGTACTGTCCTCCAAAATCGATGACTAGAACTATCTCATGTTTCATAGTTTACTCCCTTCAATTCTAAATTTAATATTTTTAATATTCTCGTTTCATATACCAACTATTATAACATATTTAAAATAAATGTTGGTACTTTTTTTAATTTTTTTCTTATCATAAACTATTATTTTTTATTGCTAAATTCCTTTTTTATAAACTAATACACTTTTTTTATATAACTTGAATTATAAGAGTTTTTATTTATTCTATAGTTCGTATTGTTCGTACCATTACGATTGTTATTTCACTTTTAAATTCAGCTACTCTATTCAATCTTCTTTATTTAATTCACTTATTAGATTTAATCTTATAAAATTGCTATTTGACTATTCTTTTAAAACCCATTTATTAATTTTATATTTTCTAAATTGAAGGTTAATAAAAAAGAACTGGATAAATCCAGTTCTTTTATCTACAGTATATCTTTATTACATCATTCCTGGCATTCCACCTGGCATTGGCATACTTTCATCTTCTGAAGGTAAATCAGCTACTGCCGCTTCTGTTGTAAGGAATACACTAGCAATTGATGCAGCATTTTGAAGTGCACTTCTACTTACCTTTGTAGGGTCTACTATACCATTTTGAATCATATTTACATATTTTTCATTGGCAGCATCAAATCCAATTTCAGAGTCTGAATTTATAACATTTTGTATAATCACAGAACCTTCTAAACCGGCATTATGTGCTATTTGTCTTAATGGCTCTTCAAGAGCTCTTCTAATAATATTAGCTCCTAGCTTTTCTTCTCCGTCTAGGCTTTCTATTAATTTATCTAATGCTGGAATTATATTTACAAATGCTGTTCCACCACCAGCTACTATACCTTCTTGTACAGCTGCCTTTGTAGCATTCAAAGCATCTTCTATTCTTAGCTTTCTTTCCTTCATTTCAACTTCTGTAGCTGCACCAACCTTTACTACTGCTACTCCACCAGATAACTTTGCTAATCTTTCAGATAACTTTTCTCTGTCAAAATCTGATGTAGTTTCTTCTATTTGACGCTTAATCTGAGCTACTCTATTTTCTATTTCAGATTTTTGTCCTGCTCCACCTACTATTGTTGTAGATTCCTTATTTACCTTTACAGTCTGAGCTCTTCCTAACATTGAAAGCTCTACTTCCTTTAGGTCAAAACCTAATTCACTTGATATAAATCTACCACCTGTAAGAATTGCTATATCTTCTAACATTTCTTTTCTTCTATCTCCGAAGCCTGGTGCCTTTACTGCTACTACATCAAATGTTCCTCTCAATTTATTTACTACTAATGTAGATAGAGCTTCACCCTCTAAATCATCAGCTACTATAAGTAGTTTTTCTCCACTCTGTACTAACTGCTCTAATACTGGAAGAAGTTCTTGTATATTTGAAATCTTCTTATCTGTGATTAATATATATGGATTTTCAAGTACTGATTCCATTTTTTCTACATCAGTTACCATATATGCTGATAAAAATCCTCTATCAAACTGCATTCCTTCAACAGCTTCTAACTCTGTTACCATAGATTTTGATTCCTCTATAGTTATTACACCATCTTTACCAACTATTTCCATAGCTTCTGCTATCAACTGTCCAACTTCTTCATCACCCGCTGAAATAGCTCCAACCTGTGAAATTTCTTCTTTTGTACTTATTTTCTTAGATATCTTTTGAAGTTCCTCTACTGCAAGGTCAACTGCTTTATTTATCCCCTTTCTAAGAGGTATTGGATTTGACCCAGCTGTAACATTTTTTAGCCCTTCTCTGATTATTGCCTGTGCCAAAACAGTAGCTGTTGTAGTACCATCACCAGCTACATCATTTGTATTAGTTGCAACTTCTTTTACAAGTTGAGCCCCCATATTTTCAAACTTATCTTCTAGCTCTATTTCTTTTGCTATTGTAACACCATCATTTGTTATTAGTGGTGCCCCAAATTTTCTATCTAATATAACATTTCTACCTTTTGGTCCAAGTGTTACTTTTACTGTATCCGCTAATTTATTTACTCCCGCTTCTAATGATGCTCTTGCATCTTTTGAAAATTTTATGTCCTTTGCCATTAATTACCACTCCTTCTCTTTAAAATAGTAATTTCTTGATATATTTAATATGTAGTATTCAACTATATATACAATATCTCTTGAAATCGAATTTTCTACATATCTTATATTATTTTTAAGATATAAATTTTGAAATTATCTTCTACTTTATAATTTACAGAATATGTTAATCTACTAAAACTCCTACTACATCTTCTTGTTTAATTACTATATATTCTTCATCTCCAAGCTTTACTTCTGTTCCTGCATATTTACTGTAGATTACTTTATCTCCTACAGATACTTCCATCTTTATTTCTTTTCCATCAACTACTCCAGAACCTACTGCAACAACTTCTGCAAATTGTGGTTTTTCCTTAGCAGTTCCTGTTAGTATTATTCCACTCGCTGTCTTTTCTTCTGCCTCTGCTGCCTTTAAAACTACTCTGTCTCCTAAAGGTTTTATTCTCATATTCATCCCTCCAAAATTTATATTTTTTTCTTAAAATACAGTCATTAGCACTCTATACTTCTAACTGCTAACAGTATAATTCTATAACCTTAACTAAAACTTAAATTCTATATTTTTCTCTACTCCAATTAAAGTAAAGGTGAAAATAATCTAGATATTGATTCCGCCAGCCTTACAATTATATTTCTAGTTCTAAAGTTTTCTCTCAACAGTTCTTTTGAATTTTTTTGATCATTATAGAACTGTTCCTCTATTATTTTTATTGTTTTTTTATCATAAATAAAACTATTCACTTCGAAGTTTAACATAAAACTTCTCAAATCCATATTTGAAGAACCTATGGATGCCATTTCATCATCTACTATAACCACTTTAGAGTGTATAAAGCCCTTTTGATATAAAAATACTCTTGCTCCTGCATCTAAAACTTCATCAAAATATGAATAAGATGCAATATTAACTATAAAATGGTCTATTTTCTGTGGAAAAACTATTCTAACATCTACCCCACTTAAAGCTGCTGTTTTTATTGCTTTTAATATACTTTCATCCGGTATAAAATATGGTGTTTCTATATAGACTCTTTTTTTAGCCTGACTAATAGCTGAGAAAAAGGCGTAATGTATATCCTCCCATTGGCTATCCGGTCCAGTTCCTACTACTTGAAGAGCTACATTCCCACAATGAGGTAAATCTGGCATATATCTATTTTCCGAAATAAGTTCATTTGTTGTTAAATACCAATCGATTAAAAATATCATTTGAAGCATATGTACCCCAGCTCCAAAAATCCTCATATGAGAATCTCTCCAATATCCAAATTTTTTATCAAGTCCCATATATTCATCACCTATATTTAGACCACCTGTATAACCAACTTTACCATCTATAACAGCTATCTTCCTATGATTTCTATAATTAAGTTGTCCTCCTAAAAGAGGTAGCTTCGTAGGTAAAAAAGCTGCACATTTTACTCCAGCCGACTTTAGTTGATTAAGAAAATCTCTGTGAATCTTAAATCTCCAGCAAGCCACATCATCATATAGTATCCTCACCTCTACACCTTCCCTTGCCTTTCTTATAAGAATTTCTTGAATTTCTCTGGCTATATAACTGTCTTTTATAATAAAATATTCTAAATGTATATGATCTCTTGCCATTTCCATATCTTCTATTAATCTTGAAAACTTCTCTGGACCATTCTTATATATTTCTACATCATTATTCGTTGTATATGGAAAACTTCCTATTCTTAATAAAAGATTAATAACTCTTTCCTTTATATCTTCTCCTTCCTTATCAAGTAGCTCCTTTTTCTCCAAAAGCAACTGCTGAGTTTTTACTATACTTTTAAGATACTCTAAATGTTTTGATAGTTTTCTTTCACTTAAATTTTTAGTTTTCTTTTTAGCTTTAAAAAGCTTGTGCTTTCTTATATTTCTTCCCGAAAAGATATATATTACTATTCCCACACCTGGAAGAAGTAGAAACATCATCATCCAAGACAAAGTCTTAGCTGGATCTCTATTTTCCAAAAGTATATTCATAGTGATAATTATTCCGATTAAATAAGACATTAGTGTGCCTATTGCTATAACCCAAAATATTAAATGTTGAGCCATTTACTACTCCTTTTCTATTTACCTATTTCTAATTCTCTTACATAGTAAAATAAATATTGCTGAGCAAAGCCAGCATTTTTTCCAAATAAATCCATACCATACTTTCTCATCTTAGGAAGACTCATATCCTCTGCCTTATAAAATTCTTGCATTACTCTCTTTACCCAAACATCTACTGGAAAAGAATCGTACTTTCTGATACCAAATAAAGCTATACAATCTGCAACTTTCGCCCCAACACCTTTAAATTTCATAAGCTCTCTATGACACTCATCTGACTCCATATCCAAAAACTTTTCTAAATCTAAGCCTTCTTCAACTACTCTATTACTTGTATGATAAATGTATTTATCCCTAAAACCAGTCTTGCACTCTCTCAATTCTTCTACCGATGCCTTTGAAAGCTGCTCTGGAGTTGGAAATGCAAAATACTTTTTACCCCTATATTCTCCTATTTCACTTCCATATTTTTTTGAAATATTATCAATAGCTCTCTGAATCATTGGAATTCTATTGTTTGACGATATTATAAATGAAATCAACATTTCCCAAGCATCTTGTTGCAAAATTCTTATTCCCCATCCAAATTCAACTGCTTTTTTAAGATTTTCATCGTGTTTAGCAAGTTCAATTTTCAATGAAGAATAATCTCTCCCTAAATCAAAATAATCATACCATATATTTTCAAAATCTTCTCTATTTGTATTATCTATAATTATATTTTCTCCCTCTTCTCTTACATTGATCACTTTTCCCTTGGCAACGCCTGTATATGAACCGTCATCTTCTTTTATCCACCTAAAACACTGCCCGCACTCAAATATATGTACTGGATTAAAATCCATCGTTTCTTTAAGTATAATTCCATTTTTTATCTCTTCTATCTTCATAAGTCCTCCTATTAATAAAGTATCTATTAAGTTTATAAATTAATTTATTATATCCATTTTAAAATTATACCCTCTATTATATTTATATATCATTATTATCTAGCAAAGTATACAGATTTTCTAGAATAAAAGCAGCTACACAAATCGTATAGCTGCCTTATATTCTTCTTATAATTCGACTTTGGACTTAAATTCCTCTTCAGTTAACACATCTTCTATTTTTACATTAACCTCTACAACTTCAAGACCTGTCATATTTAAAACTTGTTCTTCAATTGCTTTTTTCAGTTTCTCATAGATTTCCTGGGCATTTTTACCAAATTCTAGTATCAGTCTTAGGTCAACAGCCACTTCAGTTTCCCCAACTTCCACATTTATTCCTATATTTCCACTTCTTCCGAATAATGAACCAGCTCCACTTCTTACTATCGCGACTCCATCTAACTCTTTTAAAGACATCATCACTATTTTAGATATAACTTGCTCATCAAAAGTTAGCTTACTCCTATGTTCAACTTCGTTATTTGATTCTAAAAATTCATTTTTTCCATCGAATACCATGATACTCCTCCTTTTTTTTAGATTATTAAAGAGCTATCTAAATTTTTGCCTTACTAAATTTATTATGTAGATTAATCTTGGATTACTATCCAACAATTGTCCTATTAAATTTGCTACTAATACTACAACAAATATTAGAAGAGTTTTTAAAAAACCTATTAATAATATTAAAAGTGCAAGAACTAACCCTACTATAGTGGCTTTTAGCGTATTCGGTCTTCTATCATGAAACTCAATAATCCACTCTTCTATCCATTTTCTTTTACCCGTATTTTTTATGCCACTAAATTCTTCATTTGATTTGTATTCTTCTTTATTCTCTGTACTAGTATTATAATAACTTTGTTCATCTTCATCATAAAAAAAGTTCTGATATTCAGCTTCATTTCCCGAATTATTTTCTCTAGAGGTGTCGCTATTCTCATAGATGACCTTTGTTTTTATAGTTGATTTATCTTTTTTATCTTCATTCTCTATTGATGATGAGTCTGCTATATCGTCCATATCATCTATATCTTCTATATGATAATTTTCATCTATCATTTCACTTCACCTCCTAATTAACTCTTTTTTTATTTCTTTTATTTTTACTTGCTTTAGATGAATTTTTTTCTCTATTATGTGCTCTATTTTTAGCTTTAACATCATAAAATTTTATATCTAATCTATCTATCCTATTAGAAAGAAATTCCTGCATACAACTGTGTAAATATTTTTGTATATTTGAGCATAATTCATCTATGGAATTTCCTAAAAGCATCTTATCTCTAGATTTTATATTTTCTTTTCTGCTATCTTCTTGTAAATTTTCACCAGAAAGTTCAACACTTTCATTAGACTTATCTGATATTACATTCATAACACTTAATATCTCTGGTGCAAAACTTCCATTTTTAGAGGCTTCTTCTATTTCATTTTCCCCTTTACTATTTTCGCTCAAAGTAAGTGCCGACTCATTCAGATTAATTTCCCTTTGAGTTTTGTCTGAGCACGAATCTTCATTTAAAGTACTTTTTTCTACATTATCGTCTTTTTCTGATATAAGTTCTTTTTTTTCTAACTTTTCATCTGCAGATTTATTTTCCCTATTTTCATTATTTTTTCTTTCTTCCTCAAGTTCAATATCATTTAGGTAGTCATAATAACCTTTCGCCTTACATAAAGCTTCGTCTAAACCACATTTTATTTTTACCTTTACTTTAGACCTTTCTTTTTCATTCTTTATTTTAACTTTTACTGTATACTCTACTATCTCTTCAAATTGTCTTAAAGAATTTTTTATAGTATTTTCAATAGCTGTATCAGAAATACAAACATCTCCATCATCATCAAATAGATATAAATATTTCTCATTGCTTTTTTGCAAAATACTTGCTAATAACTTTAATAAACTTACTAAAAGCATAATACAAGCAAAGCCTGCTATCACAATTATAATTTCATCTGAGTAAATTTCATTTAAAATTCTCTGTGAAAGATAGTTCTTTCTAGTTAATATTAACAAGAAAAATAATAATGAACATATAGACATTAAATAATATATAATATTAATTAGTTTCTTAAATCGAGACATCTTAATCCTCCCATCAAAAAACAATATACCATTTATATTTTAACATATTAAAGAAATTTATTCTATAAATTATAATAGCAAATAAAGTGAATTTCACTAACTTTATAAACTCTACTAAAAAAGCATAGATAATATTTATCTATGCTTTTTCTCATATTAAAATTAACCTTACATATTTTATTTTTATAATACGCTTCCTTATATTTATTAAAGAAATATATTATAATTGATTATTTTTTTCATTCACAGTCCCTTGAAACTCTTTATTTTCAGCTTCAATTTTATTTTTTCCCTTATTATCTTTTTCAGTAGCTATCATTTTTTTCATAGCATCCTCATACTTTTTAAATTTTGATAATATGTCTTTTATATCATTTTCATTCGAAGCCTCTTTTATCTCTTTCAAAATCATTTCTTTTTCTTCTGCTTTTAATATTGTTATTTTTTCCATTTCTGAACGAAGCTTTATTCTTGCTTTTTCAAGCTTAATTTCAGCTTCAGCTCTTGATTTCTCATCTCCTATCATAGCTAACTTGTCTTCGAAAGCTTTAGGTATACTAGCCTCTCCACCTAAAAATATAAGTGCAAAAGCCTTACTTTTATCTATATATGTCTTTAAATTTTTTGTAAAACCATTTTTACTTACGAGTAATATAGGAGCATTTGTTGTGGCTGCTACTGGTCCAGCTGTTAAAGCATCAGCAAAGTCTTCTCCTGTTGCTATATATGCAAGATGTGGTTCTCTAAACTTTTCAGTAGCAATTTTTAATGCTGTGTCATATCTATCTTTTCCTGATATTCTTGTAAGATTTCTTGTTTTTAATTTCTTCTCTACATTATCTGAAATAGATTTTTCTCCACCTACAATAGTTACATTCTTGACGCTATTATAAACTAATACATCTTCTATTCTTTTAGGAATTTCATTGTTTTTAACTAACAATATCGGCTGCGAATCTCTAGCAGCAACTGGAGCTATCGAAAGGGCGTCAGGATAATTTTCCCCAGATGCAATTATAGCACCCTTATCATGTCCAGAAAATTTATATACTTTTTCTGCAACTAGAGCAGATGTTTCATATCTGTCACTACCAGATAACCTTTCTACTACAAGCTTCATTTCTTTTAATTTTTCTTCTACTGACTTAGATATGGCAGACTCTCCACCTAAAATTAGTACTTCCTTTGTTTTTAGTCGCTGCATTTCAAGTAAAACTTCTGGTGATACACTTTTACTGTCTGTAAGTAAAATAGGAATGTTTAATTTTTCAGCAAGTACTGATGCAGTCAAGGAATCGGCAAAAGAATCTTGGCTAACTAGAATTATTTTATTTGATGAATTATACTTCATTCTAGAAATACCTAAAGCTGTTTCCCTTCTATTTCTCCCTGCTATTCTAATTCTCTGCTTGTTAAATAGTGCCTTTTCCAAAGCTTTTGCTTTCATCTTTTCTAAAATTGCTTTTTTTTCTTTTAATTTTTCTAAGTCTGATTTCCCATCTTCTTTAGCTGTTTTTTCTTTTGATTTATTATCTGTTTCTACACCTTCTTTATCTGTTTTAGCTTTATTATCATTATTTTCTACAATATGAGGCTTATTTATTGTATTAATATTAGAATTATCACCATTTTCTTTTTCAGTTGTTGGTTTAGTAGTTGTAGTACTATTCGATATTAACTTTTCATCAATTAATTTAAACCCACCATCTTTAGATTCTTCAATAAAAATTCTTGAATCAAGATGATAAGTATTTATTATTTCGCTCAATAATTCATTTATATTTTTTTCAAATTCAGTTTTTATTTCATCAATATTTATTTCGCCAAGTTTCACTAGTTCCCTCTTAGCATTGTCAGCAATTTCATCTAACTTGTCATATATTATATCTTCTTTTATTTCTAAATCCTTTCTATTAGAAGCAATTTCCCTTATTTTCATCTCAAAGTCATCCGATATTTTATCTATTACATTATTTAATTCCATTTTTTTCAATCGAATCTCTTCACTCTTTGAGTCAGAAGTTTCAAATTCCGTTCTTTCTTCTTCGGCAAAAACTTTACCCAAAGTGACGCTACTTTGATAAAATGGTAATACATTTATTAACATAGTAGCTGTTAAAGTTGTAAATACAACCTTTTTACCTATTTTTTTTATTTTATTTTTTCTACATTTATTTTTAAGTTTTATATCATCGTTAAATATTTTATTTTTCATCTTTCTACTCATTTCTTTCTCCTTGCTTATATTT
>JAHHSS010000023.1 GCA_020025095.1 Peptostreptococcus sp.
ATTGTAGACATTAAACTTTGTAAAGTTAAATATATAGAATTTTATTATATATGACTATACAATTTTTTAATTAAATTTAAAAGGGGGTACTTTAATGAGCAGGTTATATATCAAAACTCCAGACAAGGCTCAGATAGTAGTTGAAGGTCTGTATAAGGATTTAGAAAGAAGAATAATCGCAAGTCCACCAGGGATATGCCCTGTAGAGGTTTCTCTGGCGTTTCTAAAACTATGTCATGCGCAGACTTGTGGTAAATGTGTTCCGTGTAGAGTTGGATTAGATAAGTTGCAAGAATTGATAGAGAGTGTTTTGGATGGCGAAGCAACAGAGGAAACTCTAAATCTAATTGAGGAAACGGTGAGAGTAATTATAAAAACTGCAGATTGTGCAATAGGATATGAAGCAGCTGAGATGGTTTTAAAGGGTTTATTAGGTTTTAAAGATGACTACCTATCACATATAAGAACTTCAAAATGTTCTATGGACAGAAACATATCTGTACCTTGTGTTGCTATGTGTCCAGCCGGTGTTGATATACCAGGATATATAGCCCTTATAGGAGAAAAAAGATATGCAGATGCTGTGAGATTGATTAGAAAAGACAATCCTTTTCCTACTGCTTGTGCCTTAGTGTGTGAGCATCCTTGTGAAGCAAGATGTAGAAGAACAATGGTTGATGCACCGATGAATATTAGGGGGATGAAAAAGTATGCTGTAGATCATGCAGGTGTAGTACCACCACCAGCATGTGCAGAAGCGACAGGAAAAAAGGTTGCAATAGTAGGTGGAGGTCCTAGTGGCTTAAGTGCAGCATACTATTTATCACTAATGGGACATAGCGTAGTAGTATATGAAAGAAATAAAAAATTAGGTGGAATGTTGAGGTATGGTATACCTAAGTACAGACTTCCTAGGGAAAGACTACAGGAGGATATAGATGCAATACTTGAAACTGGTGTAGAAGTACATAGAAATGTAGAAGTCGGCAAAGATATAAGTATTGAAGAAATAACTAAAGAATGCGATGCTATGTATATAGCGATAGGGGCTCATGATTTTAAAAAGTTAGGCATAGAGGGAGAAGATGCAAAAGGCACAATTTCAGCTGTTGAAATGCTAAAAATGATAGGCGATGAAGAATATCCTGATTTGACTAATCAAAAGGTTGTTGTAATTGGTGGAGGTAATGTTGCAATGGATAGTGCACGTACAGCCAATAGATGTAATGCGGAAAGGGTTTCAATAGTATATAGAAGACGAAAAGAAGATATGCCATGTCTAAAAGAAGAAATTGAAGAGGCTTTAATAGAAGGATGTGAACTTTATTCAGAGATGGCACCTATAAAAATAGAAACAGATGATGATAATAATATAAAGGCTATTTGGATCCAACCGCAAATAGTAGGAGAGGTAGATAAGAGTTCGCGACCAAAACCTAGAAATTCTAGTGAAAAAGCGATTAGATTAGAGTGTGATAAACTTATAATCGCAATAGGTCAGAATATAGAATCTAAACATTTTAAAGAATTTGGAATGCCAGTTAAAAGAGGAATTATAGAAGCCTTAGATTCTAGTGAGGTTGCAAATATACCAGGAATATTTGCTGGTGGTGATTGTGTAACTGGTCCTGCTACGGTGATAAAGGCTATAGGTGCAGGAAAAGTTGCAGCTGCTAATATAGACGAATATTTAGGATTTAACCATTTGATAAGTGTAGATATAGAACTTCCAAAAATTAAATTAAATGATAGGAAACCTTGTGCAAGAGCAAATCTTAAAGAAATAAGTACATATGAAAGGAAAAATAATTTTGAAGAGGTTGAGAAGAGTCTTACTCCAGAAGAAGCAGCTCAAGAAGCAGGAAGATGTTTGAGATGTGACCATTTTGGATGGGGTAACTTTAGAGGGGGGAGAACATCAATATGGTAAAGTTAACTATAGATAAGCAAGTAATAGAAGTTGAAGAAGGTACAAAAATAATAGATGCAGCTAGAGAAGTTGGGATTATTATACCTAGATTATGTTTTTTGAGGGATATAAATGAAATAGGGGCTTGTAGAATATGCTCTGTTGAAGTAGAAGGAGCAGATAAACTTTTAACTGCCTGTAATACAATAGTTGAAGAAGGCATGGTGGTAAGAACAAACAGTCCAAAGGTAAGAGTAGCTAGAAGGAAAAATATAGAGTTGATATTATCTCAACACGATTTTACTTGTGCTACTTGCGTGAGAAGCGGAAATTGCTCATTGCAAGAGATTGCTAATGATTTGAATGTAGATTCTATGCCATATAAGATTAAGTATGAAAAAAGGAACTGGAATAAAGAATTTCCACTACAAAAAAACTTTTCAAAATGTATAAAATGTATGAGATGTATACAGGTTTGTGATAAAATTCAGAGCCTAGGAATATGGGATGTTGTAAATAGTGGCTCAAGAACAACTGTAGATGTTTCATATAATAGAGAAATAGAAGAAGCCGATTGCGTTGTTTGTGGACAGTGCATAACTCATTGTCCAGTAGGTGCTCTAACAGTAAGAAATGATACTAATAAGGTATATGATGCCATAGAAAATGAAGAACTGATAACGGTTGTTCAAGTAGCACCTGCCGTAAGGGCTGCATGGGCAGAAAATCTTGATATAAAAGAAAAAATGGCAACACCTAATTTAATGGTAGCAGCTCTTAAAAAAATAGGATTTGATTATGTTTTTGATACAGACTTTAGTGCTGATTTGACGATTATGGAAGAAGCAAGCGAATTTCTCGAGATTTATAAATCTGGTGGTAGAGATTTTCCAATGTTTACATCATGTTGTCCAGGTTGGATAAGATTTATTAAATCTCAATATCCAGATATGGTAAAGTATTTATCCACAGCAAAATCACCACAACAGATGTTTGGGGCAGTTGCAAAATCATACTATGCAGATATTTTGGGTGTTTCTCCGGATAAAATATGCTGTATATCTATAATGCCTTGTAGTGCTAAGAAAAAGGAAGCAGAGATTGAAACGATAAATGATACAAATGCATCTAGAGATGTAGATATAGTAATTACTACAAGGGAAATGGAAAAAATGATAAGAGCTGAAAATATCGATTTTAACAAGCTTAAAGAAGCTTCTTTTGATTCACCCCTTGGAATAGGAAGTGGAGCGGGTGTAATATTTGGAGCGACAGGTGGTGTTATGGAGGCAGCACTTAGGAGTGCATATTATTTTGTAACAGGTAAAAATCCCGATCCGGATTCATTTTCTGCAGTTAGAGGAGAAAGAGGTTGGAGAGAAGCTAAGTTTTCGATAGCTGGCAACCAATTAAATGTAGCAGTAGTAAGTGGTTTAAGGAATGCTAGAGAATTGATAGAAGCTTTGATAAGAGGAGATGTTAATTATGATTTTGTAGAAGTCATGGCATGTCCAGGAGGATGTTCAGGTGGTGGAGGACAACCTATAAAAGATGGATACGAATTGGCATATTCAAGAGCTTCTAAATTGTATGATTTAGATAAAAAAATGTATCTAAGATATTCTCATGAAAATCCAGCTATACAAAAAATTTATAACGATTACCTTGAAAAACCTAATTCTGAACTAGCTCATAAGCTTCTTCATACTAATCATGAATCATGGAAGATGCCATTGTCCCCATTATTCTCAATGGACGAAGATAGTAGATTTAGATATAATTATAAATAAAAAAAGAAAATACAGTGTATGGATAATTTATTATTCAAACACTGTATTTTTATATATATTTTATTTTAGTCCTCACTTGGATAAGCAATACTAAATTTGATTCCATCATATCCTATACTAGTATTTTTAAAAACAGATTTTGCATTTTCTAAAAAATCACTTGGATTATCTACTGAAGGAGAAAAATGTGTAAGCAGAAGATGTTTTACTTTACCCTTTTTTGCTAGGCTAGCAGATTCTCTAAAAGTCATATGCTTATTTTTTACAGCTTTTCCAATGTCCATATCATCTCCATACATACCTTCACAAATAAACAAGTCACTTTCTTTAATAAAGTCTGTTATCTCTGCTATGGGCCTTGTATCCGTAATATAGCTGAGTTTTATGCCTTTTCTTTCTTCTCCTAGAACCATATCTGGAGTATAGCTTATATCATCTATATAAAAAGTTCTACCAGCCTGAAGGTTTTTCCATAGATATCTAGGGACATCATTTTTTTGAGCATTTTGAGGGCTAAACTTTCTGCTTCTTTTAAAATAAAGGCTATATCCTAGACATTCAGTTGAATGATCCAATTTTATCGTAGAAATTTCAATTTCTCTAAATTCTCCATCATTTATAGAAAAAGTACCGGATGGATTTTCTATAATATTAAGATGATACGGTATGCCCTCAAGAAGTACGAGCATAGCTCTTATTGCCCTTTTAATACCTACAGGACCAACAATAGTTAAAGGCGTTCTTTTTTCAGAATTTCCCAAAGTTGCCAAAAGACCAATTAATCCATTTATGTGGTCTCCATGAAGATGAGTAATAAGTATCAAATCAATGCCTTTAAAACCACAAGCAACTTTTTTCATAGAAATTTGAGTTCCCTCACCACAATCAATCAGAATTTTTCTTCCTTTATAATTTAAAAATGCACTGGAACAGAAACGATTTGGAGATGGAACATTTCCACCAGTTCCAAGCATTATAATGTCTACCATTTTTTCACCTACCATTCTTTTAATTTTAAATGTAAATTGAGTTTATCAAAACTATATTTTTTTTTCTAGTTTTGAGTATATTATATTAGAACATATATATCCTAAATACACTAGGATTAGACCTCCTAAAAGAGATACTATTATATAAGCTCCTGCTTGTAAAAAATTAAAGGAGTGTATTAAATCTCCAATATTTTTCGAAAAAGTAGAAAATGTTGTAAATGCTCCTAAAAAGCCTGTAGTTATCGCAGCATGAAAATCATCACTAATTTTAATCGATTTTTCAGCGAGATGTACTATTAAAGACAAGAAAAAACATCCCATAAGATTTACTGCAATTGTATTTAGAGGCATTGTTTGAGAATTTGCTAAAAAAGAAATGTTAAAAAATAAGTTTCTTAACAAAGCGCCACAAAAGCCTCCCATAAAAATATATATTACTCTTTTCAAAATATCACCTCAATAATTTAAAAATAAATCTAAACAAATAAATTTGAACCAATAATAAAAGCTATAATTCCTAAAATAACTGTTGGAAGAAGATATTTTAGCATATATACAAAGCCATCTTCTTTTAGAAGTTCAAATGCTTCTAGTAAAAAAGTAGAAAATGTTGTAAAAGCTCCTAATATACCAGTTTGTATAAATGCTGCTAGATTGTTATCATT
Source organism: Peptostreptococcus sp. (assembly GCA_020025095.1). GTDB lineage: Bacteria > Bacillota > Clostridia > Peptostreptococcales > Peptostreptococcaceae > Peptostreptococcus. Next base: position 5,357 of record JAHHSS010000023.1, read on the forward strand.
AATAGCTGCAACACTTAGACCTAGGAAAAAAGATCCTAAAATATTAATAATCATAGTATTGATTGGAATATAAAAATTACTCTTATTTTTAATTAGTTTTGCTAAAAAATATCTTAACAAAGCACCTATTCCGCCACCTATGGCAAGAAGAAAAATATCCATATAATCACCTCTTTTTCTACATAACAATAATTATATAACATAATTAGCAATAGTTTAAGATATTTTTAAAAAGAGTATTTAAAGTTTAAAAATACATAAGGTTACAAATATATGAAGATATTCTTATAAAAAAAATAATCTGTTTTTTTATGGTATAATTTAAAATGAAAGGTAGGGATAAAATGTCAAAAATAACGGCAATAGAATGTCAAAAAAATAATAAAAATAGAGTGAATTTATATGTGGATGGAGAATATCTTCTTTCACTTTATACAGAACTTGTATATAAATATAAACTTAATAAAGGACAAGAAATAGATAAAGATAAGCTTGTAGACATTTTGAAGCAAGAGGAATATGAAAAAGCAAAAAATAAGGCTCTACAGGTAATAACAAGAACGGAAAAATCTGAAAAAAAAATAAGAGAAAAATTACGAAATGATTTTGATGAAGCTATTGTTGAGCAGGTAGTGGACTTTTTAAAAAAATATTCATTAATAGATGACGAAAGGTATGCCGAGAGAATAGTATCCAATGACCTTAATTTTAAGAAAATAGGAAAGAATAGGATAAAGCAAAATTTATATTCTAAGGGAATAGCTAGAGACTATATTGAAAGTGCTATATCTGAAATAGATAGAGAGAAAGAACTTGAAAATGCAATATATTTAGCGGAAAAGAAAATTTTAAAAATGAAAGAAAAAGATAATGTAACTAAAAAAAACAAACTCTATCAACATCTTGCATATAAAGGTTTTGATTATGAAACTATTAATTCGGCAATCAGAAAAGTGCTTGAAGATGTTAATTAAATTTTCAGTAAAACATGAACCCAAAAATCCAATTTTATTTTCTTATTTGAAATCACTAAAATATTTAAAATTTAACTAGGACGGAAATGATAAATGAAATACTTAATAATCATAATAATCAGTATCATTATAGGGATATATAATATAATAAAGCTATATATTAACGAAAAATAAATATAAAATATTGTATAAAATGATTTACAAGGAAGATTTTAATAAAATTTTAAAAAAATAAAGGAGCTGATGGTGTTTTATTTTTTAAATAAAATTAGAAAAAATAAATTTTGGATTGAGAGTAATGAAAATTTGATATCACTCAAAAAAACATAGAAAAAACTGATTGGACTTATACTCTTAGCTGTGATAAAATAAATTTATCATGGTTATAAAGGGGAAGGAACATGTTGTTAGAAGAGAGGCTAGCTTTGTCTCATAAAAAAAATGAGGAAAAGTTAAAAACTTTTAAAGAATCAAATAAAAAGATAAAGTTGGGTATTATGGGAGGTACTTTTAATCCTATTCATAATGCACACCTAGCCACAGCTGAATTTATAAGAGATAAATATGGACTTGATAAGGTGGTATTTATTCCTACAGGAGATCCACCGCATAAAAAAAATATATTGGATAAAGAGCATAGATACAATATGGTTGTAATGTCTACGCTTAAAAATGATGACTTTTTTGTATCCGATTATGAAATTTCGTCAAACGCTGAGATGAATTATACTGTTGATACGCTTAGGTACATTGAAAAAACTTATCCAAATGATGAAATATATTTTATTACTGGATCTGATGCAGTCAATCAAATGGAATCTTGGAAAGAGTTTCAAGAAAATTTTAAGCGTGCGAAATTCATTGCAGCAATTAGACCGGGAATAGATTTGCTTGAAACGCAGGAAAATATAGAAAGATACAGAAAAGATTATTCTGCAAATATTGAAATGGTATATGTTCCATCTCTTGAAATTTCATCTACTTATATTAGATCGAGAGCTAAAAGTGGAAAAAGTATCAAATATCTTGTTCCTGGAAGAGTAGAAGAATATATTAAAAAGTATAATTTGTATGGAGGTGCGAATAGGTAGATGGAAATATCTGAAATGATTGAAAAATTAAATGATTATCTACCAGAAAAAAGGAAACGCCACTCTTTGAATGTAGCTAAATCTGCAGTAAAATTGTGTGAATTCCGAGGTTGTGATAAAAATAAAGCAGAAATTGCTGGAATTTTACATGATACAGCAAAATATGTGAAATTTGCAGATGTGGACAAGTATTGTGAAAAGTATGGAATAGAGCTAGATGATTTGGAAAAGAGGAGTACCGCTTTATCACATAGTATTCTTGGGGCATATATAGCTAAGTATGAATTTGGAATCGATGATGAAGAAATTTTAGGTGCCATAAGATATCATACTACGGGGAAAGCTCAAATGTCTCCTTTAGAAGAGGTTATATATTTGGCAGATCTTATTGAGCAAGGAAGAGATTATCCTGGGGTTGAAGAACTTAGAAAATTGGCATACTCAGGTGATATTGATAGGGCGATAGTAAAATCTATAGACAATACAATTAGTTTGGTGCTAAAGAAAAAAGCACCTTTGCACACAAGAACTGTGGAGGCGAGAAATTATTACATACAAAAAATTAAAAGTATGGAGAAGGAGTAAGAAGATGGTTACAGTTGAAAATATGACTAAACAAATTTGTGAAGCTATAAGCGACAAATTGGGAAAAGATATAGCAGTATTAAACATAGGTAAGGTTTCTAGTTTATGTGATTATTTTATAATAGCATCTGGTTCTACAGCTAGACAAGTAAAGGCTATAGCTGATAGTGTAGAAGATGCTATGTCTGAAATAGGAATAGAAGCTAGAGGAAAAGAAGGAAGAGATACTCAAAATTGGATACTTCTTGATTATGGGGATGTAATGGTTCATATATTTGATGAAGAAAACAGAGGTTTCTATAATCTTGAAAAGCTATGGAAAGATGCACCATATGTGGAGATGCAAGAGCTTGAGGAAATAGATGCGCAATCTATAAAGGTAGAGTTATAAAGCTGTTAATTGGAGTTTTAATAGTTGATATACTTGCATTTTATGATAAAACAGATAAAAAAAGTTTATTCTATTGACAGAAAATTTTTAAGATGTTAATATATTAAAATATAACTATAAAATTTATGATTATATAAAAGATGCAATCGAAGTAGTAAATACAGATGGATTTTCAGAGAGCTATCGTTTCTGTGAGGATAGTATTTTCATTGTATTGAACTTGTCGGAAAAATTGCATAACCATTGTTGGTATAAAGACTTACCGAGAGAGTTACTTTGTAGCTAATTAGGGTGGTACCGCGAGAATATACTCGTCCCTAAACAGAAATGTTTAGAGACGAGTTTTTTATTTTTTAAGATATTCTAAAGGAATAAAATATTAAAATAAATTAGGAGGAAAATATGAGTTTTTATAATTTCAAAGAGATTGAAAAGAAATGGCAAAAAACATGGAAAGATAACGGACAATATAAGATGGATGTAGAAGATAACTCAAAGCCTAAATATTATTGTTTGGAAATGTTTCCATATCCATCTGGGAAAATACATATGGGACATGTAAGAAATTATTCAATTGGAGATGTAGTTGCAAGATTTAAGAAGATGGAAGGATATAATGTGCTTCATCCAATGGGATGGGATTCATTTGGTCTTCCAGCAGAGAATGCAGCAATAAAGCATGGCATACATCCTCATAAATGGACAATGGCTAATATTGATGAGATGAAAGAGCAGCTTAACATGCTTGGATTGAGCTATGATTGGGATAGAGAAGTTGCTACATCTACACCAGAATACTACAAGTGGACACAGAAAATCTTTCTTAAGTTTTTAGAGGCGGGACTTGCATACAAAAAGAATTCGTATGTCAACTGGTGTCCTTCTTGTGAAACAGTTCTAGCAAATGAACAGGTTGTTCAAGGCGAATGTGAAAGATGTGGAGCAATCGTTGATAAGAAGGAATTAGAGCAGTGGTATTTTAAGACAACTGAATTTTCTGAAGAACTATTGCAAGATCTTGATAAGTTAGATGGATGGCCAGAAAAGGTAAAATTGATGCAGAAAAACTGGATAGGTAAAAGTTATGGAGCAAATGTTACATTCAAAGTAGAAGGAATGGATAAAGACATTACTGTATATACTACTAGACCAGATACAATTTTTGGTTCTACATTTATGGTTCTTGCACCTGAATCTAAACTTGCGAAAGATTTAGTAAAGGGAACTGAATATGAATCAGTTTTAGAAGAATTTGAAAAAAAGATGCATACAATGACAGAAGTAGAAAGGGAATCTGCTGAACTTGAAAAAGATGGAAGATTTATAGGTAGAGAGGTAATAAATCCTCTTACAGGGAAGAAAATGCCGATATGGATAGCAAATTATGTCCTTGCAGATTATGGTACAGGTGCAGTAATGGGCGTTGCGGCTCATGATGATAGAGATAATGAATTTGCAAAAAAATTCGGACTTGAAATAATTCCAGTAATTGATGAAGACGATAAAATGATTAATTCTGGTGAATTTGATGGAATGAAAAAGGAAGAAGCTTTTAATGCAATAATTGAAAAATTAGAAGAAATGGGAAGAGGTAAGAAAACTACTAATTATAGATTGAGAGATTGGCTGATTTCAAGACAAAGATACTGGGGATGTCCTATACCTGTTGTATACTGTGATGATTGTGGAATAGTTCCAGTAGACGAAAAGGACCTTCCAGTTCTTCTTCCAACAGATGTTAAATTCACAGGTAAGGGAGAGTCGCCTCTTACTACTTCTGAATCATTTAGCAAGTGTACTTGTCCAAAGTGTGGAAAAGCAGCTAGAAGAGAAGTTGATACAATAGATACTTTTATAGATTCTTCATGGTATTTTATGAGATACATAGATAGTCAAAATGAAGAAACACCATTTAGAAAAGATTTAGTAGATAAATGGTTACCGGTTGATCAGTATATAGGTGGTGTAGAACATGCTATTCTTCATCTATTGTATGCTAGATGGTTTACAAAGGCGCTTAATAGATTGGGATGGACTGAACATACAGAGCCATTTAAGAATCTACTTACTCAAGGTATGGTACTAATGGATGGAAAGAAGATGAGTAAGTCTAAAGGTAATACAATTTCGCCTCTTGAAATTATTGAAGAATACGGTGCAGATACAGCTAGATTATTTATACTATTTGCAGCACCTCCTGAAAGAGATCTTGATTGGTCAGATAAGGGAGTGGAAGGTTGTTATAAGTTCTTAAATAGAGTTTATAGATTAGTAGATGAGTTACAAGATGTATTTGAAAGCAATTCAGAATTTGGAGAACTTACTAAGGCAGATAAAGAGCTTAGAGCAAAGACAAATTCAACTTTAAAGAAGGTAACAGAAGATTTAAGCACAAAGTTTGGATTTAATACAGCAATAGCAGCCTTAATGGAACTTATAAATGATATTTATAAATATAAGGAGCTTGACAATAGAAATGAAGCTGTAATTAGAGAAGCTCTAGAAACAGTTGTAGTAATACTTTCTCCGTTTGCACCACACTTAGGTGAAGAATTGTGGTCAAGAATCGGAAAAGAAGGAAGTATATTCGATATATCTTGGCCGAAGTTTGATGAAGATGCTATTCAACTAGATGAAATAGAGTTAATAGTTCAGGTGAATGGAAAGCTTAGAAATAAGATTATGGTTTCATCAGATATATCTCAAGAAGATATGAAAAAGGCGGCATTAGAAGATGAAAAAATAAAAGAGCATATAGGCGATAAAAATATTGTAAAGGTAATAGCAATACCTAAAAAGCTTGTTAATATAGTTATAAAATAAAAGTTAATCTAAGAAAAGCACCCTTTTACCATTTTATAAGGTAAGAGGGTGCTTTTACAATATTATATAATATTTAGTATTTATGCTAATAAAGTAGATAAAGCTCAAAATGAAATTGGATAAATTTATATTAATAGCATTTTTAACATTATTGTTTGACAAATGAATTTTATAGTATAGACATGCTAGTAAGAGTTTGAATGTAGTGAAAATTTTATTTTTAGTATTTTAAAAGTGCAAATTTAATTTCGAATTTTTATAAAAAATTACGACTTTACATATCAAAAAATAAAAACAATTAAATATAAAAATAGTTTGGAAAATGCGATTTTTTCATCAAAGAGTTATATTATATAAATATTAAAAAAAAATTAACAAAAAACGGCTTAAAATATCAATAAGCTAAGATAAAAAAATTTATTTTTGGGTGTTGAATATGAATAGGAATTATGTTAAGATTGAGGTGTGGAAAAGAATATGTAGATATGATTATAAGGGTGATTGCTTTTGCGATGCCCTTTTTGTTTGAGAAATTTTGAAAATTGGAAGGAGGAAATTTTATGAATCAGCAGAAAAAAAAGGAAACACAAAGTGCTTTACTTATGGTCTTGACAGCAGTTATATGGGGTATTGCATTTGTATTCCAAAGGACAGGTATGGAGCATATAGGTCCATTTGCCTTTAACTTTTTTAGATGCGTGTTGAGTTTGATTTTCTTACTATCAGTTAGAGTATTTTTAAAGGTAAAAAATAGAAATTCTGAAAAGAAAGAAACTAACTTTAGTAGAAAATCTCTTTATTTAGGCGGTATATTAGCAGGTCTTGCCTTATTCCTAGGGATGAGTACACAACAGGTCGGAATGGTAAGTACAAGCGCTGCTAAAGCAGGTTTTATAACAACTATGTACATAGTTCTTGTACCTATAATGGGAATGTTTTATGGAAGAAAAACTACTCCTAAAATGTGGTTATGTGTAATAATAGCAGCGGTAGGATTGTATATGCTATCTATTAAAGATGGTTTTATAATAGAAAAGGGAGATTTCTTTGTATTTTTATCAGCCATTTTCTTCGGATTACAAATAGTTATTATAGATATATTTGCACCTAAAGCTGATGCGATTAAGTTATCGATGATAGAATTTGCAACAAGTGGATTATTGTCTTTAATAGCTACACTAATGACTGAAACTACTACAATGGCTGGTATTCAAGCGGCTGGAATAGCAATATTATATACAGGAGTTTTATCAAGTGGAGTAGGATTTACACTTCAGATAGTAGCTCAAAAGAATTTGCCTCCAACTATTACATCTCTTATAATGAGCATGGAATCAGGTGTGTCAGCAATTGCAGGTGTAATTTTCTTGCATGAAGCTCTTACATCAAGAGAAATAGTAGGCTGTATAATAATGATAATAGCAGTTCTTATGGCACAATTAGATTTCCCAGCAGTTAAGTCGAAAAGTGCCAGAAAAGTAGGGGCAGTAGAAGTGTCTACAGGAAATAAAAATAGAAAAATGGCCCAATAAGAAATTAGAAAAGGGCATTTTGTTTTAATAAGGGTATAAGAAAGATGGCTATAAAATTAAGTTATCTTTCTTTTTTTAGTCATATGTAAAAATTATTGTTGATAAATATTCATATATTTTATATAACTAGTGAAGGTATAAAATATTGAGAAATAATCCTTAGTTCAGTAAATAAATCAAAATTCAAAAAAAAATAAAATATGTTGACAATATAGATTGAATTTAGTATAATGAATAGGTAATTGCCGCACGGTAAGGGTAGCTGCACGTGAAAACAGTGCTAGGCACGAAATTCTATAACGGATATTTAACTGATATAGGTACCTGATCCGGCGAGTTTGAAACGAGGAGGTGTATATATGTACGCTATAGTAAAGACTGGAGGAAAGCAGTATAAGGTTTCTGAAGGTGATGTTCTTTTCGTTGAAAAGTTAGAAGCTAACGAAGGTGATGTTGTTACTTTAAATGAAGTATTAGCAGTTAATGACGGCGAACTTAAGTTAGGTACTCCTGTAGTTGAAGGTGCTAACGTTCAGGTAAAAGTTCTTGAACAGGGTAAAGATAAGAAAATAATCGTTTACAAGTACAAGGCTAAGAAGGACTACAGAAGAAAGAACGGTCATCGTCAGCTATATACTAAGTTAGTAGTTGAAAAGATCAACGCATAATAATCGCATATGATTAAAGTAACATTTTTTTATAATGACGATTTTAAAATCAAGGGCTTTGAATTAAAAGGTCATGCAGGATATGGCGAATTTGGATACGACATAGTCTGTTCGGCTGTTACTAGCAATTCTATTGCTGTTATTAATTCATTAGATAGCCTACAAAAAGTAAGTTTTCAAGACCTTAAAGCTTCTGATGGGCATATCTTATGCCGTATTAAGGAAGAAGATCTTGAAAGGTCACAGCTCTTATTAGAGCATTTAAGACTTGCGCTAGAAGAAATAAGTAGAGAATATCCAAAGAATATAAAAATATTTGAAAAGTAGGGGGTGACTCCAGATGTTAAAAATGAATTTACAGCTTCTTGCATCTAAGAAGGGAGTAGGTTCTTCTAAGAACGGTAGAGATTCTATCTCTAAGAGACTTGGTGTTAAGAGATTTGATGGCCAGGTAGTTACAGCAGGTTCTATCATAGTTAGACAGAGAGGAACTAAGATTCATCCAGGAACAAATGTTGGTAAGGGTGGAGACGATACTCTATTCGCACTTGTTGACGGTAAAGTTAAGTTCGAAAGAATGGACAAGAAGAGAAAGAGAGTTAGTATATATCCAGTAGAAATCGCTGAATAATGCAAGCTATAGAGCTATCAGATCTGATAGCTCTATTTTTATAAAAAGGATATATAATTCTGCCTTTTAAAAAAGACTTCATATTTTCATTCATAATGTATACTAAGGAAATAGTGGATTTATTTTAGGAGATAGGAAGCTTTTTTTAAAATTGTGCAGAGGTATATTCCTAATTTGCACGTTATAAAAATAGATGAGTTCAAAAATACAGCTGAAACTTTTATGTTTTAGCTAGATAATAATTTGAAAAGGAGGTAGACACATATGTTTATAGATAAAGCTAGAATATTCGTAAAAGCGGGAAATGGCGGCAATGGTGCAGTATCCTTCAGAAGAGAAAAATATGTTCCAGCAGGTGGACCAGATGGTGGTGATGGTGGAAGAGGTGCCAGTATTATAATGGTAGCTGATTCTGGCCTTAGAACCTTGATGGATTTTAAATACAAGAAAAAATACGCGGCTCCGTCTGGTGGAGATGGTTCAAAAAAGAAAAGATCTGGAAAAAATGGAGAAGATGTAATACTAAAAGTACCAGAAGGTACAGTTGTAAAAGACGAGAAAACAGGCTTAATAATAGCAGATTTAAAAAATGACGGTGATAGTGTAGTAGTTGCAAAGGGCGGTTTTGGAGGAAAAGGAAATCAACATTTTGCAAATGCTGTTAGACAGGCACCATCATTTGCAAAGTCTGGAACTGATGGAGAAGAAAGATGGATTACACTTGAATTGAAGATGATAGCAGATGTAGGCCTTGTAGGTTTTCCTAATGTAGGAAAGTCAACATTTTTATCAGTAGTTACTTCAGCTAAGCCTAAAATAGCAAATTACCACTTTACTACACTTACACCTAATTTAGGAGTTGTTAAAACAAAGTATGGTGAGAGTTTTGTAATGGCTGATATACCAGGTATTATAGAAGGTGCGGCTGATGGAGTAGGTCTAGGTCACGATTTTCTAAGACATGTAGAAAGAACGAAAGTACTAATACATATAGTTGACATATCAGGAATAGAAGGAAGAGATCCAATTGATGATTTTGATAAGATAAATGAGGAATTAAAGCTTTACAATGAAAAATTAGCGTCAAGACCTCAGTTAGTAGTAGCCAATAAATCAGACATACTTTTCGACGAATCTGTATATGAAAAGTTCAAAGAAACAATGACTGAAAGAGGGTATGAAGTATTTAAAATGTCTGCTATAACAAGACAAGGTATTGATGAAGTAATTGATAGAGCTGCTCAGATTTTATCTGATGCAGAAGAAATAGAGCTTGTTTCAGAAGAAAACTTATATAGACCAGAAATGGATGAGGTCGAAGAGGGACTAAGGATAGATATTGATGAAGATGGCGTATATGTAGTTAGCGGAAAGGAATTAAGAAGAATACTTTATTCAGTTAATTTTGATGATATGGAATCGCTTCAATTCTTCCAAAAGCAGTTAGAAACAAGAGGTGTGTTTGATATGCTTCGTGAAAAAGGTATTGAAGATGGTGATACTGTAAAGATTTACGAGTTAGAATTTGAGTTTTATAACTAAGGTTACTGAAACTAATAATTAAAACTTTAGATAATAATTAATTTATTCACTAAGTTTTGATGAACTTGTAATTACAAGTATATATTTATGGTGTAAAGAATATTTTATTGTAAAGAGAAAATAGCCACCAAAAGCTTTAAAATATAAAAATAAGAAAATTTTAATTAATAATAAATAGGAGGTGAAAGTATGCTTAACGGAAAGAAACGTGCATATTTAAGATCAATTGCAAATACAACAAAGCCTACTACACAGATAGGTAAAGAGGGTATAACAGAAGAATTTTTAGAACAACTTGATGATCAGCTGAGAGCAAGAGAAATCGTAAAGGTAAATATATTAGAAACAGCTGATTTGGATACTAAGGAAGCAGCAAATTCAGTTTGTGAAGCGATAAGAGCGGAATTTGTTCAAGCAATAGGAAGTAAATTTACTGTATATAAGAAAAATGTTGAAGAAACAAAAATAATATTTCCTGGACATGAGCAAGCTAAAGCTAAGAAAAAGGGAGAACCTAGAACTAATAGAGTAACTAAAAAGCAAGCTAGCCAAGGAATAAGAAATAAGGGAAAAAGTAAGAAGAAGTAATTTTATTTATGAAAATACAATTTATAGTAGTCATGCTATAAATTGTATTTTTTTATTTAATTGAAAAATTAAGAGAGACAGAAAAATTCTAGCATAAAAAATATTTCACTCTTTTTTAAAAAAATGGTGTAAAGTATAATAAGGACTTGATAAATAGAGTAAAATGTTGAAATTTACAAGTTTTAACGCCAAATATCAATTATGCAATCAATATAATATGTTTGAATAATTTACAAAAAAATAAGAAAAACTAATATAAGTATTGAAATTTTTTAAAGCTAGTATTATATTAGATAGGTAGGTAAGTTGTAATTGAGATTTTATTTTTTTGACAAAGATTAGGAAAATATTTTCTCAGCCTATTTCTTAACATAAAAAGGGTGTTTGTATAACTCAATCTATTAATTTAATATTATATGTGGGTGTTTGTATAACTCGCGGAAAAAGGAGAATTTAAAATGGAAATTGAAAAGGTTACATTAGAAGATGTTAAAGAAGCAAGAGAAACTATAAAAAATATTGTCTTAAAAACTGATATTTTGGAAAATGTTAGACTATCAGAAAAGACTGGTGCTAGAGTTTGGTACAAGTGTGAAAATCTTCAAAGAACAGGTTCTTTTAAAATAAGAGGAGCATGTAATAAGATTGCTCATCTTACAGAAGAAGAAAAATCACGTGGCGTTATAGCATCAAGTGCAGGTAACCATGCACAGGGTGTTGCTCTAGGGGCTAAAAATGTTGGAATAAAGGCTACAATATGTATGCCATCTACTGCACCTGTTTCTAAGGTAGCAGCTACAAAGAGCTATGGAGCAGAAGTAGTTCTTCATGGGGATGTTTATGATGATGCACATGCTAAGGCAGTTGAAATACAGAGTAAGACTGGAGCTACTTTCCTAGAACCATTTAATGATAAGGAAGTAATTGCAGGTCAAGGAACTATAGGTTTAGAAATATTTGAACAGTTAGAAGGAAAGGTTGATACTGTGCTAGTACCAATAGGTGGTGGTGGAATCATCGCAGGTATTGCCACAGCATTAAAAGGTTTGAATCCAGATGTTAAAATTATAGGGGTTCAGACTTGTAATATCCCATCAATGAAGGTTTCATTTGAAGCTGGAGAAGTTAAGTCAGCGTTTAATGATGTAACAATAGCAGATGGTATAGCTGTTAAGACACCTGGTGATTTGACTTTCGATATAATTTCTAAAAAGGTTGATGAAATAGTTACAGTTACTGAAGAAGAGATAGCTGAGGCTATATTATTTATGATGGAAAATCAAAAACTTGTTAGTGAAGGTGCAGGTGCTGTAAGTACAGCAGCTTTATTATCAGGTAAGTATAAGCCAGAAAAGGATGAAAATGTAGTTTGTGTTGTATCAGGAGGTAATGTTGATATCAATACACTATATAGAATAATGAGTGTTGCACTTAAGAAGCAAGGAAGAAGACTTAGTATGCAGGTTGAATTAGCAGATGAACCAGGAGCACTTCAGAAGCTTGTTTCAATATTTGCTAAGCACGGTGCAAATGTATTGAGTATAAATCAGGATAAATTAGCTGTAGGTAAACATATAAAGAAACAAATAGTAGAAGCAACTGTAGAAACTCAAAGTTTTGAGCAAATAGATAGAATAAAATCAGATTTTATAGAAAATGGATTAAAGGTTTCTTATTTATAGAAA
>JAHHSS010000024.1 GCA_020025095.1 Peptostreptococcus sp.
AATCGGCAGTGTAGCCATAGAAGGCTAATTTACAGAAAAAATTCTATACACTCGATAAAAATAAAAAAATACGACAGCAAGCCGAGTATTTCTACTCTAAATGCTGTCGCATAAAATTATACGATTTTATTCATCAACGTCAGTTGACAAAGAACCGTTATTTTTCTAGTACTTTTTATTTATTAAAGACATTAAATTTAAATTTTTATAGTTCTCTAAGTTTAGCACCTATTTTATTTTCTAATTCTTTCAATATTCCTTCGTGAACATTTGTTACGTCTGAATCTTTTAGTGTCTTTTCTGGACTTCTATATACTATTGAATAAGCTATTGACTTGTAACCATCTTCTATCTGATTTCCCTTATAAACATCAAACAATTCACATGCTTCTACAAGACCTTGACCGTTTGCTTCAATTATAGATTCTATCTGAGCTACTTCAACTGCGTCTTCTACTAAAAGTGCTATATCTCTTGTTATTGCTGGATATTTTGGTAGTGGCTTGAATACTATTGTCTGATCAGATATTTTGTATGTTTCATCTATATTTATTTCAGCAATATATATTCTCTTTGATATTCCATAATTATCTAAAACTAATGGATGAATTTCTCCTATTGTTCCAAGTTTCTCTCCATTTGCCATTATATTTGCACATCTTCCTGGATGGAATGATGTATTTTCTGAGTCAGCAAGATAAGTATGCCCCTTTAATCCAGTTCTTTCAAATATCTTTTCAACTATTCCTTTTAGTGTAAAGAAGTCTGCATCTTCACCACAAAGTCCTATACAAAGTCTAGTTTCTTCAACACCTGCCATATCTTCTGGAGTAAAGACATGACCACATTCAAAGATTGCTACATCTTCTATATTTCTTGATACATTTGTATATAATACATCCATCATATTTGGTATCATAGTTGTTCTCATTATTGAAGTATCTTCACCTAATGGATTGATTAGTTTTACTACATCTCTAAGTTTTGAATTTTCAGGTACTCTTATCTTATCTAATCCCTTAGGACTTACAAATGAATAAGTTAGAGTTTCATATAGTCCGCATCCTATAGCAGTGTCTTTTACCTTATCTAAATACTTTTGTTTGTCTGTCTTTATACCAGCAGTTGTATTTCCTCTCAACTGAACTGATGGTATTCTTTCAAATCCATATATTCTAGCTATTTCCTCAAATATATCTGCTTCCTGTTCTATATCAAGTCTAAAGCTTGGAACTTCAAGTTTTAATTCATCTTCACTTACAAGTTCACACTTAAATTCAAGGTCTTCTAGTATTTTACAAAATTCATCCATAGGTATATCTACACCTATTCTTGAGTTTATTTTCTTTGGACTAACTGTTATTGTCTGCTTTTCTTGTTTGATAGGATTTACATCTACAACACCCTTCATTACTTTACCTGCTCCTAAAAGTTCAACTAACTGAGCAGCTCTTTCCATAGCAAGTTCTGCTGTTTCTATTGCAATTCCCTTTTCAAATCTTGATGAAGACTCACTTCTAAGACCTAACTTTTTAGAAGTTTTTCTTATGTTTTCTCTGTTGAATGATGCTGTTTCAAACATTATCTCAGTAGTATCATTTTTCACTCCTGATTCTTCTCCGCCCATTATACCTGCGACGCTTAAATTCTTTTCTCCGTTTGTTATCATCAACATATCAGCATCTAATTCTCTCTCCTGACCATCAAGAGTAGTGAATTTATCTCCTGCCTTTGCATTTTTTACAACTATTGTGTTGTTTTCTATTTCTCTCATATCGAATGCATGCATTGGTTGTCCCATTTCAAGCATTACATAGTTTGTAATATCTACTATATTATTAATAGGTCTTACACCTGATTCTATTAATCTTCTTTGCATCCAGTATGGAGATTTTTCTATTTTTACATCAGTTATTCTTCTTGCCATATATCTCTGACATAATTCAGGATTTTCTATTGATATATTTACATCTGTTGTCTTGTCAGATTCTTCTTTTACCTTTATTTCAGGGTACTTAACCTTATTTCCAAGAGTTACTGCAGCTTCTCTCGCTATACCTATCATACATCTACAATCAGGTCTGTTTGAAGTTAATTCAAAGTCTATTACAGCGTCATTCAATCCCAATACTTCCTTTATATCCTGACCTGTAATATATTCTTCTTCCATATCAAGAATATATATTCCGTCCTTTTTATATTCTTCAACAAATTTTTCGTCTATTGCCAATTCCTTACAAGAGCACATCATACCATTAGATTCAACACCTCTTAGTACTCCATTATATATTTCTACACCACCCGGTAGCTTTGCTCCATCTAGTGCTAGTGGTATATAATCTCCAACTCTTACATTTTTTGCTCCTGTTACTATTTGAATAGCTTTCTCTTTTCCTATATCTACTTTTGTAACTATTAATTTATCTGCATCTGGATGCTTTTCTATTTCAAGAATTTTTCCAACTACAACATTTTCTATTTCTTCTCCGTAGTATTCTACAGTTTCAGTTTTTGTACCCGTCATAGTCATCTTGTCGCCAAATGTTTGTGCATCCACATCTATATCAACATATTCTCTTAACCATTTTAATGAAACTAACATATATATCTACCTCCTAATTTAGAACTCATCTAAGAATCTTACGTCATTTTCAAACATTAATCTTATATCGTCTATTCCATACTTCAACATCGCAAGTCTTTCAACACCCATACCTGCAGCAAATCCACTGTATACTTCAGGATCTATTCCACAATTTCTAAGTACATTTGGGTGAACCATACCAGCACCAAGGATTTCTATCCAACCTTCTCCCTTACATACTGGACATCCTTCGCCTCCACACTTAAAGCAAGTAACATCTATTTCTGCACTTGGTTCTGTAAATGGGAAGTTATGAGGTCTAAATTTAGTTTTAGTTTCTGGTCCATAAAGTTTTTGAACAAATGTTTCCATTGTTCCTTTAAATTCAGTAAATGTTATGTCCTTACCTACAACAAGTACTTCTATCTGATGAAACATAGGTGAATGAGTCGCATCTGGACTATCACTTCTAAAACATCTTCCAGGAACTATTATCTTAAGAGGAAGATTATTTTCCTCTACAGCTTTTTTCATAGTTCTTATCTGAACTGGAGAAGTTTGAGTTCTAAGAAGTATATCTTCAGTTATATAGAAAGTGTCTGACATATCTCTTGATGGATGATCCTTTGGTGCATTTAGAGCATCAAAGTTATTTGAAACTGTTTCTATTTCAGGACCTTCTGCTATTGAGAATCCCATTCCCATGAATATTTCAGTTACTTCATCAACCATTTTACTAATTATATGCTTCTTACCTATCTTATATTTTTTCCCAGGCATTGTAACATCTATTTTTTCCATTTCTAATCTTTTATTAAGCATAGATGCTTTTATTGCTTCTTTCTTTGTATTCACAGACTCAGTAATAATTTCTCTTACTTCATTTCCAAGTTTACCTATTATTGGTCTTTCTTCTGAAGAAAGTTTCCCCATACCTTTTAGTATCTGAGTTAGTTCTCCCTTCTTCCCAAGTAAGTCAACTCTTAATTTTTCTACATCTTCTAATGTTTCTACAGATTTTATTCGTTCTTCTGCAATCTTCTTTAAGTTTTTTAATTTTTCTTGCATCGTATTCTTCCTTTCTTAATTATTTTATGAAAAATTAACTTCATTTAGCTTTGAAATAAAAAAAGACCTTTCATCCATAGGGACGAAAGGTCTGAAATCGCGGTACCACCCTAATAGTCTACATCAAAATAATGCAAACCACTCAAAAGTTTAACGCACATCACGTCTTTACTTACTGTTATTTCAGAAAAGCTGCTCCAGAGCGAACTTCCTATATATGAACAAATAGTCTTTCACCAAACGACTACTCTCTTGATTGAAACAAATATAGTACTTTTCTCTTTCAAAGCATTTTAATTTATCTTGTTTTATTAAACCTTGTATGTATTGTATCAAATGTATATATTTTTTGCAAGATTTTTTTATTTTTTTATTAACAATTATGCAAGTTTTTTATAAATTGATTTGATACATCAAAAGTGCCGCTGAAATACCTACATTTAAGGATTCTGCTTTACCATACATAGGGATTTTTACAAGTAAATCTGAATTATCAATCCAAAAATCACATATTCCATTTGCCTCATTACCTAAAACCAGAGCACATTTATCTGAATAATTAACTTTATTAAATAGATTTTCTGTTTTTAAGTAACTAGAAACTATCTCTACATTATTATTTTTCAATGTTTCAAGAGCCTTTTCTTGACTTGTAGATACAATATCCATATAAAACATAGATCCCATTGCTGATCTTACAACTTTGGGATTATATACATCTACACAACCCTTGGTCATTATTATCATATCAAATCCAGCAGCATCTGCTGTTCTTATTATTGTCCCCAAGTTTCCAGGGTCCCGAAGTCTATCCAAAATTATAATCTTTTTATGTTTATCTGCATTATAATCTTCCATTTCAAGATTACTCATTTTTATCATTGCTATTATACCTTGTGAATTCTCCGTATCTGAAATATTTTTAAACAATTCATCTGATAGAGCAAATATTTTTGTTCTTTTTTCCAACTTCTCTATAACATTAATATTTTCATCATTGTTTATAAATTTTTCACTTAAAAATACGCTATCTATCTCTGCACCGTATTCAAGTGCTAATTCAACCGTTCTTAAACCTTCTGCAAGATATTTTTTTTCTCTATTTCTATATTTTGATTTTAAAAGAGATTTTGCAAGTTTGAATTTTTCATTATCTTTGCTTTTTATAAATATCATTTTTTTCCTTTCTTTTACCATTTACCAGAGGATACTTTCAAAGCAATATTCTCTATAAGCTTTGTATTACCAGCAACAACTATAATATCGCCTTCTTCGAACTCTTTATTTGGATCAGGAGGAACCTGGAATCTTTCTCCCCTCTTCACTGCTACTATATTAACCTTATATTTTTTTCTTACACTCAAATCTATTAGATTACTTCCTACCCAAGAATTAGGAACTGTTATTTCAAATATAGAATGAGTGTCATCAAGTTCCATATAGTCCACAAGGTTTTCAAAGGTAAGGGCCTTAGCAAGTTTTACCCCCATATCGTGTTCTGGAAATATTACTCTATCAGCTCCTATTTTTCTCAAAACATCAGCTTGTATTTTATCTGTTGCCTTGCTAATTACATATGGCACCCCTAAATCCTTAGCTATCAACGTTGCCATTATAGATGCTCTTAAATCTGATCCTATACAAACTATCGCTACATCAAAATTACTTAACCCTATATTTTTTAATGCAATTTCATCTGTAGCACTTACTATGGCTACATTATCCATAGTTTCAGCAAGTTGCTGTATAATCTTTTCATTTTCATCTATTACCATTACCTCTTGACCTGCATTTAGTAATGACTGTGCTAAAGATGTTCCGAATCTACCTGCCCCTATAACTATATACTGTTTCATAAAAAGTCCTCCCATAAACTCTTTGTATATATTGATTATTATATGAATATAACTTTATTCCATAATTAATACTTTCATCAATCTTTTAACTCTACTAACACTTTTTAAAATTTTTATCTAACCTACCAATACTTTTGCTTCTGGATACCTTATACTGTTTGGCTCAGGGTCATGCATAAACATAGCAAATACTGTTAATGAACCTACACGTCCAGCAAACATAAGGATTATAATCAATAACCTACCAAATAAATTCAATTTATATGAGCCTGCAACTGAAAGTCCAACTGTCGCAAAGGCAGAGGAAACTTCAAAAGCACTTGCCAATAAGTTAAATTCTTTTCCTTGAGTAATATTTATTAGATAGGTTCCTACAACTACCGTTCCAACGGCAACCACAAAAACACCTAAAGCTTTTCTAAATGTATATTTATTGATTCTCTTTTTAAAGACTGATATTTCATCTTGATCCTTTATAAAGGCCCTTACTGCCAAAGCTATTACTGCAAGCGTTGTTGTCTTAATACCACCACCTGTTGATGCTGGAGATGCCCCTATAAACATAAGTATTATCATCACAAATAATGTACTTTCTCTCAACTTAGAAAAATCAACAGTTCCAAAACCAGCTGTTCTAGTCGTTACAGACTGGAAATAAGAAACTTGGAACTTGTCCCACATACTCATATTTCCTATACTTTGTGGATTATTAAATTCCCCGAAAAATATCAATCCAGTTCCAATCACTATTAAAATTATTGTAGTTATCAATGCTAGTTTTGAGCTTAAATCAAAATGTCTAAAGCGTTTTTTACCTAAAACGCATACCATTACTCCAAATCCTATACCACCTAATATTATCAGGGTACTAATAGTAAATACTACTATTGGATTGTTGTAAAATGATACCAACGATGTGTACTGACCGCTACTTTTTCCCATTAAATCAAATCCTGCATTGCAAAATGCCGAAATTGAATGAAAAACGCTATATCCTATACCCTTGACAATACCAAACTTTGGAATAAATACCAAGGATAAAATAAGACTGCCAATAAACTCTATTATAAATGTGTATTTTATTACATTTATAATTAATCTTACAGAACCCGATAATTCATTCTGATTAAGTGCCTCTTTTATTAAAACTCTCTGCCTAAGATTAATTTTTTTTCTAAAAACAATAGCTATTGCTGCACTTATAGACATAAATCCTAGTCCACCAATCTGTATTAATAAAATAATTATTGTTTTTCCAAAGACACTCCAATGCAAACTGGTATCTACTACTACTAATCCTGTCACACATACTGCAGAAGTAGCTGTAAATAAACAATCTATAAAGCTTGTACTGGTTCCGGAATTACTTGCAAATGGTGTCATAAGAAGCAAGGCTCCTATTAATATTACACTTCCAAATCCTAGTACCATCATTCCAGCAGGTCTTATCCTGTATAGAAACGATGGATAAACTTTCTTCGCTGTATCCATTTTTTATCTCTTTCCTCCAAAATACACCCTTTTAAATTTCACAATCCATTTTACCACAATACTATAAAAATATGTATATTTTATGATATTTATTAAAATATATTTATTCTACTTTATTTATAAATTCTAATATCCATCAACATTATAACTCATATAAGCTAATTTTTGCAAAGTTTGTCCTATTCGCAAAAGAAAGTTGTGCCGTCTTTCGACGTCACAACTTTTCATTAAAATTTGAACTTTATTTTTTTTGTTTCTTGTATTGGATTTCCATTATTATCATTAATTCTCAAGAAAATTTCTTTTTTCCCACTATAGAAATTATCATACAATCTTATCGTCTTATCATTATAATAATCAGATTCTACTTTCTTTCCATTTATATACACTTCAGTATTTCTATTAAATCCCTCGCCTAATATAAAGAATTCACCTTCTCTTTGCTCAATTTTTTCTAGCTTTAATTCTTTACTTGCAAGCTCTATTTTTTTCTTTTTAGGAAGTTCATCATTTTTCAAAAAGTATCTTTTACCAAACAATATGTCATACTGAACTAACTTTAGATATTTTTGATAATTTTTGTCATTTTTTAAATAGGCGTGTATCATATTTAGAGGTCCATACGGTTGACCTGCTGTTTTTAAAGCAAGTGTTGAAAGCTCATTAGCCTGAAATTCTTTAGGAATACTTTCTTTTTTCTTTCCAAAATTATTTACAATGACAAATAAAGATTCAAACTTATCAACTCCTGACTGCTCTCTTCTTATTATGTCCAAAGCCGGAAGATGATCTCCATATAAAACTATAACCGTTGGCTTTTTAGATTTATTTACATCTTCTATCAACTTTCCTACAAATTCGTCCATTTCCTTAACTTGACTTGCGTAGTAGCTAATCTGATTTTGGTCTAGCTCTGCTAGTTTGCAATCTACTAACTTAATAGGATATTTTATGTCCAACTTAGTCATAGGATACTTGCTATGTCCCTGAGTAGATATCGTAAATATAAAACTAGGCTTATTATTTTCGTCCTTATTTTGAATATTTTTTCCATCTATTTCCTCATCTATATATTTTGTGAGTATCTTATCCTTTGGCCAATATGTCGGGTTATACTCAACATTTGTCATTACATCTAAGGAAACAAATTTATCAAAACCTAAATTTTCAAGTCCTTTATTTCTATTGTAAAATCTTTGATAGAAGTTATGTATAGCTATGGATTTATATCCATTTTTGTCTAAATCTCTAGCCAAAGAAATTGAAGGCTTTTCTGATAAAAATGTTTGATATGGTATTTCACCTTGGTTTAAATAGTTAAAGTTTGCTCCAGATAAAACTTCGTATTCAGTTCTAGCTGTTCCCCCGCCAGTAACAGGTACATTCATCAAGCCTGATGTATAATTTTTCATCAACTTTCTCATATTAGGCATTGGATCTTCATTGAACTTTACACCTTTTATTCTCGTCGGATCCATAAATGCTTCAAGCTGAACCAATATTATATTCGGCCTACTATTTCCTTTTAAAATTTTTCTTTTATCTTCTTTAACATATCTATCTAGTTTACTTCGTATTTCTTTTATGCTTTTTTCATTGTAGCCCTTAGGTTTTCTTCTAAATGCCAATACGCTTTCTCTTGCAAAAGAATATACAAATCCATTCCTTTCAAATGAAGCTCCAGGATTCCAAGCCATTGCAGAAATTATCTTGGCATTATTCAATTGAGGTACTACTACAATATATGTAGTAAGTGTAACTAAGAAAATTATTAAATTTCTCTTCCCAATAAATCTACTTCTTTTCCCCTCTTTTTTGAATATTACTATGGCAAAAATCAAAAATACTATTACAAGGACAATTACTACTATTTCAAATCTTATATTTAGAAATACGCTTGAAAGCTTAATTGCCTCTTTAAATGACAGAACATCATAAGGAAACAGTGGCATTCCTCTTAATTTCATCAATATAGAGCTGATAATTGAAAGTAGCAATAATATAAAGCTTATTAATATTTTAAAAAATATTCTCCTCCTGAAAAACATAGCAGATGAGAAGAATAAAAATATTAAAATATAGTTTACAATAGCTTCTATTGGAAAATCTATAAAAAAGTAAAAAGCTTTTGCTACACTGTGTCTACAAATTGATTCCACTAATATTAAAATTAGAAATGAGTATACTATATTGAATATAAGCTCTCTATTTTCATATTTTGTCTTTCTTGAAGCTCTATTTTTTAGAGCAGCTGTAGATACTCTTTTTTTACTTCTATCCACAGGTGCTTTTCTATCAAGTTTTTTCTTGCCTATATTTTCTTTATTTGTTGATGATATAGTTCTATCACTAAAATGTATTTTATCTTTTTTATTTTTTCTCTTTGTTTTCATAGTTATAAATAATTAATTTGTAGCCTGTGCACATTGTTTTAAAACAGAATCAGGTATTCCACCAAGTGCAACTAACTGATTTGCTCCTTTTAACACAGATTTATTACTATTTAATCCTACTAGAACTATTGGGCTTATATTTCTTCCTGCAAGAGGGCCACCTGTAAGGGCATCTACAAGCTTATATCCATCACTTAGATAATATCTTGTAGGTTTTTCTCTATAAAATTCATTTATTACAGCACTATTTGTACTATATCTATCGCTACCACTTATTCTTTTCGCACCTAATGAACTTACAAGAGAAGATTGTATATTCCCTCTTCCACCAACTGCATATATATTTTTAGTCTGTTCTACAACACCTGCACTAGCATCTGTAAGTGTACTTCCATTTGTAAGTATTATTGGTTCTCCATCTCTAGCTGCTACTGCTGATATACTCATAGCATCGGCTTCACCCTTGTACCCATTAGCTACAAATACCTTGCCTATTGAACCTTTTATATTCAATATTTCCTGCCCTATATTACTGCTTGTCTCAAATCTATCTCTTCCACCAATTCTTTTTACATTGAATCCGCCCATATTTTCATCTCTCAATTTATTTTCAAGATTAGCACTTACCGAATTTGTAGAGCCTATGATATAGATCTTCTTAGCTATGTCAATTCTTAATTGTGTTTCATTTGGAATACTATCCTTGTGAACTAATAATATAGGTGCTTTAATCGCCCCTGCCAATCCACTAGCACTCAAACCATCCGCTAGTTTATTATTATCAGCATTTACAAGTATTACTGTGTCATAGTTTCCTATACTCCCAGCAATTGCACTTGCTGTAGCATATCTATCTGATCCTCTTAACCTTTGGATTGAATCAAAGCTTACGGCATTTGAACTTGCAGCAAATCCTGTGAAAAGCATCAAGCTCATTGCCAATGATAAAAATTTCTTCTTAAGTTTCATATTTACCTCCTAAATTAGTTTATACACTATTAGTGTATCACTATTTCCTTGATTTTTCATTGAATTTTCATATTTAAATTCGCATTTTAGTAATTATGTAAAAAAAGAGACAACCATGTAAAGGCTGTCTCTTACGAATACTATCTTTCGCACTCTTGATTAGCAACTGTACAAGAAGTCTTGCAAGCAGACTGGCAAGAAGTTTGACATTCGCCACATCCACCCTTTGCTGCACTTTCCTTTAAAGTAGCCTTTGAAAGAGTCTTTATATGCTTCTTTTCCATCTCATATACCCCCATACATATATTTTCGTATAATACATTATATCATATATACTAAAAAAATAACAGTATTTTCTCTTACTTCCTCTTTTAAAAATAAAGTCAGGACAAATTAAAGCTATCCTGACTTTACTTAATATACTTTATTGTTCTATTTTTTCTTCAGCATCTGTTGCTACTTCTTCATTAGATGCTTTTTCAATAACTCTGCCTATTGCCCATTTTTCAAATGGTACCTTTGTTCTACTTGGCCCTATATCAAGAACTATTCTATCTTCTTCTACTTTTGCAACCTTTGCGATTACACCACCTATTGTAACGACAGTGTCACCTTTTTCTATAGAGTTTCTCATTTCTTTTAGTTTTTCATCTTTTTTCTTCTGAGGTCTTATTAAAACAAAGTAGAATACTCCAAATACTACTACCCATAAACCAAGACTCATCATTAATTGTTTCTGTGGCATTTTGACCCTCCTAAATTATTATTTTCCTATATTTAGTATTATAATGCATATACCTTATATTTACCATAATATTTTTTTACATAAAATAGACTGCTTATTCCATAAATAAATATTTTTATTTTTAAAATTAAAATTTTTCCATTCCATTTGAATTATATTAAAATTCTAATAGATATTGTATGTTTGGGAATGAATAATACTTTTTAATATTATTTTCCTTCACCGTAGTATTTTTTATAAAACTCATCTCTAAAGTCTAGAAGTCTATCATCCATAATTGCCTGTCTAACATCTTCCATTAGCTTTAAAAGGAATCTTAAGTTATGTATTGATAGAAGCCTAGCACCTAATATTTCATTTGTTTTTATCAAATGTCTAATATATGCTTTTGTATAATTTTTACAAGTATAGCAATCGCACTCAGGATCTAGTGTTGTAAAATCTTCAGCATATGTTGCATTTCTCACAACTACTTTTCCCTGACTAGTCATTGCTGTACCATTTCTAGCTATTCTAGTAGGAAGAACGCAGTCACACATATCTATACCTCTTATAGCAGCTTCAATTAAGATATCTGGAGTTCCTACTCCCATTAGATATCTCGGCTTATTTTCTGGTAAAAGTCCAACTGTATAGTCAAGAACTTCATACATTAATTCTTTTGGTTCTCCAACGCTTAATCCACCAATAGCATACCCAGGTAGGTCTATTGCTGTTATCTCTCTTGCAGATTGCTCTCTTAAATCTCTATACATACCACCTTGAACTATACCAAATAAGGCTTGTTTTTCTGGATTTTTATGAGCATCCTTACATCTTTGAAGCCATCTAGTTGTTCTTTCAAGAGATTTTTTTACATATTCTCTATCTGCTGGATATGGTGCACATTCATCAAATGCCATCATTATATCGGAACCTAGAGCATTTTGTATCTCCATTGCCTTTTCAGGAGAAAGCATATGCTTAGAACCGTCTATATGCGATCTAAATTCAACTCCCTCTTCTGATATCTTTCTAAGAGGCCCTAGACTGAATACCTGGAAACCACCACTATCTGTAAGTATTGGTCTATCCCAATGCATAAAGTTATGAAGTCCCCCAGCCTTTTTTACAAGTTCATGTCCTGGTCTAAGATAAAGATGATAAGTATTACTTAATATTATCTGGGCATTTATTTCCTTTAATTCTTCTGGTGTCATTGATTTTACAGTAGCTTGAGTACCAACTGGCATAAAAATAGGAGTTTCTATTACCCCATGAGGCGTATGTAGTCTTCCTAATCTCGCTCCTGACTGCTTACATTTTTTTATTAATTCATATCTTACTGCGTACATATTTTTTCCTTTCCATCTTTTTAATTCGTAAATATTGAATATTTATTACTTTTTTTTTATGCTCTATGCTAAAACTAAGTTTTAAGCGATGTTTTTAAGCAATTATTTAAGAAACATAGCATCTCCAAAGCTAAAAAATCTATATTTTTCTTTAACGGCTTCTTCATATGCATTTAATATATTTTCTCTTGTTGAAAGTGCACTTACAAGCATAATTAGTGTAGATTCAGGCAGGTGAAAATTCGTAATTAGATTATCCATTAGTTTAAATTTATATCCAGGATATATAAATATATTAGTCCAACCACTTGTAGCTTTCAATTTTCCATCCTCATCTGCAGCGGACTCTATAGTTCTACAACTTGTAGTTCCTACACAAATTACTCTCTTTCCATTTTTCTTAGCTTTATTTATTTTATCTGCTGCTTCCTGGCTAACCATATAGTATTCAGAGTGCATTTTATGCTCTAATACATCGTCTACCTTAACTGGTCTAAAAGTTCCAAGACCTACATGTAAGGTTACAAAAGCTTCGTCTACTCCTTTTTCTCTAATTTTTTTTAACAAATCATCTGTAAAGTGTAGACCAGCTGTTGGAGCTGCTGCTGAACCATTATGCTTTGAATAAACTGTCTGATATCTTTCTCTATCCTCTAGTTTTTCTGTAATATATGGAGGAAGTGGCATATTTCCTAGTTCATCAAGTACCTCTTCAAATATTCCATCGTATTCAAATTTTACTATTCTGGCACCATCATCACCCATACCAACTACTTCAGCAATTAATTTTCCATCTCCAAAACTAAATTTTGCACCTATTTTTGCTTTTTTCCCAGGTTTCACAAGTGTTTCCCAAGTATCATCTTCATTTCTTTTTAAAAGAAGAAATTCAATTTTTCCACCTGTTTCTACTTTTGAACCTATTAATCTTGCTGGTATTACTCTTGTATCATTTAAAACTAGGCAATCACCTTCTTCTAAATAATCAACTATATCTTTAAATACTTTGTTTTCTATTTTACCAGTTTCTTTATCTACTATCATAAGTCTTGAACTAGATCTGTCCTTAATTGGAAGCTGAGCAATCAGTTCCTCTGGAAGTTCATAGTTAAAATCACTTGTTTTCATCAATTTACCTCTCTTTATATTACATCTTATTTCTTTTCTTCAAATGGTATTCCTAAATGCTCATATGCTCTAGGCATAGCAATTCTTCCTCTTGGTGCTCTATTAATGAACCCCAACTGCAGGAGATATGGTTCATACACATCTTCAATAGTGTTTCTATCTTCTCCTATTGAAGCTGCCAAAGTATCTAGTCCAACAGGACCACCATTAAACTTTTCTATTATAGTAGTTAAAAGTTTATTATCAATAAAATCTAGCCCCAGACTATCTACTCCGATTAATTCCAAGGCGTCTTCTGCTACTTCATTAGTTATGGTTCCTTCTGCCTTTACCTGAGCAAAATCTCTTACTCTTTTTAATAATCTATTTGCAATTCTTGGAGTACCTCTTGA
Organism: Peptostreptococcus sp.; assembly: GCA_020025095.1. Taxonomy (GTDB): domain Bacteria; phylum Bacillota; class Clostridia; order Peptostreptococcales; family Peptostreptococcaceae; genus Peptostreptococcus. Next base: position 13,961 of record JAHHSS010000024.1, read on the forward strand.
CCTTCTAGCTATCTGGATAGCACCTTCTTCCATAATACCTGCATTTAATATTCCAGATGATCTTCTTACTATTTCAGCAAGTTCTTTTTCTTTATAGTAATCAAGTTTACATATTACTCCAAATCTATCTCTTAAAGGATTTGTAAGCATTCCCGCTCTTGTTGTGGCTCCTATAAGTGTGAATTTAGGTAAATCTAATCTTATACTTCTAGCTGATGGTCCTTTACCTATAATTATATCCAAACAGTAATCTTCCATAGCTGGATACAAAACTTCTTCAACACTTCTATTTATTCTGTGTATTTCATCAATAAATAGTACATCTCCCTCTTGAAGATTCGTAAGAATTGCAGCTAAATCTCCCGCTCTTTCTATAGCAGGTCCAGAAGTAATCCTTAGATTAACACCCATTTCATTTGCAATTATTCCAGCAAGAGTTGTCTTACCAAGTCCTGGGGGGCCATACAAGAGAACATGATCTAGTGCTTCATTTCTACTTTTTGCCGCATCTATAAAAATCCTAAGCTGCTCTTTAGATGTTTCTTGCCCAAGATATTCATCAAGAGTTTTCGGTCTAAGATTATTTTCTATATCTATATCTTCTTCTTTCATTGTAGAAGTGATTATGCGTTCTTCATCAAACATTGCTACCTCCTTCTAATAAGTTATTTATACCAATATTTTTCACTAAAATTTCATACTTGTCTTCATTATATATTCCAATGATTTTTTAATAATTTCTTCTACCCCCATACCTGCTTGTTTAACAAATAAAACAGCCTCCTGAGCCTCTACCTTTGAATATCCCAATTGTATCAATGCTTCAACTGCTTCATCTTCACCGTTTGATTTTTTAACTTGAGCTGGAGATACTATATCTGTATTATCTTCAAAAGAAACTTTCTTTATTTTGTCTTTTAATTCTAAAACTATCCTCTGAGCCGTCTTTTTTCCTACTCCAGGGGCTTTTGAAAGAGCCTCTATATCATTTGTGGCAATATATCTATTTAACTCCGAAGCTGTTGCAAAAGATAAAATAGACATTCCAACCTTTGTACCTATTTTAGAAACTGATGTTAATAAATTAAACATTTCTTCTTCATCTTTTGAATAAAAACCACAAAGACTAATATCATCTTCTCTAACTATCATTTTAGTAAAAACTTTTTTTTCTTCACCAATCTGCATATGAGAGATTGTATTTGAAGATGTATTTAGTTTATATCCTATATTATTATTTTCCAAAATAATATAGTCTACTCCTATTTCAACGATTTTTCCCTTTATATATCCTATCATTTTTTATCCTTTCAAATAAGCTATCTATATATTAGAATTGTCTAGTCGAAAATTTACTGTATTAATATTAGTAAAAAATATATAATATCTAATCATTTTAAAATATTTTTTGCAACTAAATTATCTATTCACTAAATCTTCCTAATTCCTTGCCTACTCTGTTTGAATGGGCATGACATATAGCAACGGCAAGTGCATCTGCTACATCATCTGGTTTTGGCACTGAGTTTAAACCTAAAAATGCAGTAACCATTTTTTGAACCTGCGTTTTATCCGCTCTCCCATATCCACAAACTCCTTGTTTTACTTGAAGAGGTGTATATGAATATACAGGACGTTTATGATGAGCGCAGGAAAGAAGAATAACTCCTCTAGCTTGAGCAACTGTTATACCTGTCGTAACATTTTTATTAAAAAATAACTGTTCGATACCTACTTCATCTATGTCATACATATGAAAAAGCTGATTCATTCCTTTATATATCAATTCAAGCCTTTCAACTACCCCCATTCCTGCTGGTGTTGTAATAGCGCCATAATCTATTGTTCTAAACTTGCTATTTTTATACTCCACTACTCCATATCCTATTATTGCAAGACCTGGATCAATTCCCAATATTATCATTAAATCACACTAACTTTCTATATTTATTTAATTTCCTTTATTCCATCATTATATTTTATCATAGATGATATTTTTATACAAATCTTTCAAATTAATGAATTACTTTAAATAAAGTTACTTTTTTCGTAATCCAACTATTTTTTTCACAATAATAATGTTATAATATAGTTGTATTTTCAATTAATCTCATAAGAAGGAGGATTTTTATGAACGTTGAACAAATAGGAACTCGTTTAACTAATTACAGAAAAAACAATAGCATGACTATTAAAGAATTTTCTCAGCTATCTGGAGTTAGTACAGCTCTTTTAAGCCAATTAGAACGTGGTATGGGAAATCCTAGCTTAAGTGTTTTAAATTCTATAGCTGAAACAATGAATTTATCTGTATCTTCTCTTTTTGAAGATGCTGTTAAATTAGATAATCTTGTTAAAAGGGTTGCCGATCAACCTGTACTTTCAGATTCTACAAAGGATAATCTTGAATTTCAACTTTTAACTACAAAATCTAGTAAGATAAGTGATGATTTACTTAGAATAATCATTAAAGCTCATACTGAAACTCCATATTATCCTTTTGGGAAGAATGAATGCGAAGAGATAATCTTAGTCGAAAAAGGAACTTTAAGCGTTCATAGTGATAGTGGAGATAATGTAACCTTAAAAAAGGGAGATACCATGAGATTAGTACCTAAATTAAGATATAAAATTAAGAATACATCTTCACATAATGCAATTATTTTATACATAGTTAATAATACGAAGGATATTTTATAATTTAAATCTTTGCTATAAATAAATTTTAGAAAATTTTTTATAATTATATAAATTTGTAAACAGGCTATTATATTATAAATTATTAAAAAAAGAGGCAATTGCCTCTTTTTTTAATAATTTATGATTATTTTGTCCATATCTATATTAAATAGTCATTATAATTAATCTAACACTATTATCTCTAAATTTCTTCTTCCAAAATTATTCATATTTCTGGCAGATTTCATAAATATATCTATCATAGTACCTCTTATAATTCCGCCTGTGTCATTAGCGATAAACACTTTATCAAAATAGGGTACATATACTCTCGAACCAAGAGGTATCACTCTAGGGTCAACTGCTATTGTCCCCCATCTAGGTCTTTGTCCAGACGCAGTAGTTGTATCTCCAGTATAGGCACTAGCATTTGATATATACTTTTTACCTGTACCTAATGCTCTCCCACTCTTATCATAAAAGATATTTGGATTCTTCTTTTCATTAGAAGTTTTGATATTATTTTGATTGGCTTGGGCTTTTATCTCTTTATTTAAACTTCCATCTTCATTAAATAAATAAGTTTTATTTGAAATAGTCTGCTTTCCTTTTACCATATCACCATTACTATTGAAATAGTACCACATCCCATTCAATCTGTTCCATCCTTTTACCTTTTTTCCAGATGCATCTATATAATTATATGTATTTCCATTTTTCTTCCATCCCATTTCAGTTACTACTACTGAACTTTCTTCAGCCTCTGACTTTGTATTAAATGTTTCTGCGGACAAGAATATCGTTCCAGCCATTAAAACTGTCGCCGCTATAGCAAATATTTTTTTCATATTATTCTCCTTTTTTAATATATTATTTTTCATGAAATTTTTATTTCATATTTACCTATTTTCATCTCGAATAAGTTACAATTTGTAATTTTTGTTTTTTACACTTTCATAGTCTAATATAAAAATTACAAAAATGCAACCTTTTTTTGATGCTCTTTTTTTATATTTTTATTGAAAGTATTGATTTTACTAATTTTGATATCTTGTAAAAAAATTACATTTTGTTACTTTTATTCATCTTTCAAAAGTATTTTTA
>JAHHSS010000025.1 GCA_020025095.1 Peptostreptococcus sp.
TACATTATATATCATATTTTTTTCTTTTTCCATATTTTATAAATAAAAATTATAATTTTATTCGACATATTACACGAATTTTTATTTTTTTTTGTAATTTTGTAGACTTTTTCATAATTTGGTGTTAAAATCATCTTTAACTGTTTATATATTATTAAATTTTTTGAATAAATTTGATATAATGTAAATCATACATATTTTGGTTAAAAAGGAGATGAAATTATGGCTTTTTATTTTGATACTCCATCTAGAACATTTAGTGAGTATTTATTAGTTCCTGGCTATTCTTCAGCTGAGTGTATACCAGCTAATGTAAGCTTAGAAACTCCAGTCGTAAAATTTAAGAAAGGTGAAGAACCTACAATTAAAATGAATATACCTTTGGTTTCTGCTGTTATGCAGGCTGTTTCTGATGATAGAATGGCCGTTGCATTGGCAAAAGAAGGTGGAATTTCTTTCATATATGGTTCCCAAACTATAGAGAATCAAGCAGCAATGATTGCTAAAGTAAAAGCACACAAGGCAGGTTTTGTAATAAGTGATTCTAACCTTACTCCTGAAAATACTCTACAGGATATACTTGATTTAAAGGCTAAAACAGGTCATTCAACTGTAGCTATTACTGATGATGGTACTAGTCACGGAAAACTACTAGGTATAGTTGCAAGTCGTGATTATAGAGTAAGTAGAATGGATCCTGATACTAAGGTTCGTGAATTCATGACACCAATTGAAAAAGTAGTTTTTGCTCCAAAAGATGTAACCTTAAAAGAAGCTAACAACATAATTTGGGACAATAAACTAAATTCTTTACCTGTTCTTGATGACGAAGGAAAACTTCTTCATATGGTATTTAGAAAAGACTATGATTCTCATAAGGAAAATCCTAATGAATTACACGACTCTAAGAAGAGATATGTTGTTGGAGCGGGTATCAATACTAGAGATTATGAAGAAAGAATACCTGCTTTATTAGAAGCAGGCGTGGATATACTTTGTATAGATTCTTCAGAAGGTTATTCTGAATGGCAATCTAGGACAATAGCTTGGGTAAGAGAAAAATACGGAGACACTGTAAAGATTGGTGCCGGTAATGTTGTAGATAGAGAAGGTTTTAGATTCCTTGCTGAAGCTGGTGCAGATTTTGTTAAAGTCGGAATTGGTGGTGGATCAATCTGTATAACAAGAGAGCAAAAAGGTATTGGTCGTGGACAGGCAACTTCAGTAATTGATGTAGCTAAAGCCAGAGATGAGTACTTTGAAGAAACTGGAATTTATGTTCCAATTTGTTCTGATGGTGGTATAGTATATGATCATCACATTACTCTTGCACTTGCAATGGGTTCTGACTTTATAATGTTAGGAAGATACTTCTCAAGATTTGATGAATCTCCTACTAATAAAGTTAATATAAATGGTGCATATATGAAAGAATATTGGGGAGAAGGTTCTGCAAGAGCTAGAAATTGGCAGAGATACGACCTTGGTGGTGATAAGAAGCTTTCTTTTGAAGAGGGAGTTGATTCATATGTTCCTTATGCAGGTTCCCTAAAAGATAACGTAAATCTTACTTTATCAAAAGTTAGATCTACTATGTGTAACTGTGGAGCACTTTCAATACCAGAACTACAAAAAAAGGCCAAATTGACATTAGTTTCTTCAACTTCTATAGTAGAAGGTGGAGCACACGATGTTTTATTAAAAGATAATAAAAACTTATAATAATAAAGCTTGGAGATTTTTCTCCAAGCTTCTTATTATTTAAAAGGATTTTTTAATCCTGCTTTTTCAAGCAGTTCAATAAATGAATATTTTCCACCTAGCTTGCTTATATCAACATATCTCTTCCAGGCATCTTCTCTATCTATTTCCATTAAGTTTTTAAACTGAAGCGCACATTCTTGTGCTAAAACATAATCTATATAATAAAAAGGGTTTTTAAATATATGACCTTGCCTAAACCAATAACCACCCCTGTCTAAAAATTCTAAATCTAGATAATTTCTATGGGGTAGATATTTTTTTTCAAGTTTTCTCCATACGCACTTTCTTTCATCTGGGCTCATTTCTGCTTTTTTGTATATTTCATGCTGAAAATGGTCTACCAACAAACCGTATGGAAGAAATTTAATTGCTGAATCATAATGATATTTAATATATTTTTCAGCATCTTCACCAAAAAATAGCTCCATCCATGGGTAAGTAAAAAACTCCATGCTCATAGAAAATATTTCACAGCTATCTAAGGTTGGAAAAATAAGCTCTGGCATGTCTAATTTTTTTGACATATATACCTGAAATGCATGACCTGCCTCATGTGTTAATACATCTACATCATCTACTGTTCCATTAAAGTTACCAAATATAAACGGGTCATTATAATCATGAAGTATTGTACAATATCCACCCATAGCTTTTCCTTCTCTTGCCTTTACATCAAACAGATTATTCTTTATTAAATAATCTATAAATTCTCCAGTTTCTTTTGACATTTCTTCATACATCTTTTTCCCTTGAGCTATTATATATTCCCCATCACCCTCAAGCTTAGCATTTCCGTCAGCAAACTCCAGCATCTCATTGTAGTAATTTATTTTTTCAACATTTATTCTTTTCGCCTGCTCTTTGTATATCTTTTCCACAATAGGAAGATATTTTTTTAATGTATTTTCTCTAAACTTTTCTACCATCTTCTCATTGTAGTCTGTCCTGTTCATTCTAAGGTATCCGAGTTCTATAAAATTTTTAAAACCCATTTTTTTTGCCATTTCATCTCTCAACTTTACAAGTTTGTCAAATATATTATCAAATTCTTTTTCATTTTTTTCAAAAAACCTAGTATGCAATACAATAGCTTTTTTTCGTTTTTCCTCATCATTCGAACCCATATAAGAACATAAATCAGAAAGGTTGCACTTTTTCCCATCAAAGTCTATAGATGCAGAAGCAAGAAGTTTTGTATATTCAGACATAAGATAATTTTCCTTTTGTAACATTGGGATTATCTCTTTAGAAAAAGATTTTACAAGGGTTCTAATATACCTATAAAATTGTTTGCCATACTTTTTTACTATGTTTTTTTCAAATCTAGATTTTAAAATAGTTTGATAAAAAAGCATATCCAAATCTGAGAAAAACGGCAATTGTTTGTCCCAGTACTCCTTTTCATTTTTATAAAATTCATCCTTAGTATCTATTGAGAACCTTATACTTGAAAGCGTACTCATAGTTAAAACATGTTTTCTTATTTTATTTACTTCATTCATATATTTTAAAAAATCTTCAAAAGTTTCGCTCTCATCCATCAAGAATAAAAGTTCCTTTACTTTTTTATCCATCTTATTATAATCTATCCTGGAATACTTTATATCATTAAAATTCATATTTTACCCTCCTTGAAATACATAAAAATTATATAACAAATACTACTTTTTATCAAATGAGTGTGTTTATAAGTGATTTGCTATATTAAAATTAAATTGAATTTTAATCATTCTTCATATATAATAAATATACATATGTCAAGACACTTAATTTTTATATTAGACACTTGTATTATAAAAACATAAAGGAGGACAACATGTCAAAAAGAAAAAATCAACTATTATGGAAATTATTCCATAGATATTTCGTAGTAGGATTAAATGGAATGGCCTTGGGCCTATTTTCTACTTTAATAATTGGCTTAATAATAAAGCAAATTGGTATTAATCTATCTGGAAATATATCAAATTTCTTGATAACGATCGCTGCTATTGCCACTGTTCTTACTGGACCTGTAATTGGAATTGGAGTATCTCATGCCCTTAATTCCCCTAAATTGGTTATTTTAGCATCTGCTGTTACTGGTTTTATTGGAGCATTCGGATCGTCATTTTTTAATGGAAGCATTATTTCTCAAAATGGCCATCTCATGATTTCTGGACCAGGAGATCCTTTGGGAGCTTTTATAGCTGTTGTAATTTCATCTGAATTAGGTAGACTAATTTCAGGAAAAACTAAAGTTGATATAATTATTACACCATTTATGACCATAATTACTGGTTCTATTATTGCTTACTTAATTGGACCTCATCTATTTAATGCAATGCAAGCTCTTGGAAGTTTTATAAGAAGTTCTACTGAACTTCAACCGTTTATTATGGGTATTATTGTTTCTGTATTTATGGGTATAATTTTGACACTGCCTATAAGTTCTGCCGCTATATCAATTATACTAGGCTTATCTGGAATTGCAGCTGGAGCTTCTACTGTAGGTTGTTCTGCTCAGATGATTGGTTTTGCAGTAATAAGCTTTAAAGCAAATGGTTGGAATGGACTTTTAGCACAAGGTATTGGTACATCAATGTTGCAAGTTCCTAATATAATGAAAAAACCTATAATCTGGCTACCACCAATTATTACTAGCGCAATTTTAGGACCTGTTGCTACTCTTCTTTTTAAAATGGAAAATAACCCTGCAGGAGCTGGAATGGGAACTTCAGGTCTTGTCGGACAATTAATGACTTGGCAGACTATGTCATCTACAACAGGAAAAAGTACATTGTTAATAGAGATATTATTATTACACTTCATACTCCCTGCAAGCATTTCTCTTTTAATTGCAAAAATAATGAAGAAAAAATCTTGGATTAGAGATGAAGACTATAAATTGGATTTATAGATTGTACAGATGACAACCTTTAATATTGATCTATTTTTTTCAAAGAGGAATCTTTTCTTGAAAAACTCAAGCTAAAAACTTACTAAATTAACAATAAAACTAAATGGATACACAATAAAAAGCCACAATCAAAAGTTGTGGCTTTTTAAATATAAATATTACTTGTCTATTTCAGATTTAAAAGGTGTATCCCTATATAACTGAGCTTTGTATACATACTCTTTTATATATCCCAATTTATACATTTTATAAAGAACTACAGCTTGTCTTTTTTTAGCCTGCTCATAATCTTGATATAATTTTGGGTTATTGGTTATTCCAGCCAACATTGTACATTGACCAAAGTTCAGCTTGGATACGTCTTTACCAAAATAGAGTTTTGCACCAGCTTGAACACCGTATGCAGATTTTCCCATATAAATATTATTCAAATATGCTTCTAAAATTTCATCTTTTGTCATTATTTTGTTAAGCATCATAGCATTATACATATCTTGTATTTTTCGCTTAATAGTTCTCTCATTATTCGTTAGTAAATTCTTTGAAAGTTGCATATCAATGGTGCTTCCTCCCTGTATCATATCACCACTAAGATTGTTTACAAAGGATCTAATTACCGATTTTATATCAACACCACCATGCTTATAAAATCTTTGATCTTCTACTGCTATTACTGCATTTTGGAGAGTTTTCGGTATCTCTGAAAGTGGAACTGGATCTTTATTTATATAACTTTCATATACCATTTTTTTAGTTAAAACAGGCATATCAGATATAACACTTCTTACATAAAGAAGACCAGCCGAGCCTGCAACTATAAATAATATCAAAATAGTGGTTATTATTTTTTTCAGAAGCCTAGTCGCTATTTTACCCTTTTTCTTCCTTGGAACTTCTTCATAATATTCATCATCGTTTTCTTCCATATTTGGTGTTCTAAATCTAATTACTTTATTTCTGTCGTCATATTTATTCTTATTATTATCTTTTAAACTATACCTTCCACCTGAGCCGCTGCTTGCTTGCTTCTTTATTCTTATCTTCCCTTTTTTTGCCGATGATTCTGTTGCTTCATTAGACAGAGATGACTTTCTCTGGCTTCTTTTAGGACTATACATTTTCAAGTCTTTATCATCGTTCTTATAAGAAGCTTCTCTAATTATTTTTACTCTAGATTCTCTTGTAGAGCGTCTTGGATTATACATTTTTATATCTTCATTATATTTATATGAATATGTATTTTCATCTCTATCTCTATAAAATTCTCTTGAGTTTTCTTGATTTCTTAAATTTTTATCAGAGTAACCTTCTATTGTTTTTCTAAAACTATTTGTTTTATTTTCAGTTTGATTAGAAGCGGTAGAGGAAATAGTCCTTCGTCTTATTTTATTTCTATTATTTTTATCTGACATACTACCTCCTATACATTTTAAAATTATTCCTTAAAAGTATTATATCCTATACATCAGAATCAATCTAGTACTTATTATACTTCTTCTCTTATGATAAGAAATAACTTAGCAGTAGCAAGTGTATCAGAATCTGCCCTATGAGCATTTTGGTTTACTATTCCATAGTAATTGCATGCAGTTTCTAATTTTTTATTTTTACCGCCGTAGTTCCTATTTTTCTTTAGCATTTCCATTGTACATATATAATTATTTATAGGTTCAAGATCCATTTTTTTTAAATAGTGGTTTAGAAAAGCTATATCAAATTTTGCGTTATGAGCTATCATTGTTCTATTTCCTATATATTCTCTAAATCTCGGCAATACTTTTTCTATAGTTTCTGCATTTTCTACCATCTCATTGGTTATATTAGTTATATTAGTTATTGTTGAAGAAATAATACCTCTCGGTTTAATTAGTTTGGAATAATTCAATTTTATGTTATCATTTTTTATTTCAGTTACTCCAATTTCTATTATTTCATCACCATTATATGGACTCAAACCAGTTGTTTCAAGGTCAACTACTACATATTCGTCTTCAAAATAATTCATTTCAACCTCCATCTATAATGATTATAAAATTTCAATTTTAAAAATAAGCTATTCTTTCTTTCTTTTTTCTTGCTCTTTCCTCTTATTCATAGCATCTTCAAATGAAATGTCATTTGGAAATCTTTCCATAAAGTTATGTTTTTCTCCATCAATCTGCCATCCCAAAATAGAGTCAACATTAACATTTTCAGCTGCTCTAAATATCGATTTTTCAACGTTAACAAAGTTTTTTGATAAATCTTTTATCAAATCTTTAATCTCGAATCTTTTGTTACCTGTCTTTTTAGCTGCAACCATACAAGCACAATTTAAAGGCCATATTCCAGTATATTTTATCCATCTAATTATATCTTCTTCTCTTATATAGTATAGCGGTCTTATAAGCTCTATATTACTAAAATTCGTTGAATGAAGCCTTGGTAGCATTGTCTTAAAGTTCCCTGAACAAAGCAAATTTAACATAGTAGTCTCTATTACATCATCAAAATGATGACCTAAGGCTAATTTATTACATCCTAATTCCTCAGCCTTTCCATAAAGCGCACCTCTTCTCATTCTAGCACACATATAACATGGATAATCACTCGCTATCCTATCAGCTACTTCAAATATCTGCGAGTCAAATGTTACTATAGGTATCTCCAGATATTCACAATTTTCTTCTAATAATTTTCTAATGCTATCGTGATAACCTGGATCCATTGCTATATAAACTACTTCGAAATTTACAGGTGAATGTCTTTGAAGTTCCTGGAACATTTTAGCCATTAATATACTATCTTTTCCACCTGATATAGCAACTGCTATTTTATCACCTTCTTGAACAAGGTTATATGTTTTTATAGCCTTAATAAACTTAGACCATATTTTTTTCCTATATCTTTTTGTAATACTTTTCTCTATATCCTTAAGTGTTTTTCTGTCTCCATCAGGAATTGGTGCTTGACAGCCCCTTCCCGCTAATTTATTTTCTGCCATATTTCCTCCTCATTTTTTCAGAAACATTATACCATAGTTCATTTAGTCGGTCAAAATACGCAGGCTCAGCCTATTTCTTTCATCTATAACATAAGTAAAATTAGCTTCAAATTTATCTCCTTTTGAATCTATTAGGCCCTTTAGTTTTCCTACTTTTTTTCTCGATAAAGACTTGATAAATGTTTTATTCGGTTTTTTCTTCATTGAAGCTAAGAATTTATCGTTTTTCCATACAGTAAATCCACACTTTTTATAATTTTCACAAGCAAATGCCTTATCCGACTCTAATATATTTTTTCCGCATTCTGGGCATCTTGCTATAATTTCAAGTCCTGTTTTTTCATCTATTTTCTTATTATTTTCTCTCTTTGAGCTACTTGATAGTGCCGATGCTTTATTAGAATGCTTAGCTTTTATTTTAACTGACTTTTCCTCTACAAATTTCTTCTTTTTGGAATCATATACTACTTTTTCAGTATTAATGGCTATATCAGGCCCATATTTAATATTATTTACATTTTCATATACGAACTTGCAAATCATATTTAGATATTCTTTTCTATTAAATTCTCCTTTTTGTATATCTAGAAGATTTTTTTCTAATTTTCCAGTAAAATCTACATCAAAAAGAGTTTTTACTGGAAATATTTCAACTAAATTAATACCCAAATCTGTAATATAATAACTCTTACCTTTTTTAGTAACATATCCTACTTGTCTTATCTTTTTTAGAACATCCGCTCTTGTAGCAGAAGTTCCAATTGAATAACCTGAAAGCACCGTAGCATCATCTTCTGGAATATTCTTTCCACAATTTTTCATTGCCTTAAGAATAGTATCCTCTGTATATGATTTAGGTGGTGAAGTAGTCTTTTCAACCGCTTTAATTTCAAGAACACCTACTTCTTCACCTTGTTCAATTTTAGGCAATAAAGTACTTTTATTTTCTTTTTTTTCTAGTGCAAGATATCCTTCCTTTATAAGAACTTTACCTTTAGAAATAAATTCATTCCCAGCTAGATCTGTTTTTATTTCTGTATTTTCATACTCTGCTGGAGGCATAAAGTTAGAAAGAAATCTATCTCTAATTGCTTCATATACTATCTTTTCATCTCCTGATAATGAATTCGGAACTATATATGTAGGTATAATTGCACTATGACTTTCTACCTTAGATGAATCAAATATCCTTTTGCTCTTCGAAAATTTTATTTCTTCAGAACAAGGATGCCCTTTTTTAAGTATATTAAGTGTTTTCTCAGTTTTTTCAGCTAGGCTCTCCTCTAAATACATGGAGTCTGTTCTTGGATAAGTAATAAAACCACCCTTACCCTTACCTTCATATAAGCTCTGACAAACACTTAGTACTTTATCTGATGTGAATGAAGCATATTTAGAAGTTATATATCCCTGCAAAGATGTAAGTGAAAAAAGTTTTTGAGAAAATTCTCTTGATTTTGTTACCTTCTTAGATTTTATAATACCCTTTTTAGAATTTATACTTTCTACTAGAGCCATAGCATCTTCAATTGTTTCAAATTTATTTTCTTTACCTTTTTGATACTTTCCCAAATACTCTCCATTTTTTGACTTAAACTTCCCCTCTACTTCATAGTAGATTTTAGGAATGAAATTTTTTATTTCCATATCTCTATCGTAAATTAATTTTACAGTAGGAAGAATAACTCTTCCTACATTTAACATCTTTCCATTTCCATATTTTAAAGTCGCAATGCAAGTAAAATTAATTCCTATAAGCCAGTCTGTAATGAGCCTTGTATATCCCGCTGCTTGCATATTACGCATTTCTTCATTTGATTTCAAAGAAGACATTCCTCTTGTGATATCTTCCGGCGTCCACTCATTTACAAGTATACGTTTAACAGGCTTTTTATTTTTCGCCATCATAAGAATTAAAAAAGATATGAGCTCTCCTTCTCTATCATTATCTGTAGCATTTACAATATACTCTATATCATTTCGTTTAATAAGCGTTTTTATTATATTAAATTGTTTTTTCTTACTCTTGTCCACTTTAAATTTAAACCTATCTGCTGGTATAAATGGATAATTTTCCATCTTCCAATATCCAGAGTACTTTTCCTTATCATAATCTTTCATATCGTACAATGATATTAGATGACCTATTGCGTAAGTAACTATATAACCATTTCCTTCAAAGTAACCATCTTTTCTAGTATTTGCTCCTAAAAAAGAAGCTATTGTTTTAGCTACAGAAGGTTTCTCTGCTAAAATTAAAATCATTACTTTACCTCTCTTTACTGTCACCAGTACAAATTTACACTAAACTTTATTATAACTCATTTTTAGTTATATAGTCAATTTTATGATTTTATAAACACATAATAAAATCATAAGAATATTTTCATTATTTACAAATACATTGTTAAATTTCATATTAAATCTATATATAGATTTATCTAATTATATAATACCAGTCCATTGAAATCTTCGATATACTGAACATTTTATATATATGAGCTTATATTATATTCTATATATAATATAATAATTATGGGATAAATGTTTTTTTCTAACTTTTTTAAAATATATCATTAGGAGGATTAAAATGAAAAAAATTTTTAATACTTTACTGTCATTATTATTAATATTTTCAATGCTTCCAGTAAATTCATTTGCTGACGATGAAAATATACCACCATTAATAAATGAGCATCTTTTAAAAGAAGAAGTGTATTCTAAAGATAGTTTTGATTTTGATAAAGCTAATCAAACTATTACAAAGTACAAAGGAAATGATAAAAATGTAGTTATACCTGAAAAAATCGAAGGCCTAGCAGTTAAAAAAATTGGCAAAAAAGCCTTTGCAAAAAGTAAAATTGACTCTGTTACTTTTAATAGTAATATGAAAATAATTGATGATGGGGCTTTTATAGGCTCTAGTATAAAAACTGTTACCCTAAATGAAGGTTTAGAAAAAATTGGGGAATTATCTTTTGCGGCATGTAAAAGACTTGAAAATATTAATTTCCCTAATTCCTTAATTTCTATAGGTTCTAATGCATTTAAAGATTCAAGTAATCTTTCTGGAAATTTACATCTCGGCGAAAATTTTGAAAACCTTTTTACTAATTCTTTCTATAATTGTAAAAATATAAAAATTACTATATCAGATAGAGGTACTCCTATTCGTATATACGAAAATAATTTATACGATGCTAGTCTTCCTATTTCTGTTCCTAATACAAGAAAAGTTTTTATTGCTGCAAGAGCTTTTAAAGGTGATTCTATAGAAAATTATACTATAGATTTAGGTACTATCAATGTTAAAGAAAATATAAGTAAAGAAGAATTAAAAACAGAACTTGAAAAAATACCTTTTAATATAGGTAAAACAAACGCGGATTTTTCTGTAGTTCCTTATGAACTTGTGTGGGATTTAAATGAATTAGACTTCTCAAAACCAAATATTATTTCAGCTCACCTAGAAGGCTGCCCTGATTGTGAGCTTGATAAAATAAAGATAAAAATTAATTTAAATCCTATATCAAATAATACTGACCTCGACAATTCAAATTTTACTTTTGATAAAAACACTAAAACAATTAAAAAGTACATAGGCTCCGATAAAGATGTCGTTATTCCAGAAAAAATTGATAATGTTATTGTAGAAAAGCTTGCTTCTGGCTCTTTTGCAAAAAGCAAAATCGACTCTATTACTTTTAATAAAAATTTACAAGAAATAGATAAGATGGCTTTTGCGGCTTCTACGGTAAAGAAAGTTGTTGCTAATGAAGGTCTTGAAAAAATTGGCTTCAATGCATTTTCCAACTGCAAAAATCTAACTGAGTTTAACTTCCCAAGTACTCTCATTTCAGTAGATAGATATGCTTTCAAAAATTGTCCAAATCTTGAAGGAACATTAAATATAGGAGAAAACTTTGAACTTCTTCATTCTTCAGCATTAGCGTCTTCTCCTAAAGTGAAACTAAATATCTCTAAAAAAGGTGTTGCAGTTAAAATTCTCGAAAATAATATAAGTGAAATTAATTCAAACTTGCACCTACCTAACAATAGAGAGATTTTTTTGGCCAAGACAGCATTCTTAGCTAAAGGTGGAAGTATTGACTTTGGTGTTTTAAAGGTAGATGAACACATATCTAAAAAAGATTTGGAGGAAAAATTAAATAAGATTCCTTTCTATTATGGCACAACTGATTACAAAAACGGAAAAACTATTATTAGCTCTAAAGAAAAAATTTCATGGAATTTAGATAACTTTGATATTAGAAAGTCTAATGAAATAAAAACGAAAATAAATATTGATAATTCAAATGTAATTACAGTTAAAATAAAAATTTTACCAGAATATGACTCTAAATCTTCTACATGGACTTCTGAGGATTTTACATACGGAGATATTCCTTCTACAATGCTTAAAACCCCTACTTTCTTTGGCATAACCGGTCTTTCAAAAAAAGGTTATGAAAAAATTAAGACTCAAAAGCATCTTACAATACCATTTGAGCTTGAAGTAAAGGAAGGAGATAAAACAATCAATAAAAAAGTAAGAGGCATTGGAAGGGAAGCATTCAATAAGCTTGAAATAGAAAAGCTTACTTTACCTGAAATGAAAGATGGATACAATCAATTTATTATCGAATCTAGTGCTTTTGCTGATAATAAACTAAGCGAACTTAATATTCCAGAGGGGGTATTCGCTTTTGATACATTTGCCTTTGCAAATAATGATATTAAAAGTCTTTATATACCTTCATCAGTTTTAAAAATAGGAAGTGAAGCATTTAAAAACAACAAAATTTCTAAGCTTGAAATTAGCGATGATGTATATAAAATTCAAATTGACAATTATAGTTTTATGAACAATAGATTAGAAGAGGTTCATCTTCCTTATAGCGTATTTAAAATTAAGCACTATGTGTTCCAAAATAACACTGGAAAAGATAAGAATGGACAAGTATATCTATATACAAGAAATCCTAAACACCTTACTTCAGACACTTATATATATCATAGTGACTACCAAAAGCTTATTCTTGTTTCTGAAGGTATCGATAGAGAGGATTTATTTTCTACTATAAAATCAGCTGATTCTTTAAATCCAGAAGAATTTGAGGAAAAATCATGGAATAAAATGAATCAGATTCTTAAAGACGCAAAAAAGGTATTTAGAAACGAAAAATCTTCTCAAAACGATATTGATAACGAAAATGAAAAATTAAATACTGCTATAAATACACTTTCTCCTGCTAGTGTTATAAAAACTAGCCTTAAAAGTGAAATAAAAACTGCAAGTAGCTATGATAAAAAACTTTATACAACTGAAAGTTGGAATATATTTATTTCAGCTCTTGATAAAGCAAAAAAAGTTTTTGAAAATAGAGATGCTAAACAAATAGATGTTGATACTGCTCTTTATGAACTTAGATCCTCAATGAAATCACTTAAGATAAAAAGTGATATGGATTGGACTAAAGAGGATTTCACATATGAAGGTTCTAAGATTACAGGCTACTCTAAATCAGGAATTGAAAAGTTCAAGGTTAATAAAAATCTTATAATACCAGATACAAGCCCTGATGGAAAAACTATTACTAGCATTGGTAAAGAAGCTTTTCTAACTAAAGATGGAGTTGTTTATAGAACCGATGATGTCTATTCTCCACTTGGGCTTAAAAGTGTTAAAATTCCTGATACAGTAGAAATTATTGAAGACTCTGCCTTCAGGCAAAATAATTTGAGTCATGTGAATTTGCCTAAATCTTTAAAATACATAGGAAATACTGCCTTTAATGCTAATCAATTAAAAGAAATTGAAATTCCTGATTCAGTTACAAAAATGGGTTCGGGCTCTTTTTCCTTAAACTTAATAGAAAAAGTAAAATTTTCCAAAGGAATGAAAGAAATACCTAATGGTATACTTTCTAGAAATATACATCTAAAATCAATTGATATTCCAGAGGGTGTTCGTAGAATTGGAGAATCAGCTTTTGTTGGTGCACCTATCAGTAAAATTGATATACCTTCTAGCGTTGAAGTTATTGACTACAAAGCTTTTTCAGGTCAAAGATGCGACGAAATTACTATACCAGGAAATGTAAAATATATAGGCAAGCTTGCTTTTGAAGAAAATGTAAAGTTTAGACATACTAAAAAGCTTATTTTAAAAGAAGGAATCAAAGAAATATCATCAGGAGCTTTTAAAAGTTGTCTATTAAGCGAAGTAAAACTTCCTAATTCAATAGTTAAATTGGATGAGGATGTTTTTAAAGATAATTTGGATATTAGAAAGAATCCAGTAACTGTAAAATTGATTTCATCAAATCCAAAACACGCTGGGCTATTTAAAAATAATAATATGCAAAAAATTATTATAAAAACTGAAAAAATTCCTCATAATTCTTCATCAAATAAGAGGAAAAATAATATTGAAGTAAAAAATAATTCTGCTTGTCCAAATCGTATAGAAGGGAGAAATAGAATTGAAACGGCAATTGAAGTTTCTAAAAAATATTTTAATAAATCAAGTCATGTTATTCTTGTTTCTTCAACGAATTTAACTGATTCACTCATATCACCTTTACAGGCTAAAAAGTTAAACTCTCCTATTTTGCTTTCTGAAAGAAATAAAATAAGTGATTCTACTTTAGCTGAAATAAAAAGGTTAGGGGCTAGTGAAATTGATATTATAGGTGGAAATAATTCAATTGATGATACCATCGTAAAAAAACTTAAAAATACAGGACTAAAGGTAAATAGAATACATGGATCTGACAGATATGAAACCGCTATAAAACTTACTGACAGTATGTATAAAAACATTCCGTGCAATGAAGTATATATAGTCAATGCTACTAATCTAGCAGACGGGCTTTCCGTAGCGAATTTATCTACTAAACTTGATATTCCTATATTACTTACCAATCCTGACAAAATTGATAATTCAATAATTAAGTATTTGAAAAAAAAGAATGTGAAAAAAATTCATATAATTGGTGGTGAAAATTCGGTAAGCCCTAAAGTAGAAAAAGCTCTTGCAGATTTTAAAATCGCCCGAATTGCAGGTAAAAACAGATATGAAACTTCTAGAATTATAGTAAAAATTGCGTACCCAAGTGCTAAATCAGTACACATTGCTAATGGTAATACAGGAATAGACGCTCTTGTATGTGGAGCCATTATCCCAAAAACTAATACCCCTATGTTACTAGTTGATGAAAATGATTTATACTCATCAACTTGGTTTAAAAATTTTGGAATAAAACATATTAACATAATCGGAGGAAAAAGCTCTATAAGTGAAGCTTTTGCAAATTCTATTTTAAACTAAAATACAAATCATCCCTAATTTAAAAGCTTAATTAGGGATGATTTTTTTAGTTTAAATAAACAAAAATTATTCACTATATATCATAATTTTTTCTTAAAAAATCACCCAACAATCTTTATTAGGCGATTTTTATAATATAGATATTTAAGTTTAAACTAACTTTGAAAAACAAGATCCAGTTCTAGATAAGTCAGAAGGTATTCCACCCTTATATTCTCCTGTAAAACAAGCGTCACAAAATCCTAATCCTGGACATAGTTTAGGCAAGTCCTCTTTATCTAGATACCCTAAAGAATCTGCATTTATACTTTTTCTTATTTCTTCTATGCTATGATTTACCGCTACTAAATTCTCCTTGCTAGGTACATCCGTTCCATAATAACATGGATGCCTAAATGGGGGAGAACTAACTCTAACATGAACCTCTAAAGCTCCTGCATCTTTTAACATCTTTACTATATTTCTTATAGTTGTACCTCTTACAATTGAGTCATCTACCATTACTACCCTTTTCCCTTTTACAACTTCCGTGATTACATTTAGCTTTACTTGGACACCAGAGGTTCTTTCGTTTTGTTTTGGCTTTATAAAAGTTCTACCTACATAACTATTTTTATAAAAAGCCATACCATATGCTATCCCAGAAGCTTGAGAATAACCTACTGCTGCAGCAAGACCTGATTCAGGTACTCCGACTACAAGGTCAGCTTCTACTGGATAGTTTTTTGCCAACAATTCTCCCGCTTTCACTCTTGAAGAATATACACTCTGACCGTCTATACAACTATCAGTTCTTGCAAAATATATATATTCAAATATACATCTAGCTTTTTCATCTGCTTTTGCAAAATAATGAGATTCTATTTTTCCATCCTTTATAGTAACTATTTCGCCAGGCTCTACATCTCTGATAAATTCAGCACCTACTGTATCTAATGCAGCTGACTCAGAACTTAAAAAGTATGTATTGTCTTTTTTCCCTATACATAAAGGTCTAAATCCGAATCTATCTCTAGCGCCTATAAGTTTTGCTGGGCTGGATACAACAAGAGAAAACGCTCCTTGAAGTTTTTGAGTCGCACTCTTAACAGCATCTTCTATAGATAGTGTATGTAACCTTTCTCTAGCTATCAGATATGCTATTACCTCGGAATCTGTAGTCGTCTGAAAAATAGCACCTGTCATAGCTAGCTCATTTTTTAGCTCGGTTCCATTTGTAAGGTTTCCATTATGTGCCATAGAAAGTATTCCCTTTATATAATGTATTACAAAAGGCTGAGCACATTCTATTCCAAGACCTCCAGCTGTAGAATACCTGACATGACCTACTCCCAAGTTTCCTTTTAGAGAATTCAATGTTTTCTTATCAAATACCTCATTTACAAGCCCTTGCCCCTTATGGAAGTTAACATTTTTGCAATCTTCTGATGTTTTAGTTACAGATATGCCCGCACTTTCCTGGCCTCTATGCTGAAGTGCGAACAAACCATAATATATATATGATGCTACATCTTCTCCATCAAAATCATAAGCACCAAATACACCACACTCTTCTTTTAAACCAGTCATTATATCTTCCCTCATATGCTCTCCTAAAATCCTAGACGATTTCTAACTTCAAAATATGCGCCTTCTACATTATCCATATCTCTTCTAAATCTATCTTTGTCCAACTTTTTATTTGTTTCTTTATCCCAAAGGCGACATGTATCTGGAGATATTTCATCTGCTAATATTATATCACCATGAAATCTTCCAAATTCTAATTTAAAATCTATTAATTTTATATTATTACCTAGGAAATATGATTTTAATAGTTCATTTATCCTTAATGCCATTGATTTAATTTTGTTTATTTCTTCTGTAGTCGCCAATTTCAAAGCAACCGCAAAAGAATCATTAATAAGAGGATCTCCTAAAGCATCATTTTTATAAGAAAACTCAATTGTTGGTTCATCAAATACTAATCCTTCCTCAACCCCTAATCTCTTTGAAAAGCTTCCTGCTGCAACATTTCTTACAATGACTTCTAAAGGAACTATTTCTACAGCTTTTACTAATGTTTCCCTATCATTTAAAGTTTTTACATAATGTGTTTCGATTCCATTTTCAGATAAGTACTGGAATAATTGATTAGACATTAAGTTATTTATAACGCCCTTTCCCAAGATAGTTCCTTTTTTAAGACCATTAAATGCAGTAGCATCATCTTTGTATGATACTATAAGATAATCTTTGTCATCTGTCTTGAATACCCTCTTTGCCTTCCCCTCGTATAATTGTTCTAATTTTTCCATGATATCAGCTCCCTATATAATAATATTACTAAATAAAAAATTCGTATATTTTCATCTTACACCTCTATTTTATTCGTAGTTATATTTTTTTGCAATAGCAAATTCGTATTTTTTTCTTTTTTTTTCAAAAAATAGATTATTTTATCCGATTTTTACGAACTATGATTC
>JAHHSS010000026.1 GCA_020025095.1 Peptostreptococcus sp.
GGAGGAGACTTTTTATAGGTCAAAATTATGGAAAAATTTATATACAATAGATTAAAAGAGTTAAAAGATTCGGATATAGTTTCATTTCATATGCCGGGACATAAATATGGAAGAGTTTTTGATGAATTAGGATATGGAGATATTTTAAAAGAATTATATACTTTAGATACAACGGAAATTATAGGAACAGATAATCTTCACAATCCTAAAGATGTGATTTTAAAATCTCAGGAAAATGTAAGAAGAATTTTATTTCCTGAATATGATGATGTTGAAGTAAGATTTTTAATAAATGGAAGTAGTTGTGGAATAGAAGCATCTATTATCTCAGCTTGTAGACCAGGGGACAAGATTATTATTAATAGAGCTTGTCATCAGTCTGCATATAACGGATGTATTTTAGCAAACGCTCACCCTATTTTTGTTAATGAAAGAGTGGATAAGAAAAATAATATATTTCTTGGTGCAGAAATAGAAGAATATCTTGAAAAGATAGATGAAAATAAAGATGCAAAAGCAATATTTATTACAAGACCAACATACCATGGTATGAGTTTTAGAATTTCTGAAATAATCGAAAAGGCTCATAAGAATGGGATGATAGTGATAGTAGATGAAGCTCATGGTGCTCATTTTGGGTTAAATGATAAATTTCCACATTCAGCAATAGAGTATGGTGCGGACATAGCTATTCAGAGTGTCCATAAAAGCCTTCCGTCAATCACACAAACATCAATAATGATAATAAATGATAATTTAATAGAAAAAAATAAAATAATTGAAGAAAAGACCAAAGAATATAAAGTAAAATCTTTATGCTATGAAAAAGAAAAGAGTGAGAAAGAAAATATCAAAAAAAAGCCAAATTATTCTCAGTTAGTTGATAAAAGCAGACTAGACAGAGCTTTATCCATGACGGAAAGTTCAAGCCCATCATATATGATGATGATGAGTTTAGAGATTGCTTTTGACATTTATGAAAAACACGGTAAGAAATTGATGGATGAGTTGTTAAATAACATTTATATCTTTAGAAAAAACGTTAAATCATATGATATTTTCAATACTACAGATCCTACTAAAATATTTATAAATACAATAAATAATGGTATAAACGGCTATGATTTTGCTAAGGTACTAAGATATAGATATAATATTCAGGTAGAACTTGCTAATTACAGCGGTGTTTTAATGCTTTGCACGATTGGAAATAAGAAAAAAGATTTTGATCTTATGCTTGAAGCTCTTAATGAAATATCAGAGAAAAAGCTCTTTGGTCTTAACCTTGAATTTTTTGATGATATAGATGATGCGAGAAAGAAAAAGAAAAACGATGATATAAAAAGAATGACAACAAGCAAACAGATAAATCTAGAGTTTCCATGCATAAATCCAGAAATAAAAATACACCCAAATGAAGCCTTTAATATGGAAACTGAGAGTGTTGCAATTGAAAAAGCACTTGGTAAAATATCTGGTGAGTTCGTAATACCTTATCCACCAGGAGTTTGCCTTGTAGCTCCAGGAGAAATAATAGAGAAAGAAATAATAGACTTTATTATATCAGCATCAAAAATGGATGTAGATATAAATGGAATGGAGAGTTCTGAATTCACAGAAATAAAAATAATAAAGGAGTAGAAACTTTATTTGATTATATAAAGCATATTTTGTAGTGATTTCTATAAATAATTTATTATATACAAGAATTAATCAATGAAAAATGTTATAATGATTAAGTGTGAGCTATTTATGCATTTGTATAGATAGCTCATATTAAAAGATAAGGCTAATTTATATTGATAAGAGCAAGTGTGTTGTTTTCTATCAATATTTTTTTACAAATAATATTGAAAAGGATGTTAATAATGAGTAATTTAAAAGGAAAAATGTTTGTGATTGAAAGTGGGACTGATGGTTCCGGAAAAGCAACTCAGACAAAGCTACTATATGATAGATTAATAAAAGATGGGTATAATGTAAAAAAAGTATCATATCCCAATTATGATTCAGAATCATCTGCATTGGTAAAGATGTATTTAAGAGGAGATTTTGGTAGGAAAGCAGATGATGTAGACGCATATATAGCATCTACTTTTTATGCAGCCGATAGATATGCTTCATATAAAACAGAGTGGGAAGATTTTTATTTAGGTGGTGGAATCATAATAGCAGATAGATACACTACTTCAAATATGGTTCATCAGGCATCAAAAATGGATGATGTTGATGAAAGAGAAAAGTTTCTAGAATGGCTTGATAACTACGAGTATGGACTTTATGGACTTCCAAGAGCAAGTGAAGTGTTTTTTTTGGATGTTCCAGTAAAAATAAGCGAAGAACTTATGAAAGATAGAAAAAATAAAATAACTAATGAAGCAGAAAAAGATATACATGAAAGCGATCATAGTTATCTTGTAAAAACTTATAATAATTCAAAATTTGTAGCAGATAAATATAATTGGAATATTATAAATTGTGTAGATGCTAAGAAAAGCTCAATGCGTTCAATAGAATCTATTCATGAAGAAATATATGAAAAAGTATTAAAGGCTATTGATAATGAAAAGGAAAGTGAAAATTAATGTTTGATGGTATTTTAGGACAAGAAACAGTAAAAAAAAGACTAAATTCAGCTATAAAATCAAATAGAATAACTAATGCTTATATTTTCACGGGTCCAGATGGAGTAGGTAAAAAATTAATGGCAGAGTCATTTGCAAGTTCTCTTATAGGTATTAATGCACAAAATAGTCCAGATTATATATTGATAGAGGCTAAAAAAGGAGAAAATTCTATAAAAATAGATAAAATAAGAGAATTAAATTCTAGTATGGGATTGAAGCCATATAGTGATTATAAAATATATGTGATAGATGATGCAGATAAAATGACTATTCAGGCACAAAATGCATTATTAAAAACTTTAGAAGAACCTTCTAGTTATGGTATAATAATACTGATAACCAGAAATGAACAAGCTCTTTTACAAACTATTAGATCGAGATGTACAGAAGTTAAATTTTCTCCTCTAAATAATAATGATATAAAAAAAATATTATTAGATGAGGGGATAGATGAAAATACTGCAATGGTATCATCTCTATTTTCAAGGGGGAGTGTATCTACAGCACTTGAAATTAGTAAAGATAAAGAAGTCAATGAAATTAGAGAAATGGTTGAATCTTTTGTATCGTATATGATAATAGATAGCAATAAATTTGAAGTTACAAGAATATCTGAATATATGAAAAATTATACTGGTGAAACTGAATGGATACTAGAGCTTTTAAAAATATACATTAGAGATGCTATTTTATATAGAGAAGGTGTAGCTACTGAGTTATTAATCAATATTGATAGAATGAAGATAATAAGAAAGATAGCAGTGTCTGCAACTGTAGCTCAACTTGGCAGAGTAATGTCGATAATAGAGGAAACTGAGACAAAACTTGCTGCTAATTGTAATTTTAATACTACGATACAGACGATGGCACTTAATATTTATGAGGTGGTTAAATAACATGGTAAAAATAGTAGGAGTAAGATTTAAGCCTGCAGGAAAAATATATTATTTTGATCCTGCAGACATAGATATAGAATTAGGCGTAGATGTTATAGTTGAAACATCTAGAGGCCTAGAGTATGGTATGGTCGTAGTAGGGCCTAAAGAAGTTTCTGAAGAGGAAATAGTTAGTCCCCTAAAACCAATTATAAGAATAGCCAATACTGACGATAAGATGACTTATGCTGAAAATAAGGATAAAATGGCTAGAGCTTATGAAACTTGTGAAGAAAAAATAAAAGAACATGAATTAGAAATGTTTCTTATAGATTGCGAGTATACTTTTGATAGAAATAAATTAATATTTTATTTTACTGCAGATGGAAGAATAGATTTCAGAGATTTGGTAAAAGACCTTGCTGCAATATTTAAAACAAGAATAGAACTTAGACAAATAGGAGTAAGAGATGAGGCGAAAATATTAAACTCAATTGGACCTTGTGGTAGACCACTATGCTGTTCAACTTGGATTGGTGAATTCATGCCTGTATCTATAAAAATGGCTAAGGAACAAGGTTTATCTCTTAATCCAGCTAAAATTTCGGGTGTGTGTGGAAGATTATTCTGTTGTTTAAAATATGAAGCAGAGGGATATTCTGAGGCGGTAAAGAAAATGCCTGCTATAGGTTGGATAGTTAAAGAAAACTTTGATGGCAAGAAGGGAAAAGTAATAGATGTAAATCACTTACTCGAGACGATAAAAGTTGAATATGAAGATGGAACAGTAGCTGTATTGTCTGAGGGCGATTACAAGGTAATTAAGTCATTTAGAAAAGATGGTAGAGATAAAAATAATGACGAAGAATTAGATGCGGAAGCACTTGCTGAGCTAAAAAAACTTGAAAGAGAAAAGTAAAAAACTATAGTTTTGATAAATAGTTCTCCATACAGAGAACTATTTATTATATCTATAATTTGGCTTCAAAATTTATTGAAATGATACTAAATGGAAGGTAATTTAATTATAAATAGAAAAAAATGGAAGTAAAATTATTAGAAAAAGAGAGAATAGATGACTTGCAATTTAATGGATTGAAAATAATTCAAAATCCAGAGTGGTTTTGTTTTGGCATAGATGCGGTCTTGCTTTCGAATTTTGCGAAAGTTAAAAAAAATTCAAGGGTAGTAGATTTAGGTACAGGAACAGCTATAATACCAATACTACTTGCGGGAAAAAGCTCTGCAAAAGAGATATATGGTGTTGAAATACAAGAAGAAGTTGCAGAAATGGCATCTAGATCAGTAAAATTGAATAATTTAGATGATAGAGTAAAGATAATAAATGAAGATTTAAATAATGTGTTGGGAATTCTAGAAAAAAACGCGTTTGATGTTGTCACATCAAATCCTCCTTATATGCATGCAAATGGTGTTATTAATGAAAGTGATAAAAAAGCTATTTCTAGGCATGAAATTAAGTGTGATTTAGAAGATGTAATAAGAGTAGCATCAGAATTATTAAAAGCTAATGGAAGATTTTTTATGGTGAATAGACCACTTAGACTAGTAGATATGATGTATTACGGAAGAAAATACAGATTAGAAGCTAAATTTATTAGATTTGTTCATTCTAAAGTTGGAAAAGCTCCCAAACTGGTTCTTGTGGAATATGTAAAATGCGCTAAAGCAGAAGTTAAAATAATGGAGCCTTTATATGTATACAATGATGATAATAGTTATACAGATGAAATTTTAAAAATATATGCAAATAAAAGTGTGGAGGAAGAAAGATAATGAAGGGAAAATTATATATTTGTCCTACACCAATAGGAAATCTCGAAGATATAACATATAGAACTTTAAAGGTACTAGAGTCAGTTGACATGATAGCAGCAGAAGATACAAGACATACCCTGAAATTATTAAACCATTTTAATATTACAAAACCACTTACTAGTTATCACGAACATAATAAAAATACAAAGGGAAAAATTTTAGTTGATGAGATAAAAGATGGGAAAAATATAGCTCTCGTAAGTGATGCAGGTATGCCGGGGATTTCGGATCCAGGTGAAGACATAATAAGAGAATGTATAGAAAATAATATAGAAGTAGAAGTACTTCCAGGAGCATCGGCTTTTGTGATAGCTCTTGTTGGTTCTGGCATTGAAACTAGAAGATTTACATTTGAAGGTTTTCTAGATAGAGATAAAAAAAAGAAAAAAAAGAGATTAGATGAGATAAAAAACATTGATACTACTTTAATAATTTATGAGTCACCACATAGACTGAAAGAAACTCTCAAATTTATGGCAGATATTTGGGGCAATAGAAAAATTTCTTTGTGTAGAGAATTAACTAAAAAGCATGAAGAATATATGAGAACAACCATTGAAGAGGCAAGAGAATATTATGAAGAAAATGATCCTAGAGGTGAGTACATACTTATAGTAGATGGGAATAAGGAAAGTGTTAAAGAAACTGATATATATACAAACTTAAGTGAAAGAGAGTATGTAAAAATTCTTATGGACAAGGGTATGAGTAAAAAAGATGCTATTAAGATGGTGGCAAAAGATAGATCTTTGAAAAAAGATATTGTATATAAGCAAGTTTTAGATTTATAAAAGTGTATAAAAAAGTCTATGCATAATTGTATAGACTTTTTTTTAAAAAAACAAATAGATTATTTTTATTCTATATTAAAGTAAATCGAATAAAATGACTTTTTTGATAACTTTAATAAGAAAAATATGTCATAGGAATAAAAAATGTTGTATACAATAAGCAGTCAAGGAAATTATATTAAGTAGAAGTTCAATTTTTAATAATTAAAAGTCGGTTTAAAAATAAATAAACGATAATTGATTAATTGTATTTAGCATAGCTAGTTATTAAGAAAACACAAATATATTATAAAAAAATACTAAAAAATGTCAATAAAAATAGTATTTTCAAGTTATTTATGATAAAATGGAATTATATAATAGGACTTTAAAATATAAAGTTCTATATTATATTAAAATAAGGAGTTTAAAAATGGGCACGAACTTGACAATGTTAACAGATTTGTATCAGTTAACAATGATAAATGGGTACTATAAAAAAGGTACTCATGAGGACACTGCAGTGTTTGATGTGTTCTTTAGAAAAAATGGCTGTGAAGGTGGATATACTATTATTTGTGGTATAGAAGAGGTAACAGGCTACATAAAAAATCTTAAATTCCAGGAAGAAGATCTTGAATATTTAAGAAGTCTGAATCTTTTTGAAGAAGATTTTATAGAATTTTTAAGAAATTTTAAGTTCACAGGAGATATATATGCAGTAGAAGATGGATCTGTAATGTTCCCTGGAGAACCAGTATTGATAGTGAAAGCACCTTTATATCAGGCACAACTTATTGAGACTGCTATGTTATCTATAGTAAACTTTATGTCATTAATAGCTACAAAGGCAGCAAGAGTTTGCAATGCAGCTCAAGGAGATAATGTACTTGAATTTGGTCTTAGACGAGCTCAGGGACCTGAGGCAGGTTTATATGGTGCCAAGGCAGCTATTATAGGAGGGTGTACCGGTACATCTAATGTATTAGCAGGAAAAATGTTCAATGTTCCTGTAGCGGGAACACACGCTCATAGTTGGGTTCAGAAGTTTGATACAGAACTTGAGGCTTTCAGAGCTTATGCAGAAATATATCCAGATAGTTGTCTTCTTCTGATAGACACATACAATGTTCTTGAAAGTGGAATAAAAAATGCTATTACAGTATTTAATGAATTAAGAGCCAAAGGTCATGAGCCAGTAGGAGTAAGACTTGATTCAGGTGATTTGGCATATTTGTCAAAAGAGGTAAGAAAGATATTGGATGAAGCTGGTTATCCAGATGCAATTATAACAGCTTCGAACGATTTAGATGAGTACACTATTACATCTTTAAAACAGGAAGGTGCTGCAATAGATTCCTGGGGTGTAGGTACTAAGCTTATAACATCGTATGACTATCCTTCTCTAGGGGGAGTATATAAATTGGCTGCAACTTCTAGCTCAGATGGGAGTTTGATTCCAAAAATAAAGCTTTCAGAAAATCCGGAAAAAATCAATAATCCGGGCTTCAAGAAGGTGGTAAGAATCTATAATAATTGTGGTAAGGCAGCAGCAGATCTGATCTTATTGAATGATGAAGAAATAGATACTACAGCACCTCTTGAAATATTTGATCCAGTTTACACATGGAAGAGAAAAACATTTGAACACTATGCAATAAGAGAAATGTTATCACCTTTATTTTTAAATGGTGAATGTGTTAGATCTAAAAAAAGTGTTGAAGAAGTTAAAGATTATGCCAAGGCAGAATTAAATAGTATTTGGGATCAATATAAGAGAATAAAAAACCCTCATATATACAAGGTAGACTTATCTCAGAAACTATGGAATCTCAAAAATGATATGGTGGCCTCGAGAAGGAATGTTTAATATATTTTATGTAAAGTAGGTGGGTAAAATGACAAAGAAATCTTATGAAGAAAGAATGGATTCAACAGATGCAAAGATTATTGAAATTTTACAGGATAGTGGTAGAATTTCTATGAAGGACTTAGGTATAGCAGTAGGACTTACTTCTCCAGCTGTATCTGAAAGAGTAAAGAGATTAGAAGAAGCAGGTATAATCTCTGGTTATAAGGCAATAATAAATCCAGATTCTATGGGAAGAGTAATTAAGGCATTTATAAATGTATCATTGCCAGGAACAGCTTACGAAGCTTTCCTTGATACAGTAAGAAATGATCCTAGAATCGTAGAGTGCCATCATATCACAGGAGATGATAGTTCTTTAATAAAGGTTATAGTTGAAAATATGGATGAGTTAGAAAATGTAATAGATAGTTTAAAGGATTACGGAAGAACTAAAACTTCAGTAATACTTTCAACTCCAATTCAGGCAAAATCAATCCTATAATAATTGACTTTTAATGCGATTTATTATAAACTTGTTTGTAGTACAAAGAAAAGTGCATATAAAAACACTATGTTTAGTTATATTTAAGTTAAGATACAAGAAAAATGCTATATAAATTTTCAAAAAATATGTGCAATCTTTGTAGAGGGTATAATTACCTTATAAAAAGTTTTATATTACAGCTAAGAAGAGAAGAGTAGATATACAATAAGGTCAAAGAGAGTCGGATTGGGTGAAAGCCGATACTGTAAAAATATCGAACATGGACTTGGAGCTACATATCTGAGCAGTAGTTAGGATATGCGTTTGACGCGTTAAGTTTAATTGAGATATTGCATTTTTGCAATAAATAGGGTGGTACCGTGAATAATACTCGCCCCTATGTTTTATCATAGGTGGCGAGTTTTTTATATACACTTAGAAAAATACTAAGTAGAAAGCAAAAATACTATAAAATATATTTTAGAGGAGGATTAGATCATGACTAAGCCAACATTTTATGTTACAACTCCTATATACTATCCGAGTGGAAAGTTACATATAGGACATACTTATACTACAGTAGCAGCAGATGCTATAGCAAGATTTAAAAGATTTTCTGGTTATGACGTTAAGTTCCTTACTGGAACAGATGAGCATGGAGAAAAGATTCAGAAGAAGGCTAAGGAAGCTGGAATGAGTGAAATAGATTTTTTAGATGCTCAGATAGCGGATATAAAAGCTCTATGGGAAAAACTTGAAATAACAAATGATGATTTTATAAGAACAACAGAAGAAAGACACGAAAAAGCGATACAAAAAATATTTACAAAGCTTTATGAACAAGGTGATATATATAAAGGTGAATATGAAGGCCACTATTGTGTTCCTTGCGAAAGTTTTTGGACGGACACTCAGCTTTTAGAAGGCGGAAAGTGTCCTGATTGTGGAAGAGAAACAGAGTTAGTAAAAGAAGAATCATATTTCTTTAAGCTATCAAAATATGAAGATAGAATAAGAGAACTATTTGAAAGTGGATTTGTTTATCCAGAAAGTAGAAAAAATGAAATGATAAAGAATTTCTTAGATCCAGGACTAGAAGACCTATCTGTTACAAGAACTTCTTTTGATTGGGGAGTTAAGGTTCCTTTTGACGAAAAACATGTGATATATGTATGGATAGACGCTCTTTGCAATTATATAACAGCTTTAGGATATGGTTCAGAAAATATCGATGAATATAAGAAATATTGGCCAGCGGATGTTCATTTTGTTGCCAAAGAAATAGTGAGATTCCATACGATTATATGGCCAGCAATTCTTATGGCACTAGATCTTCCACTTCCTAAGAAAGTATTTGGACATGGATGGATATTATTTGCAGATGATAAGATGAGTAAATCAAAGGGAAATATAGTATATCCAGGACCAATGATAGAAAGATATGGAGTAGATGCACTAAAGTATTTCTTATTAAGAGAGTTTTCATTTGGTCAGGATGGAAGTTATACTCACAGAAACTTTGTTAACAGAATTAATTCAGACCTTGCGAATGATTTAGGAAATCTTGTTTCAAGAACTGTATCAATGGTAGAAAAATATAATGATGGTGTACTTGTAAAAAATGATGCCGAAACTGAGTTTGATGAAAGTTTAATTGAAACATACAAGCAATCTAGAGTTGATTTTGAAAATAGCATGAATGGATTTATGTTCCATGAGGCCCTTGAAAATATATGGAAATTAGTAAGAAGAACAAATAAGTACATAGATGAAACAGCACCGTGGGTTCTTGCAAAAGACGAGTCTAATAAGGATGTCCTTAATAAGGTACTTTATAATCTTTGCGAATCAATAAGACTAAGTGCCACTATGTTTAGTTCGCTTCTTCCTGAAACAGCTAGAAAGATATTCGAACAGCTAGGAATATCAGGGCAAGAAAATCTATATAATTGGGAGAGTGCAGATAGATTTGGACTTATTCCAGATGGAACTAAAGTACACAAGGGTGAAGCATTATTCCCTAGACTTGATGTAGAAGAAGAAATTAAAACTCTTGAAGAAATGTTTGAAGAAAGGAAAGTAGAAGAAGTGAAAGCTTTAGAGCATAAAGAAGAAATAACAATTGACGATTTTGATAAAGTTGAAATGAGAGTAGGAAAGATAGTAAAGTGTGAAAAACATCCAAAGGCAGATAGACTTTTAGTGTCTCAAGTTAAGCTAGGTTCAGAAGAAAGACAGATAGTATCTGGAATAGCTAATTGGTACAAACCAGAAGAAATGGTAGGAAAAAATGTAATAGTAGTATGCAATTTAAAGCCTGTTAAGTTAAGGGGGGTTTTATCACAAGGTATGATTCTTGCAGCTGGTGATGATGGAGATGATCTAGTAATTCCTCAAGCAGCAGAAGCTAAGGATGGAGCAGAGGTGAGATAATGCTATTTGATTCACATGCACATATAAATGATGAAAAATTTGATGAAGATAGAGAAGAAGTAATTCAACATTTAAGGGAGAATCAAATAGATTTGTTAGTAAACCCAGGAGCTGATATGCCATCTTCAAGGTCAGCTGTAGATTTAGCAAATAAAGTAGATTTTATATATGCGGCAGTAGGTGTTCATCCTCATGATGTAGAAAATATGACAGATGCGGACATAGAAGAGCTTAGAGAAATGGTCAAAAATAACGAAAAGGTAGTTGCAATAGGAGAAATAGGTCTTGACTATTATTATGACCTTTCACCTAGAGAATTACAGAAAAAGTGGTTTATAAAACAAATTGAGCTTGCTAATGAATTAGGTGTTCCATTTATAGTACATGATAGAGATGCTCATGGAGATACATTTGATATAATAAAGAAATATAAAAGTCCTGAAACAGCTTGTGTACTTCACTGTTATAGTGGTGAACTTGACTTGGCAAAAGAATATATAAAAATGGGATGTTATATATCTATTCCAGGGACTGTGACATTTAAAAATAATAGAAAGACGGTAGAAGTTGCGGAAAATATTCCACTTGAGTGGATGTTTATAGAAACAGATTCGCCATATTTGACTCCAGTACCATATAGAGGAAAAAGAAATGACCCATCAAAGGTGAAATATGTGGCGGAGAAGATAGCAGAAATAAGAGGAATATCTTATGAAGAGGTTTGTAGAGTAACTAAAGAAAATGCAAAAAAATTCTTCAAAATAAAATAAATGAAAAAGACACTGTAAAATAGCAGTGTCTTTTTTATTTACAATCCACACTTAAATATAAAATTATTATCTTATCAATATAAAATAGAATATATAATTTCTTTAGCAAAGACTTTTTATTAAAGAAATTAAAATAAAGGTGAGGGCAATTTTATTATATTTTCTTTAAAATATTATTTTACTGGAGGGAATACTAAACATGATACACTTAGTAGACAATGTTTCAATCCTACATACAAAGGTCTGTTTACATTAAAAATAATATAAAATTATGTTTATTCTGAAATAAGTATTGAAAAATTTCTGAAGTTAAAAGGAAAAAAGAATAAAAATAATAAGGATGTATTAATAATTTTTAATACTTATCAACAATATCCACAGGTGAATATGTGTATAACTTATTATAAATAAAAAAAGCTGTGGATAAAATAGAAAAATTATAATATATAGATAAAAAGATTCAAAAATAGCAATCAGTCTTGTTTATTATGTTGATAAGTATGTGAATAACTCGTGGTTTATGTGTTGAAAACTTGTTTATAAAATGTTAATATGATGTGAATAAAAGTGGATATTATCGATAAAGGAAAAAAATAATAATTTTATGCATTTATTAAGTAGATTTGTAGTATAAAAAATGTTATTTTTACCAAAAAACAAAAATAATATATTATGGAATTATTAAGTCAAACTATAATAAAAATATAAAAAAGACGACACTTCTAGAATGAAACATCGCCTTTTTATATGAATGAATTTTTGATTCGATAAGAATTTATACTTTAATTTATCAATATCTTTCTCGATTTTTATATATCTAAATCAAATATAAAAATACAAGAAGAAAGTGAGAAAGTGAACCTAACATAGTAAAAATATGAAAAATATCGTGGAAATTCCAGTTTTTAAAGTTAGGTTTCTTTATCGCATAAATCACGCCACCTATTGTGTATAAAACACCACCAAGAACTAATAAGAAAAATGCCTGTCCGGGAAGATTCACATATAGCTCTTCAATTACAAATAAAGCAACCCAACCCATACCTATATAAAGAGCTGTTGAAAGTACCCTAGGCATATGTATCCATAAAATCTTTAAAGTAATTCCGATAATAGCAATAATCCATAAAATTGCGAAAACTGGTATTCCTATCTTTTTAGGAAGTACATAAAGACAGAAAGGTGAGTACGAGCCTGCTATCAATACATAAATCATTGAGTGATCTAGTTTTTTCATGATTAGAATAGTTTTTTCTTTTGTTGCACTTATTGCATGATAAATGCCACTAGTGAAATACAAAAGTATGAGTGATACTCCAAATATTATACTGGAGATAAACAACATATGATTAACATTTCCTAGAATAAGTTGTTTTGAAATTAAAAGCACAGTTGCTATTATAGAGAGTCCACCTGCAATTAGATGAGTTATAGAACTAATCGGATCTCTTAAAATAGACATATTTTCACCTCATTTCTTAAATTAGTACAAGTAGTATCGTATACTACATATAAGAGTATTATATATCGATTATACAAAAAATTCAAGTAACTTTAAAATATAAAAATGTTTTTATATTTTGAAATGGCTATTCAATGTGGATTAAATCGTGATATAATAATTATTTGTAATAAAATAACTTAGCAAAAATCTACAAAATGAATGATATACTGAGTATATAGGTGATTGTGAAAAATAATAAGATTATATTTTAAAATAAAAGTAGAGTTTTGAAGACTTCTTCTAATTTAAGAATGAAAAAAGGAGAGGATAATATGTATGATATAAAAGAAATAATTCAAGAATTAATAGAGAAAAAAGATATGAAAGAGGATGAAATACCGAGTATATATCTTTATATGGATCAATTATTAAGTTTATTTGATGAAAACTTTCCTTATAACTATGGAGAACAAAAATTAACAAAGACAATGATAAACAATTATGCTAAGGGTGGAATTATTCAACCAGCATACAAAAAAAAGTACAATAAAGAGCATATATTAATGATATTAGTTACATGTATGTTGAAAAGAGAAATTAGTCTTTCTGAGATTAAAGAATTAGTGGATGAATCTGTAGAAAAAGTGGATAATTTAGATGAAAAATCTATTAAAAAATCAAAAAAATCAGATAAACTTGCTAACAAAAATAGGGAAGGAAAAAACAAAAAGCTAGAAAAAAATATCAAAGAAAATAAATTTTCTAATTATATAGAAGAAACTTCTGAAAAAAGTGATAATGTAAAGCTTGAAATAGATGAAATATATAGTAAGTTTATTAGTAAAAAGGAAGTTTTAGAAAAGATTGTAGTAAACAATCTAGATTTAGTTATAGAAAATTTGGAAGAAGATAATATAGTAAGTAATAATAATAAACTTTTAGATGTAATGATTTTATGCTATTGTTCAAATATATTAAGTGAAGCAGCAAGAGCTATAATACGTTCAAAAGAAGATAAATAGAAATGCTAGTATATATAGATGAAAATATTTAGGAAAACAAAGAGGAGTAGCAGAATATATTTAATGATTATAGATAAATTTAGAGGAGAGACAAATGATAAAGGAAGTAGTAATAGTAGAAGGTAGAGATGATATAACTGCTGTAAAAAGAGCAGTTGATTGCGAACTTATAGCAACGGGTGGCTTTGGTTTTCCAAAAGGAGTTATGGAAAGAATAAAAACTGCACAAAAGAAGAAGGGGGTAATAATATTTACAGATCCGGATTTTGCAGGTGAAAAAATAAGAAAAAAAATAGCAGCAGAGATACCAGAATGTAAGCATGCATTTCTTCCGAGAGGAGAGGCAGAAAAAAATGGAGATATTGGTATAGAAAATGCAAGTCCAGAAAGTATTAGATCGGCTCTTGAAAAAGTAAGAACAGAGTCAAAAGAGAAGAGAAGTGAATTTACTAATTCGGACTTAATAAGATATGGTTTAATAGGCTCAGACAATTCTTCTGAAAAAAGAGATGAAATAGGAAAAATTTTAGGAATAGGTTATGGTAATTCAAAACAGTTCCTGAATAGAATAAATAATTATGGTGTAACAAGAGATGAGTTTGAGAAAGCTGCTTTTAAAGTATGTGAATAATTAATATAGTTTTTGCTTAGTATTGGAATATGATTGTAGTAAATATGTAAAGATTGATTTAAGTAAAATCTGTTATAATAAAAGCTGTAGCAATAAATCATTAAAAAAATATATATAATTATTAATAACAGTTCAGCTACAGTTGGATATGATTAGCTGTTTTTTAATAATAGAAATTTAGAAAGGTAATTTTATGAATAAAAGACTTTCGTCGCATGTAGCGACTATGGAGATAGTAAAAAAACATAACTTTAAGTTCACTAAGTCCTTAGGACAGAACTTTTTGATAGATGATAATATTATAGATAGTATAATAGAGGGGGCTGGTGTAAGCGAAGGCGATAAAATAATTGAAGTTGGCCCAGGTATAGGTACTCTTACAAGGGAATTAGTACAAAAAGCCGAAAAGCTTATGGCAGTTGAAATTGATAGAAATTTAATACCAATTTTAAATGAAACACTTGCAGACTATGACAATATAACTATTGTAAATGAAGATATAATGAAGGCTGATATTAATAAGTTGATAGATGAAAATTTGGATGGAGGACCAGTAAAATTAGTTGCTAATCTTCCTTACTATATCACTACGCCAATAATTATGAAATTTTTAGAGGAAAATGTAAATGTTACTGATATAGTAATTATGGTTCAAAAAGAGGTTGCAGAAAGAATGAATGCCAATCCAGGGAATAAGACATTTGGTGCCTTGTCTGTGGCAGTACAATATTATTGCGATACAGAAATAATAGCAAAAGTTCCAAGACATTTATTTGTACCACAACCGAATGTTGATTCCATAGTAATAGCTCTTAGAGTAAGACCGGAAAAAAAATATGATGTAGACAATGAAGAAATATTTTTTAAAACAGTAAAAGCTGCTTTTGGACAGAGAAGAAAAACACTTTTAAATTCGCTTACAAGTATGGGCGTTCTTGAGAAAGAAGCTGTAAGAGAAGTATTAATAGAGGCAGAAATAGATGAAAAGAGGAGAGGAGAAACTCTAAGTCTTGAGGAGTTTGCTCATCTATCTAACTGTATAAACAAAAAAATAGAAGTGATGAAAAATGAAAAATAAAAAAATACCTAAACTAAAAAAGACGACTATATTAATAATAGCTGTTGTAGGTTTTTTCTTTCTGTATTTTATTTCTTTTAAAATGTCTAGAGGTTATATTAAACACCATGCTAGTAATGAAACAAAAATTATGGATGTAAATAGTGATGGTGAAAAAACAAAAGTTCAGCAAGAAATAGAAAATAAAAAAATGGTTGAGAATAAAAAGACGTTGATGGAGCGTTTTAAGGACAGTAAAAAGGCTTTTATATCAGATGATCAAGTAAATGATATAAAGGTAGAGGGGCCTGCTTTAGATGATTTAAGACGCTTTATCTCTAGCTTTGTAAAGGTTAGAGATGTAGGTGATGAATTCAATCCTGTAAATAAAGGAAAAACAAATAATAACATTCAATTCGAAACTGATTTTAACTATTTTGTATTAAAATCAGGCAAAAAGAGAGAATGCTATAAGATTCCTATAAATGAAAAAAAAGATTTTCAAAATATGTATAGAAGGATGATTTATATTTCGGTTGAGTTTATTACGAATGGTAGAGAAATCGGAGATGTTAAAATTTATCATGGAAATGAAGAAAAAAAAGTTTGGTTTTGGAAAAAGAAGGATCTTATAAATAAGATATTATATAAGAGAGAAGTAGGAAGAATTCAACCAGAGAAAGAATTTACTAAGGTGAAGGATAACTATACTATAAAAGTGGATAAATCTGGAGTTCTTCTTTCAATTCAGACTATGGGAAAAGATTTTATAAAGGTAACTTGTGGGGATAATGCTGCTTATTATGAAGTTTACCCAGACCTTTATAATTACTTACACGATAAAGAATTTAAATAAAAAAATAGTACTATTTTAACGGGCTGGGATATCTCAGTCCGTTTTTATAATGGTTCTATAATATTTAACGTTGATGGTAATAAAAAAGTCTTCTTGGTCGAAA